>JANQQG010000067.1 GCA_028285065.1 Phycisphaerales bacterium
CACGACGTCGTCCAGCGCCGACCACGCGACCGACGGGACGCGGGTCGCCTCGATCGCCGCCCGCCCAAGCTCGCTGGCATCCGACACGGCGTGCACGCGCACCGACCCCCCATCGCACGCCACAGCGAATCGCTCCCCGTCCGGTGACACGGCAACCGCATTCGGACGCGCATCCAGCTCGACGCGCCAACTCGGCGTGAGTGTGTCCGGCTCGAAGCGCACCAACTCGTTGGAGTAGGTCGCGCAGATCCAACCAGCACCATCCGGCAGGCGCGCCGCCGCGCACACCGGTGCGTTGAATGGGCCGCTCGTGCGCCGGTCACCAGCGCGAGCGGACACGACCTGGAAGCGATCAGGCTCGCCATCGAGCGCAGCACCGATCGACTCGCCCGTCGGGTCCGCCGCCAGGCTCAGCACAGTTCCCTCCCCGAGTCCGGTGTCCCGGATGAGTTCCTCGCGCATCCCGAGTCGCCAGATGCGGGCCGTCGCGCGCTCATCGACGGACACGAAGACACCGGGCTCGCTCAGCGGGGTAAGCGACGTGGGCCGGCTCGTGTGCGCCGTCGTCTCGTAGACGATCCGGAACGGGTCCAGGTCCCAAAGGCGGACCGCGTAGTCAGCGGAGACCGTCGCCGCCCGCTCGACCCCCGCGCGATCAGTGACGAACGCAACACCCTGGATCCACCCGTTCGCGCCGTCAATCGCGTCGACGGAGCCGTCGCGGAGGTCCAGGAGCAGAAGCCTGCGCCCCTTCGCTACGATCGCGCGGTGCCCATCGCTGGAGACAGCGAGCGGGCTTCGCTGCGCATCGCAGCCGGGCGTCCACCGACCCGTCTCCCGCCCATCGCGCACATCCCAGCGGCGCACAGTCGCATCGTCGCACAGCGCGAACACCTCGGAGGCGCCCGCAAAGCACGCCTTGCGCACCGGAACACCTCCGAGACCCGCGAGGAAGACCGGCTCCGCGCCCTCGCGCGCGATCACGAGCTGCTGCGCGCCACCCTCGGACAGCAGGATGCAGGCACCCCCATCGTCCGAGCAGGCAAGCGCCAGGGCGCCCCCGCTCCCCATGAGACGGGTCCGCGTCGCGAATGCGGCATCCTGGCATGACCACACAGCGCCGCCCGCGTCGACCCACGCAGCATGTTCCCCCGACCGGCTGCAGGCGATCCCAACGACACCAGGCATCTCGACCCGATCCTCGACCGCGCCTGTGCGCGCGTCGAGCACCTCCAGCAGCCCCCCGCCCGGCTCGAACGCAATCAGGCGCCCGCCCGGACCGGCGCCGATGCGTCGCGGCCCCTCACCCAATGTGAGCGTCGCATCAAGCGGAACCGAGGCGTACAGCTCGCGCAGCCCCCATATCGCCAGCGACACACCCGACTCGCCCTCCGTGGCGAGCTGCGCCCACAGCAGGTTCTCAGCCCCGGTCAGATTCCCCGCTCGCCCGAGCAGACGTCCGCGCTGGAACGAGTCGACAAGCAACGCTCGCTCGAGGCGTTCCGTCCGATCCGCAAGATCGATCGCCTGCATCCGCGCAAAGATCCCGAACGTCACGCTCACCACCACGATCAACCCCGCGACGACCAACGGCACGCGCCGCCGCTTCAGCTCCGACTTGATCACGTACCACCGGCTATCCGAGCGAGCCACAACCGGCTCACCCCCCAGGAACCGCCGCAGGTCGTCGGCCAGCTCGCCCGCCGACTGGTACCGACGCTCACGCTCCTTCGCGATCGCGCGGAGCACCACCGCGTCCAGGTCCGCCGGCACGCCCTCGTGCTTGACCGACGGACGCTCCGGACGCTCGTGCTCGATGCTCTTGATGAGCGACGCAAGCGTCTGCGTCTCCTCATGCGGCAGCCGCCCCGTGAGCAACTGATACAGCACGACGCCCAGCGAATACACGTCGCTGCGAGTGTCGAAGGCGCCATCGCCCCGGAGCTGCTCCGGCGATGCATAGGCGAGCGTCCCAAGGAACTCCCCGGTGTGGGTGAGCATCACGCCATCGCCGACCCCCTCCTGATCGACAAGACGCGCGATCCCGAAGTCCAGCACCTTCGGCGTCCCATCGGGCGTGACCAGGATGTTCTGCGGCTTGATGTCCCGATGCACCACCAGTGTCTGGTGCGCATGCTGCACGCCCTCGCACACGCGGATGAACAACGACGCTCGCTCGCGCAGCCCGAGCGACGCGCAGTGGTCCGCGATCGACACGCCCCGCACGTACTCCATGACGATGTACGGCCACCCGTCATCCGTCGTCCCGACGTCCAGCAGGTGCGTGATGCACGGGTGACGCAGCGACGACAGCACCTGACGCTCGAGCCGAAACCGCTGCACCATGCGACGGGCCCGCGGCGACGGACCCGCGGTCGTGCGAAGCAGCTTGATCGCGACCTGCTGCTCGAGCTCCCCGTCCGTCCGTGTCGCGAGATACACCGCCCCCATCCCCCCCACCGCGATCAGACGATCGACCCGGTAGGGGCCGATGACGTCCCCCTCACCCAGGTACTGCCGGGGCGCCTCTGCCTCCTCTGGTGTGAGCGAGTCGATCAACTCACGCGCCGGCATCGGACGGTCCAGCGCGTGGCCCTCGTCCTCCGTCTTCCCGAGCATCGAGCGCACCCGCCGGCGCACACCGTCGTCCTCCGTCTCCCGCTCGAGGAACGTGTCACGCTCGGATGCATCCAGCCCGAGCGCTTCGTTGAACAGACGCTCGATCTCGGCCCATTCCTCAGGGCGCATCGTCTGTCTCGTCGAGGCGGCTCAGCAGGAACGCGCGAGCGGCCGTCCAGTCGCGTTTCACCTGCGCCGGCGAGATCTCCAGAATCTGCGCCGTCTCCTCCACCCCAAACCCCCCGAAGAAGCGCAGCTGCACGACCTGCTCCTTGCGAGGATCGGCCTTGCCGAGCTCGGCCAGCACCTCGTCGAGCGCGAGGTAGTCCAGCGACGCGTCCAGCCCCTCGGGCGCAGGCGTCTCCGGCGGGAGGGGGACCGGCCGGTTCCCATCCGCCTCACCTCCACCACGCTTGAGCCGGTTCCGGTCCCGAGCGTGGTTCACCAGCACCCGGCGCATCGCGAGAGCCGCGGCCCGGAAGAAGTGCGCTCGATCGTTCCAGGACCCGTCCGGCGTCCCGACGAGCCGCAGGTACGCCTCGTGAACGATGGCCGTGGGCTGCAGCGTGTGGTCCCGGCGCTCGGAGGCGAAGTACGAGCCCGCAAGCGCCCGAAGCTCGTCGTACACCATCGGCAGCAACGCCTCGGTGGCGCGGGTATCCCCATCCGCAGCCCGGGTGAGAAGCTGGGTAATGTCGCGCGGGGGCTCGCTCAAACAGCAACCCTCAAAAAGACCCTCACGAGGTGAGCCGCACCCGGACCAGACGGTGCTTCTCCTGATGATACGGATGGGCTGACGCCCGGTGAATCACCCCGGGGCCCGCCCCAGCCCATGCCAAGGGAGAGCAGAGAGATGACCAGAACCATGCACCAGCGGAAGGACCGGGGCAAGCCAGCAGCCTGCGCGGCCATCTGCACCCTCCTCGGAGCCAGCGGCATCGCGTCCGCGGTCCCCGGCGACGGCCTCTTCGACTTCACCGCAATCGGCGGCGCAAACCTCGACTTCGCGATCGATCAGGTCCGCGCCGGCACCCCCCTTCCCGGCTCCGGCGGCTGGGGCGTCGCCGCCCGACGCATCGCCATCGGCGAGCCCGGCGTGAAGGAGCACGTCTCGAACCTCATCGTCGATTGGCCCGATCCCTTCGGCCTCACCTCCCCAGTCGACTCCTCGATCGACTTCTCCCTCGTCGCCACAATGGCCGGAAGCGCCGGCCCCACCCGCGCCAGCACCGTGAGCTGGACCCGCATGCCCGACCAAGCCGGATCGACCAGCTACCACCTCGGATTCGACTTCGCCCAGCTCGGCTCGACAACCGCCACGATGCGGATCACCACCCTCAGCGACGTCGTCGTCACCCGACAGATGGACTCATCCAGCGGCATCCTCGTCAACGGCCTGCCCCCAGGCGAACCGATCGTCCGCACCGTCAAGATCCCCCCCGGCATCTGGGTCGACTGGAACGACGACGATGACGACGGCGACAACATGTTCGACGTCGACATCATCACCGTCCGCGGTCTCCCCGCAGGCCTGACCAGCTTCGAGCTGGACGACGGGAGCATCTTCAACGACGGCATCCGCAGCATCGAGCTCGTCCTCAACGGACCCGAGACCGAGATCGACTGGGTGCACGGCTTCGACTTCACCGGCTCAGGACTCAACGCCTTCACCGTCTCCAACATCCCAAGCCCGGGCGCGGCCGCGCTGCTCGCCATGGGCGGACTGATGGCCGGACGGCGACGGCGCAAGACCACTGCTGCTTGAGCGAGAGAGAGCGGAGCGAGAGAGATCCCTTGGCAGCGCGTGGGCGTTGACCGCAGCCGGCGACACCAGTCAGCCGGTTGCGGTCACGCGCGCGCCGCACCAAGGCGCACACTCCAAGAAAGCTCCCATCGAGATGAGCCCCGATGCACCCAGACGGTGCTTGTCCCCATGACACGGATGAGAAAGCGCCCGCATCACTCGGCCACTCCTCATCCCTTGCCAGGGAGAACAGAGAGATGAACGAGTCAGCACAAGGCCACGCGAGCTCGAAACGCGCGTCGACCTGCGCAGCCATTTGCGCCCTCCTCGGAGCCTGCGGCATCGCGTCCGCGGTCCCCGGCGACGGCCTCTTCGACTTCACCGCAATCGGCGGCGCAAACCTCGACTTCGCGCCCGAGCAGGTCCGCGCAGGGACCCCGCTCCCCGGCTCCGGAGGCTGGGGCGTCGCCGCTCGGCGCATCGCCATTGGCGAGGCGGGCGTCGAGGAACACGTCTCGAACCTCATCGTCGATTGGCCCGACCCCTTCGGCCTCACCTCGCCGATCGACTCCTCCATCGACATCTCACTCGTCGCCGAGCTCCCGGGCGGCAGCGGCCCCGTCCGCGCCAGCACCGTCAGCTGGACGCGCATGCCCGACCAGGCCGGCGCCACCAGCTACCACCTCGGCTTCGACTTCGCACAGCTCGGATCGTCCACCGCAACGATGCGCATCACCACGCTCGGCGACGTCGTCGTCGAACGACAGATCGACTCATCGAGCGGGATCCTCCTCAACGGGCTGCCACCCGGTGAGCCGATCGTCCGCACCGTCAAGATCCCCCCCGGCATCGCCGTCGACTGGATCGACGAAGACGATGACGGCGACGGGATCCCCGACGTCGACATCATCACAATCCTCGGGCTGCCAGAGGGAATCACGAGCTCGGAACTAGCAGACGGCAGCATCATCAACGACGGCATCCGCAGCATCGAACTGATCCTCAACGGGCCCGAAACGGAGATCGGCGCCATCCACGGCTTCGACTTCATCGGATCCGGCCTCAACGCATTCACCGTCTCCAACATCCCCAGCCCGGGTGCCGCTGCCCTTCTCGCAATCGGCGGCCTCGTCGCGGGCAGGCGTCGGCGAACCAACGAGAGAGACACCGCGGGGCGCGAATGACCCCTGGCAACGAGCTCGTGGGGCGTCCGGGGTGCGGGGCCACACTGGGGTGGCCCTGCATCTCGGACCAACCATTGAGAGGTGCAGACCCATCGGCTTGGATGCCGATCTGCACCCCCAAACGCCCGCCCGAGGCCCTAGGCGGAAGTGCCCAGTTCGCCCGGCCGATCCTCGTGGCATGCCGGCGCTTTCAGAGACGGCCGCGTTCGTCCCCCACCTGTTGGTCGCGGGATCCCTCGTGGTGGTGCTGCTCCTGGTCTTCAGGGGACTCCACGTTCCCAGGGTGCCACGACTCGGGGAGGTGCTCTGCGCCGGCGGCCTGACGATGCTCTACATCGTTGGCTTCGGCGACATGATCTTCGGCGTCATCGCAACACCCGAGGTCCGCGCCAACGTCCGCGAGTTCGCAGATGCCGTCGGCCCACCCGCCGGCTTCGCCATGGTCTCCGCCGGGATCGCGATCCTCGCAGGAGCGGCTCAGCGCACCGCCAGACTCCAGCGCGAGCGAGCCGCGATGAACACGCTCGCCTCGCGTGCGCGCGACAGCGATCAACTGCTCATGGGCGTCATGCAGACCAGCCCCGGCGGCATGTTCGTCCTCCGCATCATCCGCGACAAG
>JANQQG010000073.1 GCA_028285065.1 Phycisphaerales bacterium
CCCCCGGGCGTCTGGTGGAATTCTACACATTGAGCGAAGGTCGGCTCGCCACGCTCTACATCTGGCACTGCGAGGACAGCACCCCGGTTTCGAGGGAAAACCGTCGCGAAACCCTGCGTCGCGCCTTTATCGGCATGCCGGACCCGGTATGCCAATTCATCGATCAACTGGAGCCCGACGCGCCGACGACCCGACCGGTGTCGAGCTCGACCACCGGCTGGTAGTGGACCGTCAGGGGGGGGACATCGGTCTGGCTCGAGGCACCGGGCATGGTCCGGCGATTCTACGATCCCTGGCCCGCCCCACAACCAAAAGGCGCACCCATGCCCACCACCCGTCATCTGCTCGCGCTCACCGCAGCCCTCTGTTTCACCGTTGCCGCGCCCACGTTCGCCCAGAGCCCGGGGGACGAGATCATCGAGGAGCTGGCCGCCACCACGGTCCCCGCCTGGGAGCCGGACCGTGCGCGCGACCCCGAGTACCGGCGTCAGCGCGACCAGATCATCAAGACCGTTGTCGATCAGCGCCTGGCGCTGCTCGCAAGGCTCGTCCGCGAAGACCCGGGCCACCCGCGTTTCGCGGAGGTCATCCACGAGCGTTGGCGCAGACTCGCACGCCCGCCGGTCACCGACACCGAGACCGTCCTGACCGAGGTCGCGCTCGTTCTCGACGAGGGGTCGTGTGCTTCCGATAGTTCGCGGACCGAGGCGCTGTACTACCGCGCGACCGCGCTGGCCTACGGCCGTGGCACCTCGGCCGACGATGCGATCCAGGCCGCGGAGGCATTCGCCGAGCAGGCTCCCGATGATCGACGCGCCCCGGGCAGCCTCGCGCTCGCGGCGGGCAAGCTGAGCCAATCCGATGAGGACCGGGCCCGGAGCGACGCGATCATCAAGCGGATCATCGAGCAGTGGCCCGACTCCAAGACCGCACGCGACCTGACGCGCGTCTCCAAGCGAACCGACGCGATCGGCAAGCCGTTCGAGCTCACCTTCACCGATGCGATCACCAACAAGCGCGTCAACATCAAGGACCTGCGTGGCAAAGTGGTGGTCATCGACTTCTGGGCGACCTGGTGCGCGCCCTGCCGCGCCGAGATCCCCGAGCTCAAGCGCCTCTACGCGGAATGGAACGAGCACGAGAAGCAGGTCGAGATCATCGGCGTCTCCCTCGACGCCCCGCCCGAGCGGGGCGGGCTCGACAAGCTCAAGACGTACGTGAAGGACAACGAGATGCCCTGGCCGCAGTACTACCTCGAGGGCGAGGAGCGCACGGGCGACACGTTCGCCGAGGTGTGGGAGGTCCGGGCGATCCCGACCGTCTTCGTCGTGGACTGCGAGGGCAACCTCGCCTCGTTCAACGCACGCGGACAACTGGAACGCTTCGTGCCCCACCTCCTCGAGCAGCACGCCGCGAGGCAGGGCGCGGAGGAAAAGGCGGGACCAAACGCGACCCCGTAGCTCAGAAGGGCTTTGTACGGGTCCCCCTGAGCATCCCTCCAGGGCGCGCCGGTTCACCCAAGGGCCCGGCGTGCCTACCCTTCCCGGCTCCGGGGCAGCCCGGAATGCCGACCGAGACCCCATCCACCCCCCGACGACGAGCCGAGCGATGAAGCAGGACACCCACCCGAAGTACTACCCCGAGTGCAAGGTCTTCCACAACGGGGAGCTCGTCATGACCGTCGGCGCGACCGTGCCCGAGATGCACGTCGAGGTCTGGTCCGGCTCGCACCCGTTCTTCACGGGCAAGCAGGCGTTCGTTGACGCCGCCGGACGCGTGGAGAAGTTCCAGCGCAAGTTCGGCGGGGACTACTTCAAGGGCAAGAAGAAGAAGAAGAAGAAGGCCTAACCCCCCACGCCTCCGCCTCACATGCAGACGATCCGACGCGCCCCGCCGACGAGCGGGGCGTTTTCTTGCGCGCACTCGGCGCGCCAGGGAACGAGAACGGGGAGCGCCGCAGTTGCCGGCGCTCCCCGTCGAAGTGAGCAGTCAGTGACGAAGACTCGGATCAGTCGTCGTCGTCGTGGTCATAGTCGTGGGCCGAGCCCCAGCCGTGGTCGTGACCGCGGGGCCGATGGTGCTTCTTGTCATCGTCGTCGTCGTCACCATCGTCGTCGTCGTCGTCATCGCGGTCGTCGTCACCCTTCTTGGGTGAGCAATCGAGCTGGACGAGCATGCCGGGCATGACAGGGATGATGTCGCAATCGGTGACGATCACGCCCTCGATCATCAAGCCGCCGCAGCCGCCCATGGCATCGAAGTCGATCTGGATGACGGGAAGGCAATCGCGGTCGTCGCCGTCGTCATCGTCGTCGTCGTCGTCGTCGTCGCCGTCGTC
>JANQQG010000008.1 GCA_028285065.1 Phycisphaerales bacterium
CTGAGGACCCGCGACACTGTGTTGCGGGTCCTCTTTTTTTCCCAGATTCGCCATCCTCAACCACCTCATCCGGGTCTATGAGCGAGCGAACTCGATCCCTGCACCGGTCCTGGGGCACCCCAAACACCCAAAATACCCCCTTTTTCATGGGGATCTTGAACGCCACGCCGGACTCGTTTTCTGACGGCGGGCGGTTCGTTGACGTCGGCGCAGGTGTGGGGCAGGCGGAGCTGATGGCCGCTCAGGGCGCGGACATCATCGATGTGGGCGGCGAGTCGACGCGGCCCGGAGCGGAGCGGGTGGGTGCGGCCGAGCAGATCCGACGGACGGAGCCGCTGGTGCGCGAGATCCGGGCGGCGCTCGGGGATCGGGTGGCGATCTCGATCGACACGACGCTGGCACCGGTGGCGGAGGCCGCCCTGGAGGCTGGGGCCACGATCGTCAACGACGTGAGCGCCGGGCTTGAGGATCCGGGGATCCTGGGCCTGGCCGCCGAGCGCGGCGCCGGGCTGGTGCTGATGCACCGGCTGCGTCCGCCGGACACGGATCGGTTCTCGAACGCGTACGCCCGCGACGAGCGCCCCGAGTACGACGATGTGGTCCGCGAGGTTGGCGCCTGCTTGAGGGATCGGATCGCGGCGGCCGAGGCGGCGGGGGTCGCGTCAGCGGCGATCGTGGCAGATCCCGGCCTGGGGTTCGGCAAGACGGTCGAGCAGAACCTGGAGCTGATCCGGCGGACGGACGAGTTGGTCGCGATGCTTGGACGGGCGGTGTTGAGCGGGGTGAGCCGCAAGAGCTTCGTGGGGGTGGCGTCGGGGCTGGGGGACGGTTCGGAGCCGGGGGAGCGACTGGCGGGGACGATCGGGCTCAGCGTGGCGCACGTTCTGCGTGGGGCGAGCGTGCTGCGCGTCCATGATGTTGGACCGGTGCGGGAGGCGGTGCTGGCGGCCACCCGCTGAGGGTCGCCCTCGATCGACGCGAATCGCAGATCCCCGGCCGACGAAGACCCCCCATGCAGCAGGGGGCGATGGCGGGTGGATACAATCGGAACCCGCGGGCGTCGGACGATGGGTCGGCCATCTGTCGGCGAGCCCGCCAAAGCGACTGAGAGGACGATCGCATGGCTTCGGACAAGGTTCTCGAGTTCACCGACGGCAACTTCCAGGCCGAAGTGCTGGACTCCTCGACGCCTGTCTTGGTGGACTTCTGGGCCGAGTGGTGCATGCCCTGCCGCATGCTCGCCCCGACGATCGACGAGCTTGCCGACGAGTACGACGGGAAGGTCAAGGTCGGCAAGCTGGACACGGACTCGAACAAGGACGTGGCGGTCAAGTACGGGATCAGCGCGATCCCGACGGTGATCCTGTTCGACAAGGGCGAGGTCGCCAAGAAGTTCGTGGGCCTGCAGTCGAAGGACGACTTCATGGCCGCCATCGGCGAGGTCTCGGGCTGACAAGCCCGGTCATCGCGCCGCGCGGCAGACGCGGCGGCGCGCACGATCGACGCGCCGGAGACGACGCCACATGAGTACCGAGAAGCCTTCCGCAAGACGGACCACGCCGCTGGGCGACAAGCGACTGCGCTGCGGCGTGATCGGCGTTGGGCGGATGGGGCGCCACCACGCGCGCACCTACGCGAACATGGACAACGTCGAGCTCGTCGGTGTCGTCGACTCCGATGAGGAGCGGCGCGAGACGATCGCCGACCAGTGGGGCTGCAAGGCCTTCGCGACCGTCGCCGAGCTGCAGGCCGAGGGCGTCGATGCGGTGTCGATCGCGGTCCCGACCGTTGCGCACCGCGCGGCCGCCGAGCCACTGCTCCGCGAGGGCGTTGCGTGCCTGATCGAGAAGCCGCTGGCGCCCGACTCGGACGAGGCGTGGGCGCTCAAGCAGGTTGCCGAGGATGCGGGCTCGGTGCTGATGGTGGGGCACATCGAGCGGTTCAACCCGATCATGCGAGCGCTGCGTCGTGAGCAGGCCAGCGGGCTTCCGATCGTGCCTCGGTTCATTGAAGTACACCGGGTCAGCCCGATGACGTTCCGCTCCGTGGACGTCTCGGTCGTGATGGACATGATGATCCACGACCTGGACGTGATCCTGATGCTGATGGACGGGCACGAGCCGACGGAGGTCACCGCCTCCGGCGTCCCCGTCGTCACCGAGCACGAGGACATCTGCAACGCACGCCTGGTCTTCGACCGCCCGGCGCCGCTCGGGCGCTGCGTGGTGAACATCACGGCCTCGCGCCTCGCGCTCAAGACCGAGCGCGTTACGCGCATCACCGGCGAGAACGCGTACATCAAGATCGACTACGCCGCCAAGACCGGCACGATCATCCGTCGCACCGCGAACGAGTTGCAGATGGCGGAGGTCCGGTCGCAGCTTCGTGACGGTCGCGACCTGACGGATCTTGACTGGCACGAGTTGGTGAACATCGAGAGCCTGGAGATCGACGACGCCGAGCCGATCCTGGCGGAGATCTCTTCGTTCCTCGATGCCGTCCGCGCCGGCGAGCCTCCGGAGATCGACGCGACGGCGGGGTTCGTGAACGTGCGGACTGCCCAGCGGATCGTGGAGGCCGCCCGAGCGGATTGGGCGAGCTGGGACAACCCGGAACTGGCGGGTCGGGCATCGCTGACCGAATCGGAGTTGGCGAAGATCCAGCCTTGAGCGCCGGGTTGGGTTGCGTGGTGAAAGGCGGGCTGGTCGCCCGCAGGCGAGACGAATCTGGCACCGAACGAGCACTGACCTAGACTGACACTGGAGGCGCAGGCCGGATCGTCCGATCCGGGGCGTCGACCGATTCTCATGTTCCTTTGCGCGTGATTGAACCATGGACCAGCCACCCGAAACGCCCCGACACGAGCATGCCGACAAGCCCGAAGCGCCCGCAGCGCTGACACCGGACGCTGGCGCCCAAGCGCCGTTGCCCGAGGACGTGGCCAAGGCCGCCGAGGCCGCCAACGAAGCGATCGCGCGCGCACCCGAGCAGTCCCCGACGCCCCCCGCACCCACGACGACGAGCGCTCCCGCTCCGACCAATGCGCCCGCGCCGGACGCGGCAGCCGAGCTGAGCCCCAGCCTCGACGCCGAGATCGATGCCGCGATGGCGAAGCTTGATGCGGAGGACGGCCTCAAGCCGGTGGCCAAGCAGTCTCCCGACGCTCCCGCGCCGCGCAAGGCGATCCGTGGGCCGCGTGTGGTCGAGGCCGGTCGCGAGCACCGCAAGGGCATCGTCGTCTCCGTCGGACCCAGCGACTTGTTCATCGAGTTCGGCCCGAAGGAGCTCGGCATCACCGCCAAGAGCCAGTGGCCGGAGGAGGAGCAGCCGAAGGTCGGCGACGAGTTGGAGGTGATCGTCGATCGCTTCGAGCCGAACGACTCGGTGTACATCTGCTCGCGTCCCGGCGCGGTGGTCAAGGCCGAGTGGGAGATGATGCATCCCGGCCAGGTGATCGAGGCGGTCGTGACCGGCTCGAACAAGGGCGGGCTGGAGATGGAGGTCGGCGGTCACCGCGCGTTCCTCCCTGCATCGCACATCGCGCTCGAGCGAGTCGAGGACCTCAAGTCCTTCGTCGGGCAGAAGCTGGCCTGCGAGATCACGCAGTTGGACCGTCGCGGTCGCGGCAACATCGTGCTCTCGCGCCGCGCCCTGCTCAAGCAGGAGCGCAAGGAGGCCGCGGGCAAGCTCAAGGACACGCTGAAGGAAGGCGACGTCGTCGAGGGCACGGTCCGGAAGATCATGGACTTCGGCGCGTTCGTCGACATCGGCGGCGTTGACGGCCTCGTGCACATCTCCGACCTGTCGTACGACCGCGTGGGCTTCGGGGCCGCGGGCGTCGAGAAGCACGTGAAGGAGGGCGAGACGGTCAAAGTCAAGGTCCTGAAGGTGGACTGGGACAAGGACCGGATCTCGCTGGGCATCAAGCAGACGCAGGCCGACCCGTTCACCGAGGCGACCGGTGCACTCGAGGAGGGCGCGATCGTCAGCGGCACCGTGACGCGCCTGGCCGACTTCGGCGCGTTCGTCGAGCTCCAGCCGGGCGTCGAAGGGCTGGTGCACATCTCCGAGATCGCGTGGAAGCGGATCAACTCGCCCGCCAGCGCGCTCAAGGAGGGCGAGGTCGTTCAGGTCAAGGTGCTCAAGCTCGACCCGGCGTCGCGCAAGATCTCGCTGTCGATCAAGCAGACCACCGAGGATCCGCTCGAAGCGGAAGCCAAGAAGTCCCGCGAGAAGGACTCGGCCGCGCTGCGACGCCTGCGCGCCAAGTTCGGCAAGCAGGAGTTCAAGGGCGGGCTCGGCTGAGTCAACCCGGACCTCTTGATCGGTCTCCAGTCCTAGATGCGGTGTATCTAGCCCCACTGATTGGGCGATCTCCGCGCGCTGGCCTGCTGTGCGGATTGTGCCGATGAGCGCTGTGGTATGGCTGCGCGCCCCGAAATCGAGGCTCAGACTCCAACACCCACAGCACGCTCCGCGTGGGGTGCGATCGGTCTGGTGATGCTCGCGCACGTCGCGTTCCTCGCGGCGCTGAAGACCTCGCGCGAGATCGAGGGGGAGATGCTCTGGGTCTCGCACGCATCGCTCGCGCTCGGTGGCGTCGCGCTGCTGCTCGGGTCCGTCCGCCTCGTGCGCATCGCGTTCGCGAGCGTGTTCGTCTTGCACGCGATCTGGCTCGTGGACTGCGTCGCGGGGCTTGCCACCGGGTCGTTCCCGTTCGGCCTGACCGAGTACGTCGCGAGCGCGGATTGGCAGACGCTCGCGGGGACGAGCCACCACGTGTACCTCGTCCCGCTGCTGTGGGTCTTCCTGCGGCGCGCGCCCGCTCAGCCGCGGGTCACGACCGCATCGGTTGTGCTTTGCGCGCTCGTCTTCGTCGGACTGTTGACGCTTGCCGGGCGCTGGCTCGTGCCCATGCGTCTGAACGTCAACCTCGCGCACGCGCTGATGCCGGAGTCCACGGCGAGCGCGTTCATCTGGTTCAACGCGCTGCCTGCACCCGCGTACCTCGTCGTTCACCTCGCGTTCGTGCTGACGGGCGCACTGATCCCGGGCGCGCTGATCGCCCCACGCAACGGAACCGCACCCATGCGCACCACGTCCACGCACTCGACACGTCCCGCCCGTGCACGCACGCCGCACCGAGCAGCCTTCACGCTGATCGAGCTTATCGCGGTGATCGTGGTGCTCGCGATCCTGTCAGGGGTTGCGCTCCCGCGTTACTTCGACTACTCGGAGCGTGCCAAGCAGAGCGCGGCGGAGGGATCCGTCGCGGGCATCCGAACGGCCCTGCACAACGCGTTCCTCGACCATCGCCTGTCGGGCGCACCGGCAAGCGCGTGGATCACGAGCGTCAACCAGATCCCGAGCGTCATGGAGAGCGGCGAGCTGCCCAGCGGGATGAAGATCGTGGGTGCGCGCATCGAGGACCAGCAGGGCAACAGGTTCAACCTCGTTGCCGAGACGGCCGACACGCCGGCGCGCCTGACCGTCGTCGTTTCCGGCGGCGGCTCCTAGCCACCCCCCCCGCCCGCCAACCCACCGCCCCCCCGCTCCACCCCACCGGGCCATACCCCGGAGCGTGGCCCCGGCTGAATCTGGGTGTCGTTCGTGCCGATCGTGGTGACATGCGCACTGCACACGAGTCCCTGCGACGCTCTGGCGCGGCCTTCACCCTGATCGAGTTGGTGTCCGTCATCGTCATCCTCGCGGTGCTCGCGGGCGTGGCAGTGCCGCGATACATCGACTACGGCGTGCGTGCGAGGAAGGCGGACATGGAGGGGACGATGGGTGCGCTCAGGAGCGCGGTCGCGATGGCGCCCGGGGCCTACGCGCTCGGTGAAGGCGCGTCCCTCCCGCCCGACGCCAACGACGACGGGTTCCCGGACCACCTCGGCGAGACGTCCAAGGACGTCGACACACTGTTCTCGGGCGTGCTGGATCTGCCGATCCGCAACGCGCACGACGAGGCTGGATGGAAGCCGCACCCGACGCTTGCGTTCCCGTTCTCCGGGAACATCTACGTGTACATCTATGACACGGACGGGGACAACGCGCTCGATCTGGAGGTCGACGGGTACGTGCTGTACTGGGGCGCAACCGGGCGCCTGGTGACCTGGGTCCCGCCGAACAACTGACACGCCGCCCGCAGGTCGCCCCCACCCCCACCCCCACCCCCACCAATCCCATCACCGACGGCGCGATCGCGCTGCGCCAATGATCCTCGGACGCTGACCCACCACCCCCCCACGGGTTCGAGGAGGCAACATGGTCCTGGTGCTCGCGTGCAGCCTTCATCCCGACAGCCGGTCGCGCATCCTGGCGCGTCGTGCCGGCGCGGCGCTCGGCGACCAGGGGCACGAGCACCGCGTCATCGATCTGGCCGAGTTGTCGTTGCCGGTCTGCGATGGGCACAGCGCGTACGCCGACGAAGGCGTGCGCGAGCTGACCGGCGCGATCGCGGGGGCGAGCGCAATCCTGCTGGCGTGCCCGATCTACAACTATGCCGTCAGCGCGGCCACGAAGAACGTGATCGAGCTGACCGGCGGCGCGTGGAACGGGAAGGTCGTGGGGCTGCTGTGCGCGGCCGGCGGGAACTCGAGCTGGATGGCGCCGATGTCGATCGCCAACTCGCTGATGCTCGACTTCCGCTGCCTGATCGTCCCGCGCTTCGTCTACGCGACGGGCGACGACTTCACCGGCGACGTGATCACCGACGACACGATCAACGAGCGCATCGACGAACTGGCGCGCGAGGCGGCCAGGCTCGGCTCACGCTTGGCCGACTAGACCGAGGGACGGCTAGCAGGCGCCCGAGAAGAATGCGTTGGTGAAGTCGAACCAGTCCTGGTCGTTCTCGAAGCCGTCCTGGTTGAAGTCACTTCCGCCCTGTGGGCCTGCGCCCGAGAAGAAGTCGTTGACCCAGTCGAAGAAGTCCTGATCGTTGACGGTGTTGTCGACGTTCCAGTCCGCGGGGCAGTAACGGATGGTGATCGTCTGGTCCGACGGGACGTTGTACTTGGTGGACGTTCGTCCGTTGGGCCAGGTGACCTCGAGCTTGTCGATGGTCGCGGCCGCGCCCACGCCGAAGTGCGCCGACAACTCGGACTGGGACAGGTAGGTGGAGCCGCCACCGACGGGTCGCATCATGTCGGGCATGCCGGCGACCTCGATGCGGACGATCGCGCCGACGCCGTCGGGGGCGAGCATGGGCTCGGCCGAGGTGTCGAGGAAGACCCGGAGCCAGCCGGTGTTGGGGGAGGTCAGCTCGTTGACGTAGAGCGCGAACGGGCCGTCGTTGGTGACGATGACAACGTCCATATCCCCGTCGTTCTCGATGTCGAGGATGGCGAGCCCGCGCCCCTGGTCCGCGTGGACCAGGTTGCAGGTCGCTGCGTGGTCGGTGAAGTCCGGCCCGTTGTTGAGGTAGAGGAAGCTGGGGTCGGTGTACCAGATGCCGTCGGCCCACCCGTTGGTCTCGACGATGTCGAGCTTGCCGTCGTGGTCGAAGTCGGCGGCGTCCGTGCCCCAGCCCCATCGCCCGTCGGTGACGTTGCGCGCGACGGACTCCTCGGTGTACACGTGGGCGCCCTGGTTGATGTAGAGCATGTTGCCGGTACCGGGGATGCCCGGGTAACTCGCTGTCGTGCCGGCGATCGATGTGACGTACCAATCGAGCAGGCCGTCGGCGTTGAAATCGCCGACGCAGTGTCCCATGCCGTTGGTATCGAGGCCGACGCCGGCGGGTCCTGTTGCGTCGGTGAAGGTCCCGTCGGTGTTGTTGACGAGGTAGTGGCTGGTTCCGAAGTCGGCGGCGAGGAGCAGTTCGGGGTAGCGGTCACCGTCCATGTCCTGGAAGCGCGGGCTAAAGCCGTGCATGAAGGTGAGGTCGATGCCGGCGAGCGCGGTGGGGGTGACGTCACTGAACGTGCCGTTGCCGTTGTTGATGAACAGCTTGTTCCCGCCGGAGGCGTTGACCCATGCGCAGACGAAGAGGTCGAGGTCTCCGTCGAGGTCGTAGTCGCCGAAGGCGCTGCCCCAGCCGTCGTGCGTGGCGAAGCTGGTGAAGGCGACACCTGCTGCGAGCGCGACCTGCTCGAATCCGTCGGTGCCCTGAGCGCCGAGGTTCCGGTACAGGCGGTGTGCGCCGATGCGGGTGCCGCCGATGGCATCGCCGACGCTGGCGACGAAGATGTCGAGCCACCCATCGCCGTCGTAGTCCCCGACGCATCCGCCGACGCCGTAGTGCGGGTCACCGACGCCCCAGGCGATGGCCTCGTCGCGGAATGTGCCGGTGCCGTCGTTGATGAGGAATCGGTCGGGGCCGTTGCCGGTGACGAGGTAGAGGTCCTGCGCACCGTCGCGGTTGAAGTCACCGGCCATGACACCGCCGGCCATGTTCTTGAAGAACAGCGGCGGAGGCTGGACGTGGACACACCCGCTGGCGAGTCGTGCATCGTCGCGGGTGAAGTGCAACTGGGCGTGAGCTGCGGGCGCGATCGCCGCCAACAGGGCCAGGCCCCCAACCCCCTTGAGTGCGCGAAGTCGCATCTGGTTTCTCTCCCACACACGCTCTGCCGGGACGGGCCACGAACGGGCCCGCGCGAACCGGCCAAGACGATCCCTGAGCCGAGGCCCCGGACAAACGGGGCCGTTTCCTGATCTCCCGCCACCCACAACGAATCTACACGAGGATGGCCCCCTCGCAAAGGCCGAATCCGCCCATGGGCTCCTGGTGAGGGTCTTGTCGGTCCGAGATTTGCGCTTCTGGCGGGTTGGGGTTGCCCAGAGCGCCAGAACGTGGGTTTGTTGGGGGAAATCGGACCCGTTGTGTGCGCTATGGGCGCGTCCTGCGAGGGTGTGCGGGGGACAAGTGTGGTGTCGAATGACGCGCGTGCGACAAACCGGCGGCGTCCTGCCGCCGGGGCTTGTTCCTATTGCGGCGCGACCGAGCGGGCATCCTGCCCGCTCGGAGGTGGGGGCGGACACATACAGGTGTCCGATCGCGCGACGGGACGTCCATTGACGTTCACACGACACGGGGGACTCCGAGCCATGCAGGATGCATGGCTCGGCAACCCGCCCGAAGGGCGGCTCAAGACAAGCCCGGGCCCGCAGGACGCGGGCCCTTGGTGCCCCGCCCGTCAGTCACGCACCACACTGGTATCCCGAACGTCCCTGGCAGGACGCGCCACGCGCGCTTACAGCCCCAGCTTGCCGTCCAGGTAGTCCGGCACCTTGTCGATGCCGATGCGCTCCTGCGAACCGGTGTCGCGATCGCGCACGGTGACCGTCTGGTCGGTCAGCGTCTCGCCGTCGATCGTGAAGCAGTAGGGGCAGCCGGCCTCGTCCATGCGCGCGTAGCGCTTGCCGATCGACTGCTTCTCGTCGGTCTCGATCAGGCCGTGCGCGCCGAAGCGCTTGCTCAGCTCGGCGTGGAGCTGTGCGGCCTTCTCGGGCATCCCGTCCTTCTTGACCAGCGGGAAGACGCCCGCCTTGATCGGCGCGAGGCGCGGGTGGAACTTCATCAGCTCCGGGCTCGGGCGCGACTCGTCACGCGTGTACGCCTCGCAGAGGATCGCGAGCACGCCGCGGTCAAGACCGGCGGACGGCTCGATGACATGCGGGAGGTACCGCTCGCCCTTGGGCTGCCCGTTGGGTGCGATCTCGCCCCGCTCGTGGTCGAAGTACTCGAGCTTGGTCTTGGCGTGCTCCTGGTGCTGGCGCAGGTCGAACTCTGTGCGGTGGGCGACGCCCTCGAGCTCGCCGAAGCCGGGTGCCGTGAAGGGGAAGCGGTACTCGACGTCGCTGGTGCCTGCACCTTCCTTGGCGTAGTGGGCGAGTTCGTCGCGGTCGTGCTCGCGCAGGATGAGGTTGTCGCCGTCGAGGCCGAGCGACTGCCACCACTCCATGCGCCAGTCGCGCCAGAAGGCGTACCACGCCTCGGCGTCGTCGGCGTGGCAGAAGAACTCGATCTCCATCTGCTCGAACTCGCGCGAGCGGAAGGTGAAGTTCCGCGGCGTGACCTCGTTTCGGAACGCTTTGCCGATCTGCGCGATGCCGAAGGGGACTTTGACACGCATGGTGTCGACGACGTTCTTGAAGTTCGTGAAGATGCCCTGCGCCGTCTCGGGACGCAGGTACGCGACGTCGTCCTCGGTCGCGGTTGCACCGATGTAGGTCTTGAACATCAGGTTGAACGCGCGCGGCTCGGTGAGCGTGCCGGTCTCGCTCGCGTGCGGGCCGACGACGCGCTCGAGCACCTCGGCATCGACGCCGACGAGCTCGAGGACCTCCGTGTCGCCCTCGCCGAGGTCGCGCTTGACGTACTTGCCGAGCTTCTTCAGCGCCGTCTCGAAGCCCTTGGTGTCGCCCTCGATGAACGCGAACATCCGCCCCTCGTCCTCGCCGGTGGCCCTGAGGAGCTTGAGGTGGTCGGCACGGTAACGGGACTTGCTCTCGCGGCAATCGACCATCGGGTCGTTGAAGCCGGCGACGTGGCCCGACGCCTCCCAGACCTTGGGGTTCTGGATGATGCAGGTGTCGACGGGGACCAGGCGCACGGGCTTGCCGTCGGGGCCGAGCTTGCCGTTGCAGCCGGTCATGACGCAGTCGGTCCACCAGGCGTCTCGGAGGTTCTTCTTGAGCATCGCGCCCAGAGGCCCGTAGTCCCAGAAGCCGTTGATGCCCCCGTAGATCTCGCTTGCCTGGTAGACGAACCCGCGGCGCTTGCACAGCGCCATGATGTCGTCCATGGACTTGGTAGGGGTGGTGGTCTCGGTCATTTGGAAGGCTCGCAGTCGGGGGGCATTGGAGTTGGAAGGCAACTCTACCCCGTTGCGGCTGCTCTGGAGCCCCCGACCGTGCCGCTCAGTCGATCCCGACGATCCGGCGCCAGACCTCGCCGACGCCGATCGCGTCCGCCTCGCGCCTGGCGGTCTCGGCGATCTCGTCGAACTCGTGGATCTCGGGCGCGGGCGCGAGGTCCGGGGTCTGGCCGTCGGCACGGGCGAGGCCGAGCGCCCCTGAGCCCGTGACCGTCACCACCCATCGGCCCTCGTCGAGCTCTCGGTAGACGGCCTGGCCGAACGATGCGCCGGGGGCCTGCCAGTCGACGGTGGCCATGCGCGGCTCGATCACGATGCCCTGGCTCGGCGGGGTCGCGCCGTCGAAGACGCGCCGGATCCACAGGCGTCCGTCGAGGACGACGTAGTCGATGTACACCTCGCGCGAGGGGTCGAACGGGGTCTCGATGGTGTCGACGACGCCCCCGGCCGTGCGCACGCGGACGAAGAGCCGGTCCTCGCTGACGAGCAGCTCGGTGACGGCGGTCCTGGCGACGGCCCGGTTGTAGTCGTCGCGCAGGTCGGCGTAGGCCCCCTGCATGGTCTCGAGTCGTTCGCGGTAGACCTCGGCGGCCAGGCTGGTGCGGACCCACCCGTAGGCCGTCAGCGACGCCCCGAACCCGAGCAGGACGAGCGCGCACACCAGGCCGATCTGGATCCCTCTTCGGACCATGGGGCTGTCATCGGCCCGGCGGAGCGGGGTGCTGCACGATCGGGTCCACCCCGTTGCGGGCGGAGGTTTCTGCGCGTTCGCGCAGGTCAGCCGCCACCCCCCAGCGCAGACAGGCGAGTCGGGAACTCGAGCCAAACCCGAGCCGCGCTCCTGGCTAGGGCTCGTAGCGCTTGATGATGATGGTGTCGTTCTGGCCGCCGAAGCCGAAGGAGTTGGACAGGCAGACGTCGATCCCGCCGGCATCGCGAAGATCGCGGGCTTGGTTGGGGATGTAGTCCAGGTCCAGCTGCGGGTCGGGCGTGTTGAGGTTGGCGGTCGGCGGGGCGATGCCCGTCTTGATGGCCTGGACGCAGACGATGGCCTCGACGACGCCTGCCGTCTGGATCAGGTGTCCGAGCATGCTCTTGACGGAGCTGATCGGGACCTTGGAGGCCATCGGGCCGAAGGCCTTCTTGATGGCGGTGGTCTCGATGCGATCGTTCTCGCTGGTGCCGGTGCCGTGCGCGCAGATGTAGTGGATTGGGCTTCGTCCATCGGGGCCGGGCTCGGTGGGGTTGATGCCGGCCATGCGCAGGGCCTGGATCATCGCCTGGGACGGGCCCTCGCCGTCGGGGTGCATGTCGGTGATGCGGTAGGCGTCTGCGGTCGAGCCGTAGCCGACGATCTCGGCGATGGGTGTCGCGCCGCGCGCCAGCGCGTGGTCGAGCGTCTCGAGGACGAGCATGCCCGCGCCCTCGCCCATGACGAACCCGTCGCGCGTCGCGTCGAACGGTCGGCTTGCGCTGGCGGGATCGTCGCAGCGGGTGCTCATGGCGGTGAGGCGGATGAACCCGGTCATTCCGAGCGGGTGGATCATGGAGTGCGCGCCACCGGCGAGCATGACGTCGGCGTCGCCGTAGCGGAGCAGTTCGAGGGCCTCGCCGATCGCCTGGTTTGTTGCGGCGCAGGCCGTCATGCAGTTGGCGACCGGTCCGCGGCAACCGAACTCCTCGGCGAGGTGCACGAGTGATGAGTGCGGCTCCTGGGCGATCTCGCGCCAGCCGATCATCTGCTCCTTGGCCTGACGCCCCCACTCGCCGGTATCGAGCGCGCCGGCTTCTTCGTCGTAGGAGTCGATGCAGACCTTGGCGAAGCGTTCGAAATCGGGCGCACCCTCACCGGAGCCGAGGTACATGCCGATCCGCAGCGGATCGACGGCGCCGTCGGCTAGGCCCGCCTGACGCCACGCCTGCTCGGCGGCGGCCAGTGCGAACTTGACGTTGATGGTGCTCTTCTCGTGCCGGGCCGCACGCTCTTCACCGAGGAACGACGCGAGGTCGAAGTTCGGGACCTCCGAGGCGAAGTCGGTGGCGAAGGTCTTGGCGTCGAAGCGTTCGATCGGGCGCAGGGCTCGTTCACCCGCGACGAGCTTCGACCACGCCGAGTCGATGTCGGACCCGAGCGGGGTGACCCAGCCCATGCCTGTGATGACAACGCGCGGACCCGTCACGCCTTACGCGCCCTCGGACTCGCCGGCGCCCTCTTCCGCGTACCCGTGGTCGCCATCGTCGTCGTGCCCGTCGTCGTCGTGGGAGTCGCCGCCCTCGGGACGCATCGCGTTGAGCTTGTCCGGGTTGAGCACACGAACGAGCCCGTCCTTGAGACGACGCTCACCGAAGTTGATGATCAGGCCGAGCTCCATGTCCGCGGCACGCAGGAGCGCACGCAGAGCGGCGCGCTCGAGCCCGCCGATCTCCTTGTGCTCCGCCATGACCTCGACGATGAAGCGGTCCGCGATCATGAGGTCGGCGTTGTGACGCCCGACCTCTTCGTCGCGGAACATGATGGGAACGCCGTGGTCCGCGCTGAAGCCAACGCCCTCGCGGGCGAGTTCCTTCTCGAGGGCCTTGGTGTAGATGTCCTCGCCGAAGCCGGGGCCGATCGCCTTGTGCACCTCGATGGCGCAGCCGATGACCTTGCGGCTGACTTCGGTCAGGGCCGGATCGAGTTCGGAAAGCGGGATGGACCGACGACCTCTGTCGCCGCCGCGGCCCCGGTCACCGCCGCCCCCGCGCCCGCCGCCGTAGCGCCCTTGTTCGTCATACACGTGCAGGTCTCCGATCCCCAAGAGGAGTTGATCTCAAAGTGGACAAAGGTAACGAACTGTATGAATCCTCTGGCCCCCGCTCGCACCGTTCAAGCGCTATGACGCGTTCTTGAGCACGATCGCGGCGTTCTGGCCACCCCAAGACCCGGTCAGCACGAGCACGCACCGGGGCTGGACACCCTCCGCGGACCCTCCGCCGATCCCCATCGTCCCCTCGCCGGCGTGCAGCCGGTTGGGGATGACCCCTCGCTCGATGGCCATGGCGGCGGCCGCGACCTGGAGCCCCCCGATTCCGGCCATGGCGTTGCCGACGTTCGGGACGAGGGAGATCACCGGCAGGGATGACGCCCGCTCACCGAAGACGGCGTTGAGCGCCCCGGCCTCGGCGGTGTCCACGCTGAGCAGGCCCTGACCGAGCGGGGCGATCGCATCGATGTCGTCGGGGGTCACGTCGGCGTCGCGCAGAGCTCGTGTGACGGCGCTGCGCATCCCCACGTCGTCCGCGCCATCGGGGTAACCGGGGCGTGACTGGCTGGAGGCGAAGCCCGCGAGTTCCGCGTAGACCCGGGCCCCGCGCGCCCGTGCTTGCTCGAGTTCTTCGAGGATGACGATGCCGCCGCCCTCGCCGAGGATGGTGCCGGTGGCGGTGTCGTCGAATGGGCGGACGATGTCGACGCCCTCGTCGGCGGTGCCCGTCGGCGCGAGGCGACCGGCGGACTCCATGCGGAAGAAGCCCTGGACGTTGACCTTGCTCTCAGCGCCGCCGGAGAAGCACAGATCCGCGGCCCCGCGTTGGATCACGCGCATCGATTCGCCCATCGACAACATCCCGCTGGCCTCGGCGCAGGTGATGGTGTTGGAGGGACCCGTGGTGCCGTGCAGGATCGTGACGTGGCAGGCGAGCATGTTGGGGAGGAACTTGAGCATCCACAGGGGGGTCAGGCGGTTCATGCCCTTGCCGTGCTCGACGCCTCCCCACTTGGCGTAGCTGATGCCGCTCCCGTCGTCGGCGGTCGCGGTGACATACGCGTCGGTGAGTTCCGCGGTGTCAGAGGCGATCAGGCCAGCGCCGATCTGGCAGCCCATGCGGAGCGAGGGGTACGTCGTGTCGGCGTCCGGATCGATCCCGCGCGTCATCAGATTCGCGTCCTGGACCGCGGCATTGGCGGCGGCGACCGCGAGTTGGATGTCGCGTGCCATGACCTTGACGGCCTTGCGATAACTCTTTGGGACGTGGCCCTTGGCGCTGAACGCGGAGCCGTCGGACTCGACCGCCTCGCCGGCGAGCTTGGAGTCGAAGCCGGCGGGATCGAACAGCGAGATCGGACGCAGACAGCTTCGTCCGTCGACGAGCGCGTCGAACAACTCGGCCGCTCCGACCCCGAATCCGCACACAGTCCCGAGGCCGGTGATGGCCACACGTCTGGACATTGCCCGATGGTACGGAGGGACCGCGGCACGGGTCGACCGAACTGGGGGTTTGGGTGGGGTTGGGCGCGTCCCGC
This sequence comes from Phycisphaerales bacterium, assembly GCA_028285065.1. Classification (GTDB taxonomy): domain Bacteria; phylum Planctomycetota; class Phycisphaerae; order Phycisphaerales; family UBA1924; genus JANQQG01. Next base: position 15,109 of record JANQQG010000008.1, read on the forward strand.
GAGGCACGTTCAGGATCCCAGATCGTGGGCCAACGCCGGTCGGCGCGACCCACCGGCGGCATCTTGCCGCCGGGGCCCTTCTGTTGTCCGCCTTCGGCGGTGGCGAAGCATGCGTCCTGCGTGGGTCGGCGTCCGAGATTTCGACCCCCTCCCCGTCGTTCGCCGATAGTCCGGGCGCGATGTCACGCAAGCGGCTCATCTTCGCCCCCGATCCTGGCTGGCTGTTTCTGGTTGGGGGGATCGTCCTGATCGGGGCCACGGTCCTGATCCCCGCGCACGAGGACCTGCGGCGCGCCCACCACGAGCGTGACGTGGCGCTGGCCGTGGAGACCCACCGGCTCGAGCGCCTCGAGCGGTACGGGGCCTACCTGGATGCGCTCCGGCGCGAGGATCCGGTGGTCGTCCGCTCGCTGGCCGCGACGCAGCTCAACCTGATCCCGATCGGGATGGCGACGGTGGCGTCGCCGGAGGCCTCGGCGAGTCGTCCGGCCTCGGTGTTCCCGGCGCTGGAACCGCCGGCCCCGGACCTGCCCGAGCACCGCCCGATCGACTCGACGCTGGCGTCGTGGACGGCCGGCAACGCAACCCGGCTGTGGTTGCTGGCGGGTGGGGTGATGTGCCTGCTGATCGGGCTGCTCCCGCCGGTGGGGCGGGACTGATCTTCGGGAGTCGGGCGCAGGCTGCGGGGGACGGTCGGGGTGCCGGGTGTCGCGCGAATGAGGGTCGGGCGACCAACCGGCGGCAGGATGCCGCCGGAGCTTGGTCTTACTCCGCCTTGGGCCGGGCCAAGCGGGCATCCTGCCCGCTCGGAGTTGTGAACGCGCCCAACCTCAGGTGCGCCCCTACCAATCCTCGATGGCGACGCCCGATCCAGCCAAGACCTCGTCCGGCGCGGCCGGCCCCGGCGGCTTCCGCTTCGGGCGTTCGCGACGCCTGACGCATGCGCGGGAGTTCCAGGCGATGTACCGCTCTGGAGCGCGCCAGAACGTTGGGGCGCTGGTCATCTTCAGCCGGCCCAACGGGTTGGATCGCCCGCGGTTCGGGATGGCCGTGCATCGGAAGGTGGGCAAGGCGAACGTCCGCAACCGGATCAAGCGCCTGCTGCGCGAGGCCTTCCGGCTCGAGCAGCACGAGTTGGCTTCGGGGTTTGACTACCTGGTGCGGGTGCGTCCGCACGAGCCGATGACGCTCGAGGCGTACCGAGGGGCGCTGTTGGAAGCCGCGGCCAAGCTCGAGAAGACGTGGGCCAAGCGTGCGCGGCGTCAGGCGGAGCGTGGGGTCGAGACGGCGAACGGATCGGACGATGGCGCGGACGCCTAAGGCGCGCCCAGCGCAGCGGTGGCCGCTCTCGGAAGGGCCGGTGGCTCGCGCGCTGGTGCTGCCGTGCGTGCTGCTCATCCGGCTGTACCAGGTCACACTCTCCCCGTTTATAGGGAGACAGTGCCGCTTCCACCCGACGTGCAGCCACTACGGGATCGAGGCGTACCGCAGGCATGGAGTGGTCGGGGGGACCTACCTGACGGCGCGCCGGATCCTCCGGTGCCAGCCGTTCGGCCCGGCCGGACCCGACCCGGTCCCCGCGCGTCGGAACCGTGAAGGTGGCGAGACGTCAGAAGATCGACTCGGTGCGAAGTGAGCGTAAACTAGCATCCGCTTCGGGCCGAAGGGACCGTTCGCACCGCCGTGTGGGTTCTGACCGACCGCCACGTCGCGCCGAGCCCTGATCCCAGCCCGGAAGACGCCGAGGGTGGTCTTTGCCATGAGCCGACTCCCAGCCGCCAAACGCAAAGAGCAACTGCTCGACACGGCCGCCCAGCTCTTCGCCGTCCACGGGTACTCCAACGCCACGACGAGCCAGATCGCGAAGGCCGCGGGCGTGACCGAACCGATCATCTATCGCCACTTCCCGTCCAAGCGTGACCTGTTCGTCGCGCTGATCGAGCGGACGGGCGAGCAGACGATCTCGTTGTGGGAGCACGAGCTCCGCACGGCTCCCGATCCGGCGGCGCGCCTGAAGCGTCTGATCCGCGCGAACCCGATGGTGACCAACCGCGGGCGCGGGGTGTACCGGGTGATCATCCAGGCGATGACGGAAGCGGAGGACCCGAAGATCCAGGAAGCGCTCAAGCACCACATCGCGCGGTTGCACGAGTTCCTGCAGCGCGAGATCGACCTCGCGCAGGAAGGCGGGCAGGTCTCCAAACGCTTCAGCCCGGAGATCAGCGCGTGGGCGCTGATCCACATCGGGCTCGGCTACGGCGTGCTGAGCGCGCTGGGGATTCAGGATCACGCCAAGGACGCCTCGGGCATGCACATCCAGGACCTGCTCGGGCGGCTCATGCTCGCCGAGCGGTACGAGGACGAGGCCTAGCCAACCGCTACGGCCCCGCCAGCGCACCCGGCAGATTGAGCACCCAGAACACGACGACGTGGGCGATGACCCACCCCACGAACGTAAGCATGCCGAGCAAGCCGGCGTCCTGGACGTCTTGGTCGCCGTCCTCGACCCAGAGCAGCACGTACGTCAGGTACTGCGCGATGTACTGCACGATGAAGAAGAGCGCGGGCAGCAAGCCGAGCGTGTACACGAGCACGTCGCAGAGGGCGTAGTAGCCCGCGACGCGCAGCAGGTTCAGCCATGCCGGCGCATCGAAGCCGATCCAGATGACCTGGCAGATCAAGAGCACGAGGAACCCGACGGAGATCTGCATCGGGTACTTGATCACGTGCTTGAGCAACGCGGCGTCGTCCTGCTTGAGCACGACGATGGTCGTCGTGATCACGAGACCGACCAGCAGCATGATCAGCGGGCGCAGGATCGCCATTCGCATTGCGCGTGCCGCGGCTTCGCGTCTGTGCTCTTCGCGCCGGCGCGGCGTATGGCGTGTCCCACACTCGGGGCAGACGAGCGCCTTGAGGCCGGTCATCTCGAACGAGCAGTTGCTGCATAGGACGCCGCGGCGCTCGGAGCCGTCGGGGTCCTTGATGGTTTGCGTCGTGACAAGGCGCGAGCTCTGGATGCCCTTCCGGTCGTCGTACCCGCACTGGAGGCACTGACGCGCCCCCGATCGCACACGCATCAGGCAGACGGGGCAGGTCCACTCCGGTGCCCCACCGGGGTCCCCTCGTCCGTCCGACGCGCCGACGCCAACGGACGCGGACGCGCGGGGTGCGGAGACAGGGGCAGCGGGAGGCGCGGGGGACCGGGAGGGGGCGGAGGGCTCGTCGTCCTCGAGTTCGAACGGGTTGAGTTCCTCTTCGCCCACCGACGGACCATCCTTCCAGGCGGCGTGGTCGTCTCCCCCAACCCCTCGACCTCGCCACCTCTCACACCGGCGCACGCCGACGGGGTTTCACGGTCGTCGGCGATACCATCCTCATGTGATCGACTTGGACGCACATGCAACCACGCGCCCGCTCCCCGAGGTGATCGAGGCCATCGAGGGCGCGCTGCGTGATGCCTGGCACAACCCGTCGAGCGCACACCGGGCCGGGCAGGCAGCCTCGCGCGTCGTCGAACTCGCTCGGGCGGACCTGGCCAACCTCGTCGGCGTCAAGCCATCGCGCATCGTCTTCACGAGTTGTGGCTCCGAAGCGAACGCCAGCGTCCTGCGCTCGGTCAGGCCCGGCGGGAGCATCATCACAAGCCCCGTCCAGCACGCGAGCATCCGCGAGACGCTCGCGCAGATGCGGAGCGAGGGGTTGGTCGGGGTCCGCACATGTGGGCTCGACAGCGACGGCGTGATCGATGTCGACTCCGTGCGCACGGCGCTTGATGACTCGGTGCGCCTCGTGACCATCCCGTGGGCCGCGAGCGAGACGGGGGCGATCCAGCCGGTCGAAGAGGTGCTCGAGCTCTGTCGCGAGCGTGGGGCTTGGTTCCACACCGACGCGACGCAATGGGTCGGGAAGCTGCCGACGGATCTGACGGGCGCGTTCAAGCCGGATTGGCTGACGTTCAGCCCCCACAAGTTCCACGGCCCCAAGGGCGTCGGGGTGCTCGTGCTCGGCGAGGACGGGACCGATCCCAAGCCCGTCGTGCCCGGCGCGCAGGAGCAGGGGCGGCGCGGGGGGACGCTGAACGTTCCCGGGATCGCCGGCGCGGGGGCGGCCGCACGCTTGGCGCGGGCGTGGCTCGCGGATCCAACCAACCGCTCGGATCAGGGCGCGCTGCGTGACCGGCTCGAGTCGCGCCTGCTGGGACTGCGCGATGGCGCGTGCGTGAACGGGCCGACCGGCGCCGGTGCGCGCCTGTGGTCGGCGACGAGCATCGCCTTCCCGGGGGTCGGCGCCGAGGCGATGCTTCTGGCGTTGAGCGAGCGGGGCGTCTGCGCGTCGGCCGGCTCGGCGTGCGCGTCGGGTTCGCACGAGCCGCCGGAGGCGCTGAGCGCGACGGGGATGGGTCGCGAGCGTGCGTCGTCATCGGTGCGGTTCACGCTCAGCCGCCTGAGCAGCGACGGGGAGGTGGACCGCGCGGTTGAAATCGTGGCGGCCGTCCTCGGAACCATGACGTAGAGGCCGCCCCTTCTGGGGGAGGTCGCGGCACGGGTTCTCAGGGGACCGGGTGGTCGGGGAGGCAGGTTGGGGTAGCGGTTGGGGGGGTCAATGAGGTATGGTCGCGAGCATGAGCCAGTTTACAGCCGGTGAGATGAGCGATTACGGCAGCCAAGCACCCGTGACTGGTCCCGAGCGGACCAGCGTGATGGCGATCCTGTCGCTCGTGTGCTCGTTGATCTGCTGCATCCCGGGCCTCGGCGCGATCGGCGCACTGTTCGGCGTCGGCGGGCTGATCGGGATCAAGTCGTCCAATGGGCGCGTCGGCGGCACCGGACTGGCGATCACCGGCATCATCCTGGGCATGCTCGCCACGCTCCTTTGGATCGTCGGCGTGATCGCGATGTCCCAGGCCATGGCGCTCCCGGGCCAGATGGTCAAGGGGCCGCTCGAGCCGATCGCGGCACGCGACGTTGCCGAGTTCCGTGCGTACCTCGATCCGCAGTTCGGCGCGACGGTGTCAGACGCTGAGATCGTCTCGTTCATGGATGCGGTCGACGACAAGATGGGCGCACTGGTTGGCCCGCCGGAGTCGCTGATGGCGCTCATGGGCGCGTTCATGGAAGTCGGTGAGATCTACCAGCAGATCCAGCCCCCGGGTCAGCCCCAGCCGCAGAACGTCATCCCGTGGCCCGTCGAGTTCGACGGCGGCTGGGCGGTCGTGAGCATCGAGTTCGGTCCGGACCCGACAGGTGTGACGCTCAAGGGTGTGGTGATCAGCATCGGCGTGATCACGAAGGACGGGACGGAGATCTGGCTGGTCGACCCGGCGGGCGGTGGGGCAGTTGCACCCGCTCCCGGCACAACGCCGTAAGCGCCGCACGCCCGAGCCGACGCCCGAGGAGCGCCGAGGGCTTATCCTCTTGGCGTGACCGATCAGGATCCACGCGCAGAATCGGCCCCGAAGGCGATCCTCAGTTGCCAGGATGTGGTCAAGCGCTTCGACGGGCGCGCGGTGCTCGACGGGATCAACCTCGACGTGCGCGCCGGCGAGACCATGG
>JANQQG010000091.1 GCA_028285065.1 Phycisphaerales bacterium
GCAGCGGTGGTGGACTTCAACGCCCTGCGCTTGGGCCCACGCCCGCTGGACGCGGCCTCCGGGATGCTCCAGTTCGCCCTGCCATTTCCCAGACGCGACCCCAAGGCCTGGCCGGCGGCCCTCGACGGCGCCAGCCTCGCACAGTTCTGCATCGGCTATCATGGATCGCAGGTACAAGCAGGGCTCGCACCGGCGGATTTCTCCGGTGCGGCCCCGTGGTTGATGGTCGAGGCCATGATCTCGGAGGGCGCTCGGGCGCTCGCGCTGGCCAAGACGAGCCGAGAAGCGGGGACATCGCTTCTCGAGATGATCCACCGCGTCACCGGGTGGATCGAAACGAACGCGGATCAGCTCGCCTCGCTGGTGGCATCCACCCGGGCGGGCTGACAGACACCCGGCGCAGGCCGCTCGGAGAAGTGGAGTCGCGAATGGGCGCGTCACGGATCACACGCATGCTGGCCTGCTCGGTCGCGCTCGGCGTCGTGTCCATGAGCGCACCGACCGTCCTGGCCGAGCCCGATCGCGACACCTTCGACGTCCTCGTTGAGCGACTGAACGACCCCGCCTTCGACGTGCGCGACGCCGCCCAGCAGCGCCTCGGCAACCTCGAGGAGATCGGCCTTGCCCGCATCGAGGAGGCCCTGCGCACCGACACGCTCTCCGCGGAGCAGCGACGGCGTCTGCTCGAGCTCGCGCGCGACCGGTTCCTCAAGACCGAACGCGCCGGCCTCGGCGTCCAGTTCGACATCTCGATCAGGACCCGCGTCGTCGTCAAGGAGACGTACGAGCAGTTCCCCTGCCACGCCCAGCTCTCCCCGGGCGACATCATCCTCGAGGCCGGCGGGCAGGACCTGCGTGCCATCCAGCCCTTCCCGATCATCCAGGGCTTGATCCTCTCGCGCGATCCCGGCGACACCCTCCCGCTTGTCATCCGACGCGGGCAGGAGCTGATCGAGCTCGAACTCGGCCTTGGCAGCTTCAGCGACCTCCCCGGCGCACGTGACCCCGCGATCGATCGCAAGCTCGCGGCCTGGGACGTGCGAGCGAAGCAGTTCCAGTTCACACGCGCCCCGATCGGCATGGATGTCCCCGCGCCCGAGAGCGTCCTCTCACGAGCGCCCGCCGACCTGGCGGCCGAGACACGCATCCTGCACATCCGCAAGGGCCTGCCAGTCCGACCGAACGCGGTCGGCGCCGGCGAGCCGCGCGGCGGGCTGTTCGTCGCCGACGACGAGGCGCTCAGCGCCGAGGTCCAGTTCCGCATCAAGCAGCGCCAGGCGATGGTCGTCGGCGTACCCCCCAGGCCAGCCACGATCACGCTCGACGTCGGCACCGACATCAACCGCGTCCAGCGCATCCTCGACGATCTCCAGCGCGAGATCGGCGACCTCGAAGAGCGCGCCGACCAGAACGGTGGCCACAGCGAGCAACTCCTCGAGCAGCTCGAGCGCCAGACCGCCGAACGCGACTTCCACAACCGCCTACTCCGAGGCCTCCAGGCCGAGGCCGCGGCGGACGAGGCACAGGGCTCGAGCCCAGAGCTCGACTAGGCCTAGCTCGTCGAGGACCCCTCGATCAACGAACGCACCAGAGCGATGGCACGGGCCGTCTCCGCGCGCTCACCGGCGTCCACCTCTGCCAGCGCGATCGCCCTGCGGCAGCGCTCGACCTGGCGCTCCGTCCGCTCCGGCGAAGCCGTCCCGTCCAGCAGGTTGTCCGCGACGTCCGCGAGCTTGACCAGGCGCGCCCGCCAATCCGCGCTCGCGAGTCCCTCGTCGTACTCTCGCTCGCGCTCCGGCTCGGGTCGACGCGCGTCCTTGCTCAGCGCAGCCACGCAGGAGGCGACCTCGGCCCCGAACCGCTCCTCGATCTCGTCGCGATCGACCGGCGTGTCCTCGATCACGTCGTGGAGGATTGCCGACACGAGGCACACGTCGTCATCGCACCCGAACACGTCGCGCACCCACAACGCCACACGAAGCGGGTGAGCCGAGTACGGCGTCTTGGCGTCGCGACGGAGGTGACCCGCGTGCGCACGCGCGCAGAACCCCACGGCATCGAGCCACGCAGGCTTGCCCTGCGCCGAACCCACGAGAGGCCCGATCAGCCCGAGACCGGCGTCATGCCGGTACCGGTCAGGAGTTGGATCTTGCTCGGCGCCGAGCCGTGCTCGTCGAAGATGAGAAGTTCGTTCTCCTCGCCCTCGATCAGCCACGAGCGCGGGATGCGGTACAGCGTCTGCGGCGGGACCGCCTTCCCGGCGCCGGTCGCGACGAAGTAACGCCCGACGTGACGCCCGTTGACGTACAGCTGCCCCTTGGAGAGCCCACTGGCGTCAAGCGCCACCGGCGCGTCCGAGTCGTCCGGCATGAAGGACGTCCGCCACCACGACGCGACCCCAAGACTCACCGGCGTCTTGCGCGTGACGACCTCGAACGCGTCATCGCCCGGCGTCTCCCACTTGGCGAACGCCCACTCGGCCTTCGCGGTGATCGACTCGACGCCCTCCTGAAACGAAACGCGCGAGGCGAGCTCCGATGCGATCGGCGCGAGCTCGCCACGCACGCAGAGCTGAACGACGTTCTTGCCGCTGCGCAGGAGGTCCGAGTCGAGCGTGATCGTCACACGCCCACCAGGGCCGATCGGACGCAGCACCTCGCCGTTGAGCACCAGCAGCCCGCTCACCGAGCCGGCATCGATGGTCATGAACAGCGGCGACTTGCGCCGGTGCATGAACGTCCACGTCAGGCGATCCGAATCCGTGGTCTCGCCCTCGGCAACGCCCCAGAGCGGCGAGATCGCGCCGAGCATGTCGATCGGATCGCCGACCTCGACCGCCGCCTTGCCTGCCTTGAACGCCTTGACGCCCCAGAAGTGATCGACCAGTCCCGGCTGCTCGTCCATGTGCTGGCCGCCCCAGAAACGCCCGAGGCTCTCGGCGAGCGCCACGACCGTGTGCTGCGCCTTCTTCAGGCCGAGGGTGATCCCCGGCTCCGCACCGGGCCCGCGTCCGACGACGCCGATCGGCTCGCCATCAAGCGTCAGCGAGAGGCGATCGCCGGAGCCCGGGAGCAGCGTGCTGACCCTGCGCGCCCCGCTCGAGCGGAACGTCGCGCGGTACCACCCGTACCCAGACGGCGCCCCGAGAGCGCTCAGGCTCGCGGGAGCGTCGATCGACGCGAAGCGCGGGCTCTGACCCGTCGTGTACTCGGCGCATGTCGCGACGGACCACTCGCCGAGCGCGAGCTTCTTCGCTGCGCCGCGCGACGAGGGCGTGCGCGCAAGCGACGCCTTGACACGCTCCTTCGTGATCTCGCCCGTCGGCGCGATCCGCGTGTAGCTCTTGGCCGACGCCGCGACGATCGGCTCACCCTCCTCGTCGACCCCGTTCACGCCGATCAGCACGCCCTCCGGCGTGGGGTGGATCTGCTCGAGCTGCGCGTCGCTGGCGATCACCAGCGTCAGCCCTTCGTGCTCGATCTCCAAGGGCTGCTTGCCCTTGGGAACCTCCACCTCCAACGGCGACCCGTTGATCGACAACTCACCCGTCGAACCCGCGGGCCCGAACAGCACCAGCACCGTCCCCACAGAGCAGAACGCCGAGAGGTTCGAGTAGTCCAGACGCGTGCGCGGCGTCACGCGCACATCGAACATGCACCACACCACGCCCAGATGCCCGAGTTCGACCGGAAGCGTCATCCCGTTGGCCAGCAGCAGCGTCGTCGACTGGCCCTTGGCCTTGTTCGACGCCGAGGCGAACACGAACGCGACCGAACCCTGCGCCCCGTCGACGTGAACGACGGAGCAACCCGTTGCATCACCGGTCGCGGCCGCGTGCCCCGGGTGGAGCACGACACCGTGACGCTTCGGGTCCAGGCCCGCGAGGACGCGACCGAAGCTCGAGGCGAACATGCAGACGCGCCGGACGCCGTCGTACGACGGACCGGGCCGACCAAACTCGTTCAGCGGCGCCCCCGCGTCGGCCGAAGCCGTGCCGAACGCCTCATCCCGCGCCGGGTCGCGTCCGGCACTGAAGCCGAAGCTCGTCCCGCCGGCGAACGGAGCCAGGTTGAACTGACCACCGGACGAGAGCACCTCGGCCAGCTTGCGCGCGACCTCCTCGGGCCCGCGCGCCTCTGGGAGCGGCTCGCCCCACACGTCGCGCCGACCGATACGGAAGTCGGACACCAGACGCGGCTGGTCCGGCGCAACCGTCGCGAACTGGCGCAGGTCCGCCAGCATGTTCTCGTACCCGCTCCAGCACTCGATCTCGCCCTCGACGCCCTGCCAAAGGTCGTTGGCCGAGATCGCAGGGACCGTCAGGCCCGCCTCTCGCAAGTAGCGGCTCAGCTCACCGAGGTAGGCCTGGCCGACCGCGTCGTCACCGCACGTCCACTGGTGCTCGTTCTGCACCAGCACGATCGGGCCGCCCTCGCCCGGACTGGTCACCTGGAGGTCCTTGACCTCTTGGGCAACCGCACTGAGGTACCGGCTGCACGCCTCCATGAACGGCGCGGACTTGGTCCGCATCGCGACGTCCTCGAGGTCCAGGAGCCACGACGGGAGCCCGCCGAGGTCCCACCCACCGCCGATGTACGGGCCCGGGCGGAGGATGACCCACATCCCCGCCTTGCCGACGAGCTCGACGAAGTGGCGCAGATCGTTGTCGCCCGTGAAGTCGAACGTCCCGGGGCGCTGCTCGTGACGCGACCAGACCACCGACGTCGCGATCGTGTTCAGCCCGGCCTGGCGGGCCGCCGCGATCCGCGAGGCCCATTCCTCGCGCGGGATCCGGGCGTGCTCGACGGTGCCGCTGCTCAACCAGATCCGACGGCCGTCGATCTGGAAGCTCTGCGCGTCATACGTGATCGAAGCCATGGCGGCTCGCTCCTTGTGTCTTGCAAAGAGACCCCCCTCTTCGCGCTGCCCCCCCGATTTCGGACGCCGGATCACGGGCTCCGGCTGGCCTCTCGTTGACGCCCAGGCGGACGCTTCGGGCGTCCAAACCCCTCTGGCGACCCCAGATCGCCGATTGGGCTCCCCACCCAGTCAAACCGCAATGGTAGGACCCCAAAGCCCGAGAGTCGCAACGATCCGACAAACCCTCGGTAACATCCGGGCCTCGCCGGGGGCCGAAACACCCTGCTTCAACGCATGCCCGCACGACCAAGAACACGAGCAACCCGAGCCACGATCACCACCGCCCTCCTCACGATGGCGGCCATGACCGGGTGCGCCTCGATGGAGGACATCGACCAGCGCGTCGATCGGCTGCTCGCCTCGCGCTCTGCCACCCTCGCCGGCGACTCGATCCAGCCCGACCGCGCCCCCGTGCTCCCGGATCGCCTTGACGACCGGTCCATCAACGCCTTCGACCCCGGCACGACGAACCCCGAGGCCGCGAGCCTCGACTACCGCCCGCTCGCCCGCGACGAAGCCGACGAGGCAAGCGAGGTCGCCGAGCGCCTCGACCGCTTCTTCGCCGAGGACGCCGAGGCGCAGAGCCTCGACCTCGAGGGCGTCTTCCGCCAGGCGCAGGCAACCTCGCGCGAGTACCGCACCGCCGAGGAGGAGTACATCCTCGAGGCCATCAACGTGCTCATCGAGCGCCACCTCTGGGGGCCGCGCTTCTTCGATGACCTCTCCGTCAGCTTCGACGGCTCGCAGACCGACGGCGACGTCTCGAGCGCCATCTCGGTCGTCAACGACCTCCGCGTGACACAACGATTGCCCTACGGCGGCGACGTCGAGGCGCGCCTGCTCTGGCAGGCCGCACAAGACCTCCGCTCCGCCACGACCGACCAATACGAGCAGTCCGCGTCGCTGATTCTCTCGGGCAACATCCCGCTCCTCCGCGGCGCAGGGCCCGTCAACTACGAGAGCCGCATCCAGGCCGAGCGCGATCTCGTTTACGCCGCCCGCGACTTCGAGCGTTTCAGGCGCGAGTTCCTCGTCGACCTGGCGCGGGACTACTTTGCGCTCCTGCGCCAGCGTCAGCAGATCGCCAACGCCGCCCTCCGCGTCGAGCGACTCAAGGACGTCGTCCGGCGCCAGCAGGCGCTCTTCGATGCCGGGCGCGTCAGCGAGTTCCAGGTGCTCATCGCCCGGACGGGTGTCCTCCAGGGCCAGGCGGACGTCGCCAACCTGCGCGACTCGTTCGCGCTCTCGATCGACCGTTTCAAGATCCGCCTCGGCATGCCCGTGACGGACCCGCTCGAGCTGATCCCCGTCGCGCTCTATGTGCCCCAGCCCTCGGACGAACGCGCCGAGGCCGTCGACGCGGCACTCGATTTCCGCCTCGACCTCCAGAACCAACGCGACTTCGTCGAGGACTCGCGACGCAGCGTCCGGAACGCCCGAAACGACATCCTCCCGGATCTCGACATCGCGGCCGACGTCACCTTCGGTACCGACCCCGATGAGGACGAGGGCGGCCTCGTGTTCGAGCCGGATGACGCCAGCTACGGAGCGAGCGTCACCTTCGGGCTCCCGCTCGACCGCGAGGTCGAGCGACTCGAGCTCCGCTCCTCGCTCATCCGCTTCGAACAGCGCAAGCGCGCGTTCGAGCAGTTCCGCGACAACGTCGTCCTCGACGCCATCGCGGCCCTCCGCCAGATCCCGCTCCAGCAGTACAACCTGCTCCTCGCCGAGCAGGCGGTCCGCGAGAACGAGCGCCGACAGATCGAGCAGAAGATCAAGGAAGCAGAGATCACGCCGCAGGACCTGCTCGACACGGAAGACGCGCTGCTGGACGCGAGAAACCGGCGCGACCAAGCGGAAGAGGCGCTGCAGAACGCCGTGCTCGACTACCTGCTGACGACGGGCCAGATGCGCGTCTCGCCGACCGGCCAGTTCCTCGCGCTCCCCGGCATGGGCGACGCGGGTTTCCGCATGGTCGAGCCCAGCGAACGCGACCCGGCGTACCCGGAGACGGAAGAAGAAGGACGCGAGCGACTCGAGGCCGTCGAGGAACCGCTCGACCCGCTCCCGGATCCCCAGCCCTAGCGCGGCACCACCACTCCTACATCCGACGAACCTCGTGCTCCTCGACCGTCTTGGCGAGCATCACGTGATCCGCCCACTCACCGGCGATCTCCAGATACCGGAGCGCCACCCCTTCGCGCCGGAACCCGACGCGCTCGGCCAAACGCAGGCTCAGCTCGTTCGTCGGCACGATGTTCGCCTGCACGCGATGAAGCCCCAGCCCTCGCCCTTCCGGCGCGAAGGCCGCGTCGAGCATCCCCCCCACCATCTCCGTCCCGTACCCCTTGCGCAGCACGTCGGCCGCCACGCGCCAGCCCATGTAGCAGCTCTGGAACGGACCGCGGAAGATCTGCGTCAGGTTCACGAAGCCGACGAGGCGCTTGTCATCACAGGAGAACACCGCCCGGCGCAGCTCGGATCCGTCCCGCTCGCTGCTCGCCAGCCGTGCAAGCTGGCGATCGAACATCTCGTCATCGCTGATCGGCTCGCGCCTGGGCATCCAGGGGGCAAAGTGCTCGCGCCCTTCCACCTCGACGCGCACGAACTCCGCCCGGTCCGCCTCTGCGAGCGCCCGCAACACCAGCCGATCCGTCTCGACAACCAGCGACACGCCCTAGACCTTGGCCTGCGGACGCTCCGGGTGCGGCCAGTCCAGGTGGAAATGCTCGCCGCGCGGCTGGTCCGTCCGCTCGTAGCTGTGCGCGCCGAAGTAGTCACGCTGTGCCTGCAGCAGGCTCGCCGGCAGCCGGGCCGTCCGGTAGCCGTCAAACCACGACAGCGTCGCGCCCAGGCACGGCACCGGAATCCCCGCGATCGCCGCGTTGGCCACGATCCGACGCCACGCGCTCTCGCCATCCTCGAGCACCCGCGCGAAGTACGGATCTAGCAGCAGGTTCACCAGCCCCGGATCGCGCTCGTACGCATCGGTAATCCGCTGCAGGAAGCGGGCGCGGATGATGCACCCCCCGCGCCAGATGCGCGCGATCGAGGCGAAGTCGAGGTTCCAGTCGCGCTCGCTCGAGGCAGCACGCATGAGCTGGAAGCCCTGCGCGTAGGAGCAGATCTTCGCGCAGTAGAGCGCCTGACCGATCGAATCGATGAGCGCGTCATGCGACGTGAACAAGCGTTGGTCGCGCTTCCCGGCAGCCGGACCCTCCGGACCGGTCAGGATCGTCGACGCCTTCTCACGCTCGTCCTTGATCGCCGAGAGGCATCGCGCAAACACAGCCTCGGTGATCCCCGTGGCCGGGATGCCCAGCTCGAGCGCCTCGCTCGATGTCCAACGCCCCGTGCCCTTCTGCCCCGCGCGGTCCAGCACGATGTCGACGAACGCCCCGCCCGTGACCGGGTCATTCTGACGCAGGATGTCGCTCGTGATCTCGATCAGGAACGAGTCGAGGTCTCCCTCGTTCCACTTCGCGAACACGTCGGCACACTCCGCGGGCTCGAGGTGCCCAAGCGTAGACATCAGATGCCACGCCTCGCAGATCAGCTGCATGTCCGAGTACTCGATCCCGTTGTGCACCATCTTCACGTAGTGGCCCGAACCACCCGGACCGATGAAAGCGCTGCACGCCTCACCACCGGTGATCGGCTTGCCGGGTGCCGCGCCCGTCAGCTCCTTGCCCGTCTCGGGGTCGACCTTCGCGGCGATCGCGCTCCACACCGGCTCGAGGATCTCCCACGCCTCGCGCTTCCCGCCCGGCATCAAGCTCGGACCGAACCGCGCACCCAGCTCGCCGCCCGAGACCCCCGAGCCGACGAAGTGGATCCCCTTCTCGGTCAGCGCGGCCTCGCGCCGATCGGTGTCCGTGTACAGCGCGTTGCCACCGTCGACGATCACGTCCCCCGCATCCAGCAGCGGGACCAGCGAGTCGATCACGGCATCCGTGGCGCGCCCCGCCTGCACCATGACCACGACCCGACGCGGACGAGCCAACGAGGCGACGAACTCACCAAGCTCAGCAGAAGGCACCAAGCCCCCACCACCTCCGCCGAAGACCTCCGGCGGGTTCTCGTCGACGAACGCCTCGGTCTTGGCGACGGTCCGGTTGTAGACCGCGGTCATGAACCCGTGGTCCGCGATGTTGAGCGCAAGGTTCTGGCCCATCACGGCCAGCCCGATCACACCAACATCCGCCGATCCCGGTTCCGCCTTGCCGAATGACGCCATCGTCGTCTCCTTCAGCCCCGCCTCCCCCACAGCATTGTCCTCACGCGCCCCTCCCCACGCCACCGCCCGAGCGCAAAGGGCGGCCATCGTCACATACGCTGGGGCGGATGCTCCCCGAGATCGTCTCGCAACTGCTCATCCTCCTTGGCGTCAGCGCCGTCTTCGCATGGCTGCTCAGAGGGGCCGGCCAGCCCGGCGGAGCACTCGGGGCGGCCCTGGTCGGGGGGATCATGGCAGGCGTCCTCGTGGGGCCCGCAGCCCTTGGTCGCACCCACCCCAACCATCACCACCACTACGTCCTCGGCGATCTCGATGAGCAGCGCGCCCTCGATCAGGTCGTCCGCGACAACCGCGCCGAGCTCGCGGCCTGGACGCTCGCCGATCCAGAGAACGCCGACCCGCTCGCCCGCGCCGATCTGCTCGCGCGTCAGATCACGGCCGAACTCGAGGCCGCCGACGCCCGCGATCGCGCGAGGCTCGCGACCCGTCGATCCGCCGGCGCCTGGATCACCGCGCTGGCCGCACTGGGCGTACTGCTCACGGCCCTCACCGACCGCGGCCCACGCCCGCGCGTCGCATGGATCGGCGCGGGAACAACCGTCCTGCTCGGCGAACTCCTGGTCGTCGGACTCGGCGCGTGGCTCGTCTTCGGACTGGATCCGAAGGCCGCTGGAGCGATCGCCGGCGCGACGTGCGCTGGCTCCGTCTTCGCCCGGTCCGGCGGCATCGGTTCGACGTCCGACGAAGGACGCTCTGCGCTCGCCATCGGACTCGGTGCCGGTGCGATGCTCGCCGCCGGCCTGATCGTCAGCGCGGGCGCCGCGTCGCTTTCCGCCCTCCCCCTCCTGCTCGCAATCCCGATGGCCGTGATGATCGGGCTCGCGGGCGCAGCGCGTGCTCAGCACGCCGACACACTCCGCGCCGGCGCGTCGGTGCTGACCGTCCACATCGTCGTCCCGCTCTGCGCTGCATTCGTCTCAAGCCGCATCGATCCCGCGATCGTCTTCGCGACCTGGCCATCCGGCCCGCTCTTCGTGGTGATCCTGCTCTTCGGCGGCTCGGGCGGATTCCTCGCCATCCGCCACGTCGCCGCACGCAATGTCCCGGGCGATGCCTCGACCTGGACACTCATGGTCATCGAGGGCGGCTGGCAGGCGTCCGGCGCGATCCTGCTCGCCGCGGGCGTCGGCCTCGGGGCGCTCGACCCCGAGAACCCGCTCGCAGCAGCAGCCTGCGCCGGTGCGCTCCTCAACTTCGCGCTCAATCAGGCCATGCTCCCGCCCATGCGCAAGTGGCTTCAGCGCATCGAAGCAGAAGAAGAAGCAGAGAAGGCAGCCGAGACCCCAAACCTCACCTGACCGACGCGGTGTCCGGTCCCGGCGACGGCGGCCACTCGAAGGGGTTCGTCCCGGGCCTCCCCCAGGTCTGCGGCTCACCCACCGCCCGAGCGCTCCCGTCCGTGTACACCCCGTGACGAACAAGCCCCGCGAAACCGGCGGGCCCGGCCGGCGCGCCCGCCTGCTCGTGCACGCGATACCCACCCTCCCAATACGTGCGCGGCTCGACCGCGTTCTCGTAGATCAGCGTCACTTCACGCGCGCGCACGCCGGGGTTGAACGGAAGCGTGCGCCAGATGAACCACCCGGGGCGATAGAAGTAGCTCGAGATCACGTTCTTGTCCTCACCCGGCGCGTGCGACGGGCAATGGAACGGCTCCGTGTGCGCAAACCGGAACGCGGACCGCTGCACGGGATCGACCGGCAGGTCCATGTACTGGCGCATCATCTCCTGGAGGCGTCGTTGCGCCGGGTCCGGATTCGGTTCGGGGTCCATCGACTCGGGCGCGACCGGCAGGATCGAGTAGTCCAGGCGGTACGACTCGGTCGCGATCCCGAACTGACGGAGCTGCATGAGGCACTTCGCGCGCCGGGCCGCGTCCACGCCCTTCGACAGCGCAGGGAGCAGCAACGCGATCAGCAGCGCGACGACGCCGATGACGACCAACAACTCGATCAGTGTGAACGCACGACTCGATCCGACGGGGCGGGGGCGGTCCATGGCGAGCCTCCTCGTCCACGCGCTACCGACGCGAACAAGCTCGGTTGCCGCCGCCCTCACTCCACCGTCACGCTCTTGGCCAGGTTGCGAGGCTTGTCCACGTCGTGCCCACGCGCCACGGCCGCGTAGTACGCCATCAGCTGGAGCGGCACCACCGTGAGCAGCGGGCTGAGGGGCTCTGGGATGTCTGGGACGTAAATGACATCCTCGGCGACGTTGCCGATCCGGTCGTCACCCTCGGTGGCGATCGCGATCACGTGCCCGCCGCGCGAGCGGACCTCTTCGATGTTGGAGATCACCTTCTCGTACTGTGCGCCGCGGTTGGCGATGAAGACGGCCGGCATCCCGTCCGTGATCAGCGCGATCGGCCCGTGCTTCATCTCGGCAGCGGGCATGCCCTCGGCGTGGATGTACGAGATCTCCTTGAGCTTGAGGGCTCCCTCCATCGCGACCGGGTAGTTGTACCCGCGCCCGAGGAAGAGCCAGTTCTCCTTCGTGACGTACTTCTCGGTGACCTTGCGGATCTCGTCGGCCTGCGCGAGGATCGACTCGATCTTCGTCGGCACGCGCTCCAACTCCGTCAGCAGCTGCTCGCACT
The DNA here is from genome assembly GCA_028285065.1 of Phycisphaerales bacterium. Taxonomy (GTDB): domain Bacteria; phylum Planctomycetota; class Phycisphaerae; order Phycisphaerales; family UBA1924; genus JANQQG01. The sequence goes on from JANQQG010000091.1 coordinate 11,814, forward strand.
CGACCTGCGACATGAACCGACGACGCCCCATGAACAGGCTGATCAGCGTCAGCACCGTGACCTGACCCAGGAAGGCCTTGGTCGACGCCACGCCGATCTCAGGACCCACGCGCAAGTACACGCCCGCGTCCGTCTCGCGCGCGATCGTCGAGCCGACCGCGTTGACGACGCCGAGCGCAAGGGCGCCGCGGTCCTTCGCCTCACCGAGTGCGGCCAACGTGTCGGCAGTCTCGCCCGACTGGCTGATCGCCACGACGACGGTCCCATCCTCGATGATCGGGTTGCGGTACCGGAACTCCGAGGCGTACTCGCACTCGGTGGGCACCTTCGCGAGGTCCTCGAGGAGGTACTCGCCGATCATCGCCGAGTGCAGGGCCGTGCCCTGGGCGGTCAGGATGACGCGCTTGGCCTTGACCAGTTCCTTGGCGAAGCCCGCGACCCCGCCGAGGACGACCTTCCCCTCGTTGTGATCGATCCGTCCGCGGAGCGTGTTGCGCATCGATGCGGGCTGCTCGAAGATCTCCTTCTGCATGTAGTGGGTGAACCCACCAAGCTCGATCTCCTCGAGGTCCATCTCGATCTGCATCACCTTCGGGCTGACCTGCTCGTCCTGCAGGTCGCTCGTGCGGAACCCCTCGCGAGTGATGCGGCAGACGTTGTAGTCGTCGAGTGGGATCGCCTGCGTCGTGTGACGCACGATCGCCGAGGCGTCCGACGCGACCACGTACTCGCCATTCCCGACGCCGACGATCAGCGGGCTGCCCTTGCGCGCGCAGACCAGCACGTCCGGCTCCTGTGCGCACATCACCACGATCGCGTACGCGCCCGTCACCTCACGCAGGGCCGCCTGCACGGCCTTCTCGAGGTCGACCCCCTCGCTGGGCGCGTACAGCTCGCCGATGAGCATCGCCAAGACCTCGGTGTCCGTCTCGGTCTGGAAGGTGTGACCCTTCTCCTCGAGCAGCTTGCGCAGCGCCGCGTAGTTCTCGATGATCCCGTTGTGAACGATCGCGATGCCCGCCTGATCGTCCTGGTGCGGGTGCGCGTTGATCTCCGTCACACCCCCGTGCGTCGCCCAGCGCGTGTGGGCCATGCCCAACGTCCCGGCGAACGCCTTGCCGCTCTTGGCCTGCTGCTCGAGCTTGTCCTCGAGGACCGCGACGCGCCCGACGGCCCTGGCCACCTCGACGCCCGCATCGGTCAGCACCGCCACGCCCGCCGAGTCATACCCCCGGTACTCGAGCAGCTTCAGGCCCTCGAGGAGGATCGGCTTGGCGTCCTTCTGACCGATGTACGCGACGATTCCACACATGCACGGATCCCCTCGAAGCCCCCCGCCCCGGTAAGCCCCCGGCCCACGCCAGCGTAGCCGGGCTCACAAGCAGATATCGGCCACACGGGATGCCCGCTTGCCGGCCCTCCAACGGATCTACCTCCCCGGGGGCCGGGAGGTTCGGCTATGCGGGCCGAAGACGCCCCGGATCGGGGCCGCACGCCTCGCTCAACTGTGTCCGCCGGGCTACGCTCTCGGGATTTGCGCACCCTCCCCGCCCCCCTCCTGGCCCCCCCGGAGCGCACCCGCACGCATGCCACGACGCGACGACATCGAGACGATCCTGATCATCGGGTCCGGCCCCATCGTCATCGGACAGGGCTGCGAGTTCGACTACTCCGGCGCTCAGGCCTGCAAGACCCTCCGCGATGAGGGCTACCGCATCGTCCTGGTCAACTCCAACCCCGCCACCATCATGACGGACCCGGAGTTCTCCGAGCGCACCTACATCGAGCCCGTCACGCCGGACTCCGTACGCAAGGTCATCGAAGAACAAGAACGGCGCGGCGACCCCGTCCACGCCGTCCTCCCGACGCTCGGTGGCCAGACCGCGCTCAACGTCGCGTGCGCGCTGCACGACGACGGCACCCTCGAGCGCCACAACGTGCGCATGATCGGCGCCAACCGCGAGACCATCCACACCGCCGAAGACCGAAAGCTCTTCGCCGAACTCTGCGACTCGCTGGGCCTGGCCACACCCGAGGCGACAACCGTCTCGAACCTCGAAGAGGCACGCGCCTTCCTCGAGACCATCGGCCTGCCCGCCATCATCCGACCCGCCTTCACGCTCGGCGGTTCCGGCGGCGGCATCGCCTACAACACCGAAGAGTTCGATGAGATCGTCTCGCGCGGGCTGCGCCTCAGCCCCATCGACCAGGTCCAGATCGACCGCTCGCTGCTCGGCTGGAAGGAGTACGAGCTCGAGGTCATCCGCGACAAGAACGACAACTGCATCGTCATCTGCGCGATCGAGAACATCGACGCCATGGGCGTCCACACCGGCGACTCGATCACCGTCGCACCCTCGCTCACGCTCACGGACAAGGAGTACCAGGCCCTCCGCGATGCCGCGTTCGACATCATGCGCGGCGTCGGCGTCGAGACCGGCGGCTCCAACGTCCAGTTCGCCGTCAACCCCAACCCGGCGCCCGGCCCCGACGGCGAGCCCGGCTTCGAGTTCGTCGTCGTCGAGATGAACCCGCGCGTCTCTCGGTCCAGCGCCCTGGCCTCCAAGGCAACCGGCTTCCCGATCGCCAAGGTCGCTGCCCGCCTCGCAGTGGGGTACTCGCTCGACGAGCTCCGCAACGACGTGACCGGCACCACCAGCGCCTGCTTCGAGCCGACGATCGACTACGTCGTCACCAAGATGCCGCGCTGGACCTTCGAGAAGTTCCCCGAGGCCGACGAGACGCTGACGACACAGATGAAATCCGTCGGCGAGGCCATGGCCATCGGGCGCACATTCACCGAAAGCCTCCAGAAGGCCATCCGGTCGATGGAGGTCAAACGCTTCGGCCTCGGCCTCGACCACAACGACAAGTGGCTCGCCGCGCGGCGCGCAACGCCCACACCCGACGACCCCACCCCGCGCACCGCCGACGGCCAACCGATCGAGTGGCCGATCGATGACGCCAAGCTGACACGCAAGCTCGCCGTCCCGAGCCAGGGACGCCTCTACTACATCCGCTACGCGTTCAAGATGGGCTGGACGATCGATCGCGTGAACAAGCTCAGCGGGATCGATCCGTTCTTCCTCGATCAGATCATGCGCCTCGTCGAGTTCGAAGACCGCCTGTGCGCCTTCGACAAGCTCACCGACGTCCCGCGCGACGTGCTCTTCGAGGCCAAACAACTCGGCTACTCCGACGCGCAGCTCGCGAACCTCTACCTCGGTCGCATCAAGTCCGACACGATCCTCCAGGTCCGCCGGCACCGTCAAGCGATGGCGATCGAGCCGGTGTACAAGCTGGTGGACACCTGTGCCGCGGAGTTCGAGGCGGCCACACCCTACTACTACTCCACATACGAGACGCCCACGCGCCAGGTCGACCCGGACACAGGCGCCACGCTCGTGCGCCCGGACGACGAGATCCGCGTCTCGCGCACGCCAAAGGTCGTCATCCTCGGCGGTGGACCCAACCGCATCGGACAAGGCATCGAGTTCGACTACTGCTGCGTCCACGCCGCCTTCGCGGCCCGCGAGATGGGCCTCGAGTCGGTCATGATCAACTCCAACCCGGAGACGGTCAGCACCGACTACGACACGTCCGACCTGCTGTTCTTCGAGCCGCTGACCCTCGAGGACGTCCTCAACGTCGTCGAGCGACTCAACGCCGGGCCCTTGCATGCCGCGCCCGACCTGGCCGGCGCAACAGACGACGCACCCGTCGGGCTCGACGAATCCGCGCTCGGCGAGAAGCTGCCCCCCACCCTCCGCGCGGCCGCCGAGAAGCTGCTGGCGCAGCACAAGCTCCCGGGCCTGCGCCTGGTCGGCGCGATGAGCGCCGTCTTCGACGATGGCGGGTCCGGCAGGATCTACGCCGCGACGAACGCGGCCGGCGAGAAATACGTTCTCACGCTGCGCACCGACGCCAAGAGCACGCTCCGCAAAGCAGACTCGGGTGGCGCGGGCACGCTCTTCGACCCCGACGGCTCCGGCCTCGTCAGCGGCATCATCGTCCAGTACGGCGGCCAGACCCCGCTGAACCTCGCGCACGGCCTCAGCCTCGCCGGCGCGCCGATCATCGGCACCAGCCTCGATTCGATCGACCTCGCCGAAGACCGCGACCGCTTCGACGACCTGCTCTCACGCCTGAACCTGCGCAAGCCCGCCAGCGGCATCGCGCGCACGCTCGACCAGGCCACCGAGATCGCCGAACGCATCGGGTTCCCCGTCTTGGTCCGGCCCAGCTACGTCCTGGGCGGTCGCGGCATGGAGATCTGCCCCGACCTCAAGGCCCTCAAGCACTACATGACCAGCGCCGTCGACATCTCCGAGCTCGACAACGCGCCGGTCCTGATCGACAAGTTCCTCGACGAAGCGATCGAGATCGATGTCGACGTCATCGCCGACTTCCAGCCCGGCGCCCCCGCCATGGAGCAGGAGGGACGCCAGGCACTCGTCTGCGCCGTTATGGAGCACATCGAGCAGGCGGGCGTCCACTCCGGCGACTCGACCTGCACCATCCCGCCGTGGTCGCTCCCCGAGGGCCTCGACCGCCAGATCCGCCAGACCGCGCGCACCTTGGCGAAGGAACTCGGCGTCTGCGGCCTGATGAACGTCCAGATGGCCGTGCGGCGCGCCGACGGGCTCACCGACGCCGAGATCTTCATCATCGAGGTCAACCCGCGCGCCTCGCGCACCGTCCCCTTCGTCGGCAAGGCCAAGCACGTCCCCTGGGCCCGCATCGCGGCCAAGTGCATGATGGGCTCCACGCTCGCCGAGATGAACGTCCGCGAGGTCCCCGACGCCGGGCACTTCGCCGTCAAGGCCCCCGTCTTCCCATTCGCCAAGTTCCCCGGCGTCGACGTCGCACTCGGCCCGGAGATGCGTTCGACCGGCGAGGTCATGGGCGCAGACCCCTCCCTCGGCATCGCATTCGCCAAGGCGCTCTCGGGCGCAGGACTCGACCTGCCCTCCAGCGGCAACGTCTTCATCTCCGTCCGCGATGCAGACAAGGCCAGCGTCATCAACCTCGCACGATGGCTCCACGAAATGGGGTTCGGCATCACCGCGACCGGCGGCACCGCCCAGCGCATCGCGACCGAGTCCATCCCCGTCACCATCATCGAGAAAATCGACGCCGGCGCGCGACCCAACGTCATCGACCTCATGAGCGACGGCAAGATCAACCTGATCATCAACACGCCCACGCGCACCGGCTGGAACACCGACGAGGGCAAGATCCGCTCGGCCGCCGTCCGTCTCGGCGTCCCGATGATCACGACCGCCACGGGCGCACTCGCCGCGGTCAAGGCGATCTACGCGACACGCGAGGGAGAGTGGCGTCCGCGCGCGCTGCAGGACTACGCCGCCACGATGCTCGAAGCGGGGATCCAGGTCCCTGGCGCGGGATCACGCACGCCGGCGAAGCGCTGACTCCTCGAGCGGGCGCCATCAGCCCGCCCACTTGCCACACTCCGGGCACACCCGATCGCCCGCCATCGGAAACGCGCAGAACGCGCACGAACCGATGCGGAGGCGATGGACCCGCCTGAACAGCATGGCTGCCCACCACACCATCGCGCAGCCTCCGATGAGCAGCGCGAGGCGCCACAACGCGCTCGCGAGAGACACGTCCCACACGAGCTTCCCGCCCGCGCTCGCCGCTCGGGCCGAGACTCCATGCGACACGACATACGACTCGACGCCCTCGACCACGCCCGGGACGCCCGGGACCGGAGCAAGCGGTGGCACAATCGTCACACGCTCCGTCTGGATCACGCCAAGCCACGCGGACCGCTCGATCGTCACGGAGTGTCCGGCGACGATGGCTCCCCTCAGCCCGAACTGCGATCCGTGAACCTCGATCTTCCCTCCAACACCCAGCGCCACCGTCGGGTAGATCGTGTCCGTGCTCTGGCTGGCCCGAGCCGTCGCCAGCACGAACACCGTGAGCAGTGAGACGCCGAACAGCAGCAACGCCCACGCGCCCCGACGCCACGAATACGCCGCCGACCCTCGCCGATGGCGCTCCAGCTGTGCGGCCTCGATCGTCCCCGGCGCCGGGCACCCACACTCAGAACACCTCGGAGCCCCAGAGCGCGGGTACCCGCACCGCCAACACTCGTCTCTTTCCTCGAGCGCGCGCCGCTCCCAGCGCCGCAGCAACCACATCGACAGAATCAGCATCGACAGCGCGCACAATCCGAACAGCGCCCTGAGCAACGCAGCGATCAACCACGAATGCTCGAACACGCTGATCGTCGCCCCAATCCGATCGAACGCGCGATCGGGGATCGCCGTCGGGTTCGTCACCTCCCGGACCAACGCCCACACGTCGTCCGACGGAGCCTCTTCCACCACCCCACGCCCGTTCACGTACGACCAGTGCTCGAGCGGCACGATCTCGACGGTCCGTTCCACGACCCAGAACGGCCAGGGATGACGCTCGCCCCAGCCAAGGTCGATCGACACAAGATCCCGTCGGACCGTGACCCACCCCGCACGCTCAAGCTTGTAGTGATCCCCCGTGTAGCCGTCGTACGCCGGTGACCGTACTTCGTCGAAGGTGCTGCCCACGCGATCGGAAACGACGTACCGGATGTCCCCCTCCGGGCTGCGCATGGTCACAACGAGCATGTGCCACGTGCCGCCGGACACCACGCGCCCGAACTTCAACTGCGCCGGCACCATGAGCACGATGCCGAGGCTGAGCACGAGCGTCAGCAGCAGCACCCGCCGCAACCGACGTCTGCCGCGATGCGTCATGCAAAAAAGCATAACACACCGATCTCGGTCTCTAGATCACCCCGCACAGCACGAAGACGGCTCGCACCACGAACTCACCCGGTCGCCCTCCCACACTCCGGGCACACGTCCTCTCCCGTCAACTGGTACGCACAGAACGCGCACAGCCCGGCCTTCAGCCGTTTGGCCCGTGCGGACAACACGTTCCCGTGCCAGAGCAACCACACGCTGGCAAGCAATACGACAAGACGCCAGAGGACGCCGAACACCGACAACTCCCAGACCAACTTCCCGCCCGCATCGATCGCGGCCTGCGAGACCCCGTGTTCCGTGAGGTACGCGCCCAGCGCAGCGAGCACCTCCGCCTGCGCCTCGGCGCTCGGCGGAGTCGTCGTTGCAATCGTCACGCGCTCAGACCGATAGACGCCGAACCGGGATTCATCCTTGATGGTTACGTCATACGTCGCCGACCAGAACGGAGGCCGTGCAGCGCCGTACACAGGCACAACACTGAGCCCGTCCTCCAGGTGCTCGTACACGCCAAGTTGCTCGCTGCGCACCCCCATGTGCATGCTCCCCACGACGAAGAGGGCCACCAAGAGCAACGCAAGGCCGACGAACGACAGCAACCACGCCGTGAGTCGGAGCCGAGAGGCACGCTGCATGGACGGGTCGCTCATGCCGACAGCCTACCGCTGCTACTGGTTCAGCTTGCTCGCCGTGAATGCACTGGCCGTCTCTTCGCGGTCCCACCCCTCGCTCGGCCCCTGCTTGGTCTCGTAGAAGTGCCAGAGCTCGAACCAGTAGCTCTTGAACTTGAACGACCCGAAGCCCTCGTAGTGCGCCCCGAGACGCTTGAGCACCTCGCGGTCCGTCCCCTCCATCCCCAGCACCTTCCGCCCGTGACGCAGGCTCTCAGTATCGAGCGCCAGGCGCGAGTAGCGACCGAGCAACTGCATGACGTTCCCGGCCGCGTACGGCCCGATCCCAGGGAGCGTCAGCAGGAACGCGAACACCTCGTCATCGTCGACGCTGTGGTCCTCGAGCCACGGAACATCCACCTCGGCGCGCCCGCTCTTGCCCTTGGGCGCGAACAGCTCCGCCAGCGCCTTGATGCGCACGTCCCGGTACCCCACGCCGCAGCGGCTGCGCAGCGTCTGCACGCGCGTCCGCCGCAGCTTGGCCGGGCCGGGGAACGAACGCTCGCCGCTGATGCCCTTGCCGCAGACCTCGCACAGCGACGCATTCATGCGCACGGTGCTGGGCCACGTGACATTGCAGCTCGTCACCGTCTTGATCACATCCTCGAAGAGCGTCGGCGAGCGCAGCAGACGCGAGCGCCCGGTCCGCTTCCAGCGGGGGTCCACCCTGTGGAACGCACGCGTGTGCGCCTCGTCTTCCCCGAGACGGAGCATCCGCGAGAGCTGGGCCTTGGCCTCGATCTGCTCCCCCCGCCCAAGCGCCCGATCCGCCTCAGCAACGAGCCTCCCGCCCCTTCCCCCCCGCTTGCCCCCTTGCTGGCCGACGACCACGCGCGCCGGCCCATCGGACAGCTCCAGCGTCCTGCCGAGCACACGCTTGTCCACGTCCCAACGGTTCGGCGCGAGCACGAAGTACCCGTACGAACACACGTCGCGCGCAAGCACGTAGTCACCCGGCGGCGAGATCGTCAGACGGCTGCCCACCGGTTGCCCTTACGCCTCGATCACGCGCCCGACCGGGAAGACGTACGACGCCAGGTTCAGGCAAAGGCGGTCGGACAGACGCGCGAACGTCGGCTCGTGCTCATCGCAGTGGCGATCGAAGTCACCCGGACCGAGGCCGAGCTGCGCAAAGAGCGCATCGTTGCGCTGCGCCAGCCTGTGCATCATCTCGCGCTTCGCCTCAGGGTGGTACTGGAACCCATAGGCACGCAGGCCAACCCGGTACGCCTGCACGGCACACGCGTCCGAACGCTGAAGCACGACCGCGCCCTCCGGCGGCTCCGTGATCGCGTGCTGGTGCACCTGGAACTGCATCGTCAGCCACGGAATCCCCGCGAGCACAGGGTCCGTGTTGCCCGCAGGGGTCTGCTCGACCGGGCAGAAACCGATCTCGCCAGTCCCGTCCATCTTCTCGACCGTCCCACCCAGCGCCGCGGCAAGGAGCTGCGCGCCCAAGCAGATGCCGACGATCGGCAGACCACGCTCGTGCGCCTCGCGCAGGAACTCGATCTCGCGGTGCATCCACGGGATGTCATCGCCGACGTTCTGCGGGCCGCCGTACGAGACGATCCCCTCGATCCCGTCGAAATCGTCGGGGATCGGTCGTCCGCCCTCTTCGGGCGCAAGGTCGAGCCGGCGCACGTCGAGCTGCTGGGCGTGATCGCGCAGGGTCATGCCGAGTCGTTCAGGACCGGTGATGGTGCTGTGCTGCAGGATGAGTATGCTCATGGTGGGCCATGGTAGTGCCGCAAGACCCCGATCAGCAGGGCAAGTGAGCGGACGAGGGGAGGAAGCGGAGCGGCGGGGGGCCAAGGAACGAGGCTTCCCATGCCCGACCCATTCCTCCAGGCCGCGCGGACCCAGTTCGACATGCAGAAGGACCAGATCGAACGAGCCGCCGCCCAGCTCAGCGAGGACCAACTGCTGACGCGCATCCTCCCGGAACTCAACTGCGTCGGCGTGATCATGCGTCACCTGGCCGGGTCCCTCCGCTCGCGTTTCACCGACTTCCTCGACACCGACGGCGAGAAGACCTGGCGCAAGCGCGAAACCGAGTTCTCCCGTGATGGCCTCACGCGCCACGCACTCATGCAGGAGTGGGAGCGCGGCTGGGGCGCGCTCTTCACCACGCTCGACTCGCTCGGCCCCGAAGACCTGACCAGGACGATCACGATCCGCACCGAGCCGCACACGGTTGCGCTCGCGATCGTGCGCGCCATCAACCACTGCGCCTACCACACGGGTCAGGTGCTGATGCTCGGTCGCGCGATCAAGCACAACGACTGGGACTGGCTGACCATCCCGCCCGGTGAGTCCGACCGCTTCAACCAGGAGATGCTCGGACGCTACGGCTTCGGACCCGATGCCTAGCGAACCGGGAGCGCCAACTCACCCCGCCGCGGGCACCCGCTCGGGCTTGACGCCCCCGCCGACCGCGTCGTCGTTGCGCTGCGGATCCTTGACAGGCTTCTTCTCTTCCTTGCCCGCCGGGTACGCGATGCGCCCGTGGTAGATCGCCGCGAGAGCCGCGGAGACCTTCTCGACGATGATCCCGATCTCGCGGAGCGTCAGGTCGCACTCGTCGAACTGCCCGTCCATCAACCTGCGCGTGGCGATCTCGCGCACGAGCTGATCGATCCGGCTCGGCGTCGGATCGCTCAGCGTCCGGGCCGCGCTCTCGACCGCATCGCAGATCATCAGGATCGCGACTTCCTTGGTGCGCGGCTTGGGGCCGGGGTAGCGATAGTCCGTCTCCGTCGGCGCCTCGGCGCCCTCCTGGGCTGCCTGCTCCTTGGCACGCCGGTAGAAGAACTCGACGAGCGTCGTCCCGTGGTGGGCCTCGATGAAGTGATGCAGGCGCCTCGGCAGCGCCGCCTCGCGCGCCATCTCCATCCCGTCCTTGACGTGCCCGATGATCAGCAGCAGGCTCATCGCCGGAGACAGCTTGTCGTGGCGGTTGAACCCCGCCGGCTGGTTCTCCACGAAATAGTCCGGCTTGTTCATCTTCCCGATGTCGTGGTACAGCGCGCCCACGTACGTCAGGAGTGAGTCCGCGCCGATCGCGTCCGCCGCGCTCTCCGCGAGCGATGCCACGTTCAGCGAGTGGTTGTAGGTCCCGGGCGCCTTCTGCTGCAGACGACGAAGCAGCGGTTCCTTCGGGTCGCGGAGCTCGATCAGCGTCATCCCCGTCGTGATGTCGAACAACCGCTCGACCGACGGCAGGATGAACAGCGCAACACCCGCGACGCTCAGCGCACCGAACGCCGCCATCCCCGCATCCCACAGCACCTGACGCACACCCTCGAACGTCAGCGGAAGCGGGAGCTGCGCCGGAGCGGCCAGGACCGTCGCGCCCGCGAGCCCGAGCGCCGTGACCACACCCATCCGGATCAGCGAATCACGCTCGCGCACGTCCCCAAGCTGCCAGACCGCAAACCCCACGCCGACCGCCGCCACGGCGACCCACACGACCGGCAGGTCGAGCGCCACGGCTGTCAAGACGCCCTGCGCGACGCCGAACGCAAGAGCCGTGCGCGGGGTGTACGCGATCGAGACGATCACCGTCACGAACAGCGTCGGCGCCACCGCGCCAACCGCGATCAGCGAGGGCTGGGCCGCGACGCCCCAGACCGCGGCTGCCAGCGCCGAGAGCATCAGCCCGCCCAGGGCCGCCATCCGCGCCGGGTTGCGTCGGATCCTCGCGCAGAAGAGCCAGACATACCCCGCCAGCGCCAGCGCGATCGCGCCGATCACGCCGATCCGCCCGAAGCGCGCGACGGTCCCCCACAGGGGCCCCAGCTCGCTCAGGTGCAGTCGCTGCTCCTCGGCCGCGAGCGCGATGTCGTCCGCGTCGAGCGCCTCGCCGCGCGTGAAAATCGTCGTCCCGCGCGGGAACAGCGTCATCACCGGCTCGACCAAGCGGGCCGCGCTCTCCTGATCCTCGGCAGTCCGCCCCGGATCAAACGCGTACGTCGGACGCGACAGCCCCTCCAGGCGCGCCGCGATCGCCGGGCGGATCGCCGGCGCGAACCCCGAGGCGAGCTCGGCCGCCGCCGTCGCAAGCTCATTCCCCCCGAGACTGATCGCGCGGGCCTGGCCGACCAGCTCCGTCCGCTCGCTCAGCCCGGCTTCCTCGCCCGGGTCGCGGATCAGCAGCAGCACGTCCGGTGGGGTGGCAAGCTCACGCTGGTACGCGTCGCTGGCCAGCAACGGGCGCAGCGCGAGCGCCTCGGCCAGGCGCGCAACACGCGCCCGCCACGCCGGCGTGACCTCTCCGTTCTCGACCTGCGTCTTCAGCGCGGCGAGCGCCTCCGGCGTCAGCGCGAACTGCTCACGCAGCGTCGGCTCGACGCCCTCGATCGACTCCACACCCGCCAGCGCCGCCGGCAGGTTCTCGATCGACGCGAGCACCTCCGTCAGCACACCCTTGTCCAACGCGTACACGCGCGGCGTGCGCAGACGCGCCGACTCGCGCGCCCGCTGCGTCGCCCGCTCGTCCTCGATCACCACCTGAGAGCGCATCACGCGCGTCTCCGTCGCGATCCGACCGGGCGCCAGACGGACCTGCCCCATCGCCACGTACGAGATCACGCCCGCAAGCAAGACGAACAGGAACGTGATGCACACACCCCACAGCACCTCGGGCGACCCGAGGTGGGCACGCCACTCGGCGCGCTCGCGACCGATCACGCGACGCACACCAGTGCGCCTCGTCGTCGTCGTCGGCAGCGTCTTGGAAGGCTCCTTGGCCATCAGTCCCCTTGTACTCGCCTAGTCGTCCCGCCCCGCCCGGACGCCCCCGTCCAGAACATCACCCCGATCCACGCCCGCCTGTGAGCCCCGGTGCTGGTGGTCCTCTCCCCCACTTCCCCCATCATCGACACGCCCAGAGCCCGACTCCGCCTCCCCGTATGCCTCGACGATCCGCTGAACGAGGGAGTGCCGAACGATATCGGACTTTCCGAACGTCACGAACCCGATCCCCCGGATCCTGCGCAGCCGACGCGCCGCATCCACCAGCCCGCTCGACGCGGGGTCGTCCAAGTCGATCTGGCTCGTGTCGCCCGTCACGATCATCTTCGACCCGTGCCCCATCCGCGTCAGGAACATCTGCATCTGCCCGCGCGTCGTGTTCTGCGCCTCGTCCAGAATGATCACGCCCTTGTTGAGCGTCCGACCACGCATGTACGCAAGCGGGATCACCTCGACCACGTCGTTCTCCATGAAACGCTTGATCGTCGAGAAGTCCATCATGTCGTGCAGCGCGTCCAGCAGCGGACGGAGGTACGGGTTCACCTTCGCCTGCAGGTCACCCGGAAGGAACCCGAGACGCTCGCCCGCCTCGACCGCAGGACGCACCAGGATCACCTTGTTGACCAGGTCCGCCTTCAGCAGATGCACTGCCGCGGCAACCGCAAGGTACGTCTTGCCCGTCCCCGCAGGCCCGACCCCAAACACGAGGTCGTTGTCGCGGATCGCCTCGATGTACGAACGCTGCGTCTCCGAGCGCGGCTCAACGCGCCGGCCCGCCGCGTACACGTCCAGCGTCCCGTCCCAGCGCAGACGCCCCGACCCGTTCCGGCCGCCTCCAGCCGACAAGTCACCCACCCCCGCACGCGCGATCAGATCCAAGACCTGCTTCCGTGTCAGATGCTGCCGCCGCCCAGCCGCTCGAGCGAGCTCGTCCAGCACCACCGACGCGGCATCCACGGCACCCCGCTCGCCGCTCAGCTTGACCATCCCCTCGCGGGCCGTCACGTTGACACCGATCGCCTCCCGGATGATCTTGAGGTTCCGATCACCCAGGCCGAGCATCGTCACACGCTCGGCGCCCTGAGGCACGCTGACGCTCACTTCCACGCGGCCAGCTCCGTCAACAAGGACGCCCGGACCACATCGCCCGGACGACGAGCACGCATCATGACCACGATGGCCATCGACACCCCCGAGTTTATGCGCCGACAACCCGTCCCAACGCCAAGCCGGCACTTTTTGTTCTTTCTTTGTTTGGTGTTTCCGGCCTGGTGTATCCCCCTCGCCGGGTGCGCGGCCCCCGCGGACACCCTCCAGGCACGGGCCCGCGACGCCCACGAGCGCGCTGGCGCCACCACCCTCCCCGGGCGAGCCGACTGGAACGACATCGATGCCGCCGTCGACCTGGCCGCATCGAAGAACGAGATGGCCGTCGAGGGGAGCGCCTCGCCCAACGACGACACCCGGGTCTACCACCTCAGAACCGTTGGGGACGAGCCCACCTGGGTCACCGTCCGGCGAATCGATGATGCAGGGGGGGTCGAGATCACGGTCAGCGTCGGCCGGTTCGGGAGCCGCGACCAGGAACGCAGCCTCGCCGAGACCATCCGGGCCCGGCTTCAGACGCTCCGCGGTCGGGACTACGCGCCCGCGGGCTGATCTGGCTCAGTGCCCGGCCCGCCAAGCGTCACCGGGACCTCCACCCAGAACGTGCTGCCCTCCCCCAGGGTCGACTGCACGCCGACCGCACCGTCGAGGGCGCGCACGGCGTGCTTGACGATCGAAAGCCCCAGCCCCGAACCACGCCCTCCACCGCCAGCTGACCCTGAGCCGATGCTCCCGGTCCCCGTGCGCGCGGCCTCCACCTGGTAGTACCGCTCGAACACGCGCTCCTGCTGCGCGATCGGGATCCCCACCCCGCGATCAACCACTTCGACCCGCATCGTCGCCCTCGCCCCCCCGTCGACCACGACCGACCCATCGTCGACCAAGCGCGCAAGCACGAGCACGCTCGTTCCCTCGAACGCGAACCGCGTCGCGTTCTCGATCAGGTTGCGCAGCACCACAAAGAGCAAACGCCCATCCGTCGTCACGCGCACGGCCGCCGGATCCAACTCGAACTCGAGCGTCAGCTCGCGTCTCGCGCAGGCATGCTCGAACATCGAACGCAGTGCGCCCGCCATCTCCTCGATGTCCACCGTGTCTTCCGAGACACGCAAGTCGGGCGACTCGAGACGCGACAGGTCGAGCAGGTCGCGGATCATCTCTTCCAAACGCTCGGCGTGCGACAGGATCATCGACGTCAGACGAGCGCTCATCGCGCCATCCTCGTCACCCAGGTCGGCGAGCGTCTCCGCGGCGCCGCGGATCGCAGAGATCGGCGTGCGC
>JANQQG010000097.1 GCA_028285065.1 Phycisphaerales bacterium
GCAGCGGGCGCAGGGTCTCGAAGACCGCCATCGAGTGGCGGAGCACCTCGCTCCCGTACGCGTTCAGGGCGGCTTGGCCGCTGGTCGGGTCCACGGCATGGAATTGGATCTTGTCGCCGCCTCGGATCAGCTCGGCGGCCCGGTCGAGGTCGTCGTGGGGGAGGGTGATGACGTGGACCTCGTGGCCCGCGTCGGCGAGGGCGCGCGACACCTGCAGGGCGTACGTCCCGATCCCGCCGCCGGTGAACGGCATCAGCTCGCGCGAAACCAAGCAGACCCGCATACCGGGCGTCCTCCCGTGCCCACCCCCCCGTGGGACAACCCCCACACCGATCGACCCGTCCGTCCGGAATCCTCGCGGGGCGGGCGCCCGGGGCCGTGAGGCGAGGGGGATGGGGGGCAGGGGGGTGGGGGAGCCATCGTAGCCGGTCCTCACGCCGCTCCCAACCGTGCCTTCCTAGACTGCTGGCCCCTGAGCAGGAGGAGGTCCGCAGGTGCCGTACACGCTCCGACCCGACGAGGGATTCGACGTCGACATCGAGTCGATCGACTATGTGGACCAGCGTCCGGACTCGGGCGACCGGTGGGTCTTGAACTTCGGCCCCCAGCATCCGGCGACGCACACGACGCTGCGGGTGGTGCTCGAGCTCGACGGCGAGCGGGTCGTCCGCTGCACGCCGCACATCGGCTACTTGCACTCGGGCTTTGAGAAGCTCGCCGAGCACCACGACTACAACCAGTACGTGACGGTCGTGAGCCGGATGGACTATCTGTCGCCGATCGTCAACGACATCGCGTGGCATGATGCGGTGGAGCGGATGTTCGACATCGACATCACGCCGCGCTGCAAGGTGCTGCGCACGATCATGTGCGAGATGGGGCGGATCCAGAACCACCTGCTGTGTGTGGGTGCGGCCGCGCTCGACCTCGGCGGTTTCACGGGGTTCCTGTACGCGTTCAACATCCGCGAAGAGATCTACGACCTCTGCGACTACATCTCCGGGCAGCGGTTCCACCCGGACTGGACGCGCGTCGGCGGGCTGATGAAGGACCTGCCGGACGAAGCGACGTTCCAGAAGATGGTGAAGAAGTTCATCAACGAGTCGCTCAGCCAGGCGATGAAGGACCTCAAGGACCTGGTCCTGCGCAACCGCATCTTCGTCGATCGCGTCGAGGGCATCGGCGTGATCACCAAGGAAGAGGCGCTCGACTGGTCGCTGAGTGGTCCCGTGGCTCGCGCCAGTGGCGTCGCGCGTGACGTCCGCAAGGACTTCCCGTACCTCTGCTATGCCGACAACTGGGACGGGCAGGGCGCCAAGGCGGTGGACTTCAAGGTGCCCATCGCGACGACGGGCGACTGCTACGCGCGGTTCCTGGTGCGTCTGGAGGAGATCGAGCAGAGCGCCAAGATCGTGATGCAACTGATCGACAACATCCCCGAGGGGCCGATCGACACCTTCAGCGACTCGAAGATGGTCAAGCCGCCGAAGGAGGAGGTCTACGGGTCGATCGAGGGGCTGATCCAGCACTTCGAGCTGGTGATGACCAACCGCGGGTGGAAGGCGCCGGTCGCCGAGTGCTACCACGCGATCGAGAGCCCCAACGGGGAGCTGGGCTACCACATCGTGGCCGACGGCTCACCGAGGCCTTGGCGTGTGAAGGTGCGTCCGCCGTGCTTCATCAACTACTCGATCATGGCGAAGATCACCGAGGGCCACCTGATCAGCGACATCGTGGCGAACATCGGTTCGATCAACGTGGTTGCGGCGGAGTTGGACCGCTGATTTTTCCTGAACACCCGCTGTAACCCGTGCATTGTCTGGCAGGCGCTCTTATCTTGGACTCATCCTGAGTCCAAATAGGGAGGGACGCCGTGATGCAGAGCACGATCCGCACGATCGCTGTCGGTCTTTCCATGGGTGTTTCGGCAGGCGCGCTGGCGTCTGGGCCGCCGACGCCGGTGTTGTTCGATGGTGAGGTCGAGGCGCTCCTCGGGAATGGCAAGGGGGTGGTGCTCAGGGCGGGCGCATGGCCGTCGATCATGAACGTGCGCTGGGACTCGGGTGTCGAGACGGTCCTGACGGGTCTATCCGGGGCGAACGCGGCGTCGTATGACGGTTCGGTTGTCGTTGGATCGTCGCAGGATTACACGCATGCCGCACGATGGGACGAAGGGGTGTTGACGGAGTTGTGGGCGACGCCCTTTGAGCCGGAATGCTGCAGCAATGAGGTGACACATGTTTCCGGCGACGGCACGGCCCACTTCGGGCGGGCGACGGGGTCGGGTCCCGTGTACGCCGTCCGGTCCACCGGGACCCACCACAGCGCCATGGAGTTCCCTCCGACGCCGCCTTATCACTTGTGCGACCCACCGCCGGTCTGGCCGCCCTGCAGCTACCGACCGAATCCGGCGAGGTTTACGGCCACCGACATTCCCTTTGATGGAAGCGTTGTTGTCGGGCAGTACATCTTCAGTTGGTTGGACACCCTCTCGGGCCTCGATTTCTACGGCTCGTCACACGCATGCATCTGGCGGGTTGGTGACTCGATGGCCACTGAGCTCGCGCCTGACGCGCCGTCGTGGAGCCGCGCGACCGCGATCTCACCCGACGGCTCGACCGTGTACGGCAGGTACTCCGACGGAGGGACTCGGACCTTCCGCTGGACCGAATCTGGTGGATTCACCGCTCTCAGCGACTTTGAGGTGAGCGACACCTCATACGACGGGCGCGTGTGCGTCGGCGAGGATGATGACGGGCTCATCCTGTACACCCACACGACCGGCGCTATCGAGCCGCTCCAGGCTGCGCTGACGGCACGCGGCGCGGACCTGACCGGTCTGACGATTACCGAGTGCGTCGGCATCTCCTACGACGCGCGCACGCTCGCGGGCAACGGGACCGACGACCAGGGCGACGACGTGGGTTGGATGATCACGTTGAACGAGCCCATCGGCGTGCTCCCGGGCGACGCCGGCGGTTGCTGCGTTGGCGTGCCCGGGCTGGCGGCGGACTGCACGGTGACGGTTCACGAGGCGGACTGCTTCGCGTTGGGTGGGACGTTCAACGGCGCGGGCTCTGATTGCATTGGTTGCCCCACGGTCTGCCCGGCTGATTGGAACCTCGACACGAACGTCAATGCGCAGGACTTCTTTGACTTCGTCAACGACTTCTTCGCGGGCTCCGGCCCGCACGGGCAGGCGGACTTCAACGACGACGGGAACGTCAACGACCAGGACTGGTTCGACTTCGTCGAGAGCTTCTTCGAGGATGGGTGCTGAGGGCCGAACGCACGCCTGCTGCGCGGCGTAACCTGTGGCATGCAGCGCCTCGCCGGCCTTGTCGTCGATCAGCCGCGCCTGATGGCGGCGATCCTGATCGCGCTCTGCTTCGGGTCGGGTGCCGCACTGACCCAGCTGGGCTTCGACGCCTCGTTCCGCAACCTGTTCCGCTCCGACAACCAACGCATCGAGCGCCTCGAGGACGCGTACCGCGACTTCGGGTCCGATGATCTTGATCTGCTCATACTGGTCGAGACGACGTCGCCGGACGGGATCTACGGCATGGATGAGCGTGCGTTCCTCGCGCGCGCCGATGCCGCATTGGGTGCCTCCGAGGATGTCGCGTTGGCGGTGAGCCTCGCGGGGGCGATCGCGTTTCCCGGCGATGGACCGCCGGTCTCGCTGCTTCCGCATGAAGGCGCTTCGCCCGAGCAGGTTGCGCGCGCACGCGAGTTGGCGCTTGCGCACCCGATCGCGGGAGGTCGCCTGATCTCCGAGGACGGGGCGGTCGGGCTCATCGGCGTCAACCTCGCCAACCAACCAGGCCTGACCGACGATCGCACGACCCAGATCGATGCGATCCGCGAGCTGCTCGATGAGGCCGCCCCGCCCGAGGGCGTGCGCCTGTCGATGACGGGCGTGCCCGTGGTTCGTTCGGCGCTGATCGACGTGACGACGCGGCGCTCGCCGGTCTTCACGCTGATCGGGGCGTCCCTGGCGGCCATCATCGGGTGGATCGCGCTGCGGAGCCTGCTGGCCGTCGTCGTGCTCTCGTGCGCGTCGTGGGCGGCGACGCTGTGGTTTGCGGCGTTGCTGGCGATCACGGGCGAGCCGTTCAACGCGATCAACAGCGTGATCCCGACGATCATCCTGGTCATCACGTTCGCGGACGGGGTCCACCTGATGACGCGAGCGCGGGCCGGGCTTGCGCGCGGTGTGTGTGCGCGCGAGGCCGCGTGGACGGCGATCCGCGAGGTCGGGCCGGCGTGCGCGTTGACGAGCCTGACGACGGCGGTCGGCTTCGCGTCGTTGGCCCTGACAGATCTGAACGTCATCCAGCGGTTCGGGCTGTACGCAGCTGGTGGTGTGGTGCTGGGTTTCCTGAGCGTGATCACGATCGTGCCGCTGCTGTGCGCATCGCGCTTGTCGGTGCGCCTTCGTCCGCCCTCGCCGCGCACGGTGGAGCCGAGCCGCATCGCACGCCTGCTCGAGCTGCCGCTCAGCCATCGCGTCAGCGTCGGCGGGATCGGGCTGTTGGTAACGCTCGGCGCGCTTGCAACGGCCTCGTTCATGACGCCGAGCACCAGCCTCAATGAAGCGATTCCGCGAACCGACGACACGGCCCGGGCGATCCGCGTGATCGACGAGCGCCTGGGCGGGGTGCTGACGACGTTGGTCGTCGTCGAATGGGCCGAGGGTCTGAGCTACGACCATCCCGACGTGCGCCAGGGCGTGCGCGACATCGAGGATGCGATCCGTGCCGAGCCGTTGCTCGCGGAGCCGCTGAGTGCAGAGGACCTGATCAACGCGAGCCCCGTCCCGAACTTCGCGTTGCTCGACGCGCTGCTCCGGACCGACCCGCGACTCGGCGGGGCGACCCGGCGCATCATTCGGCCTGACCTGCGCCGCGCCGTCGTGCGGACGGCCATCCCCGACGTCGGCTCGCACATCATGAACCCCGTGCATGACCGGCTGTCGGCACAGCTCAAGCGGATCGACGCGGACAACGACGCGATCTCGCTGACATTGACCGGCAACCCGATCGCGATCGGGGCCAACGCCTCGGGGATGATCCGCGACCTTGCGGACAGCCTCTTGGTGGCCGCGATCGTGATCTTCGTGATCATCGCGCTGGCGATGCGTTCGATCGTGCTGGGGCTGCTATCGCTCGCGCCCAACGTGTTCCCGCTGGCGATCGCGGGGGCGGCGCTGGTGATCATCGATCACCCGTTGACGGTGACGGGCGTGATCACCTTCTGCGTGTGTCTTGGGATTGCCGTGGACGACACGATCCACGTGCTGACTGAGTACCGGCGCGCCCGCAGGGCGGGTCTGGAGCCGCGCGGTGCGACGCGCGAGGCGCTCCGCCTGACGACGCGGCCGATCGCGATCACGACGGGGGTGCTCTGCGCGGGCTTCGCGCCGGTCCTGCTCAGCGGGCTCCCGCTGTTGGTTCTCTTCGCGGCCCTGTCGTGCCTTGCTGTCAGTGCGGCGCTGGTTGGTGACCTCCTGGTCCTGCCGGCGCTCCTGGCGTTGCTTCCGGGCGGATCGAGCCCCGGCGTCAGCAATGCGGGCGACGCGGCGGCTTGATCGTGCCAACGATCACTCTGAGAGACCCCGCCCCTTCCGCGACCAGGAGGCTTGAAGATGACCCGCACCGTTCGATGCTCGCTCACGCTTGCCCTTGGCGCCTGCGCTCTGCTCGCCGGCGGCTGCCAGTCCAGTCCCGGGAAGATCGTGTACACGGTCGATGTGCGCAACCAGACGCCGCAGCCGCTGTGGGCGCAGCTCTGGCATGAGACGGATCGCGGTGCGTTCCAGTTGACCAACCAGCGCCTTGCGCCGGGTGATCGAGCGGGCGTCGGTCCGGCCAAGGGCAACGTCGGGCGCACGTGGATTCTGTTCGACACGCTCCCGAACCCGTCGACGCCGGTGCGCTTCGACCTCGAGTTCGGCTCGACGGTTATCGAGGTCACCCAGACCTCTGAGGCGACCGACGCCGAGTTGATCGTCCGCGAGATCCGCTGAGCGCGGAGGCCCCAAAACGCGACGGGGCCCGCTCCATCGCTGGAGCAGGCCGCCGTCGTCCCACCACGTTCGTTGTCGAGCACGCCGATCTGGGCGCGCTCATGTCTGGTTGCTAGCGGGCGTACCCGCGCTCGTCGAAGTCCCAGTCGTCGTCATCGTCATCACCGACGTAGTAGGGCGTGCCGGGGCTTGAGACCCCGGAGCTCGCGAGCCCGCCGCCGCCGCGCGCCGCCGCTGGTGCGGCGCTGCCTGGGTAGGCCGGACCAGCCGGTGCGCTTGGTGCAGCCCTCTGCTGGGCGACGTGGGTCGCCTCGTGGGCGAGCAGTTCCTTCTTGGACGCGCTCGCGGCGCTCTCCTTCTTGGCGAAGGTGGCTTCCTTCTTGCTGACGAATGCCGTCGCACTGAGCGACTGCGACGAGTACGCCGCCTTGCGGACCTGGACCGAATCCAGCGATGCGAAGTCCTTCTTGAACGCGGCCGCCATGAGCTTCTTCGTGCCCGGCGCGAGTGCGCCGGCGTTGGCGCCGGCGACGGAGCCCTGGGCCAGTCGCTGTGCCGTTCCGGCGTCGACGCCCTTCATCTGCAGGGCCTGCTGGTAGTTCCCCGCGGCTCCTGCGCCCTGATTCGCCTGCATTCGGATCCCTTCTGACAGCGGCCGCCGCCCCGCGCCCAGTCTAGCGGCGCCTACATCTGGAGTTCTTCCTCCTCTTCCATGTCGAAGCCACCGCCTCCGCGTGCGGCCGCGCTCGAGGCGCTGCCGGGGTACGAGGGCGCCTTGAGACCGCCGGTGGGCGCTGCCTTGCTCATGGCGCCGGCGGCCGCCCCCTCTGAGAACGAGTCGCTCATCGATTGTGTGCTGAGCGTCTCGGACGAGTAGACGGCCTTGCGGACTTCGCCGGAGTCCATCTTCGCGAAGTCCTTCTTGAAGGCGGAGCCCATGACGCCCTTCGCCTTTGGGTTGAGGGCGCCCTTGCTGGCCCCGGCCATCGATCCCTCGGCGACGCGCTTGGCGGTGCCCGAGTCGACACCCTTCATCTCGAGCGCCTTCTGGTAGCTCTCGGCCCCCTGGCTCCCCTTGGTCGGCGTGGATCCTGTCAGCGATGGAACGTGCGTGCTGGGCCTGCTGATCCCGGACATGATCGATCTCCGGTACCCGCCGCCCGACCCCGTGGGCCTCTCGATCTCCCAATATACAGCACGCCCCCGCCCCTCCAAGGGCTCCCCTACCATGTCAGCCCGCCCCCACCCCCGTCCCCCTGACCTCGGGGCGGTCGACGCACGAGCTGCGAGGAGCCGAGCCGATGGCCTGGATCACCAAGGACTCCGCCAACAACACCGTCGAGCGGCGCATGGAGCCCTACCTCAAGGACGCGATGAAGAAGCGTCTGACGGACGAGATCCTGCCGCGCTACGAGAACATCAAGGGCGCCCTGCTCCCGTGCCTGCACGAGATCCAGCACGAGTACGGGTGGGTCCCCCCCCAGGCCATGCTCGAGATCGCCGAGTTCCTCGACCTGCCGGCGGCCGACGTGCTCGACACCGCCTCGTTCTACGAGGAGTACTGGCTCAAGCCCAAGGGCGAGCACATCGTCAGCGTGTGCCGCTCGATCGCGTGCGAGTTCTGCGGGCAGCGTGAGCTGTCCGAGGCGATCAAGGCGCACCTGGACATCGACATCGGCGAGACCACCGAGGACAACGCGTTCACGCTCGTCGAGCTCGAGTGCATCGGTGCCTGCGGCGGCGCTCCGGCCATGCTCGTCAACGAGACCCTCTACGAGACCGTCTCACCCGATCGGGCGCGCGAGATCCTCGACCAGACGCGCGCGGGCAAGCAGCCCGAGTCCAACGCGTACTCCCCGCTGACGATCAAGGGTGAGTCGCACGGGCACTGAGTCTCAGGCGGCTTCGCGCTGATCGCCCTGTTCGTCGTCGTGTGTCATGTGGACGAGCGCGGTCAGCAGGTCGCGCCACGAGACGATGCCGACGCAGCGTCCCTCGTCGTCGACGACGGGGAGGCAGCTGATGCGGTTGAGCAGCATCTCGAAGGACGCCTTGCGGATGTCGGTGCCGGGCGGGACGCTGACGATCACCCGTGTCATCACCTGATGGGCGCGCTTGCGCAGGGTCGAGACGTCTTGCGGACGCTCGGCCATCTTCCCGATGAACGGGCTGACGGTCTTGAGCAGGTCGCGATCGGAGATGATGCCGACGGCCTTGCCCTTCTCGTCGTTGACCACGACGTGATGGAAGCAGAAGTCATCGAAGATCTCGCCGATGTCGCGCAGCCATGTGTCCATGGTGACACTGACCACGTGCGTGCTCATGACGTCGTCGATGATGATCGGCATCGGTCGCCCTCCCAGGGTGGGCCGCCCCCGGTCGGGTGGATGGGGCGGCATACGGGATATCGGCCTTCCCGCGGGTAGGCTTTGGGCATGAGCAGCAAGCCAACGAGCACGCCGGGCGGTGGAGGGGCTGGGAAGAGTGGGGGAAGCGCCGGTGATCCGGCGCGGAAGGGCCCCGAGGCTCTGTTCGCGCCCTGGCGTCTCGAGTACCTCGAAGAGATGGAGGCCGTGGAGCGCCGAGAGGGCCCTGCAGGTCCGAAAAGTCCGTCGTTCCTCTTGGACTATTGGCGGGATCCCGCGAGCGATGCGCGGAACCACGTGATCGTCCGGACGGGGCACGGGATGGTCCTGCTCAATCGGTTCCCGTACGCCAACGGGCACCTGCTGGTCGCGCTCGGAGACCCGCGCCCGCGCTTGTTGGATTACGAGCCGGCGCAGCGCGAGCGGCTGTGGCGCCTGGTGGACCTCGGCGTCGCGTTGTTGGAGCGCGCGCTCGAGCCGCACGGGGTGAACGTCGGGATGAACCAGGGGCGTGCTGCGGGTGCGGGGGTGCCGGGTCACCTGCACCTGCACGTGGTGCCGCGTTGGGGCGGCGACGTGAACTTCATGGGTGTTGTGGGCGCGGTGCGTGTGATCCCGTCGAGCCTCGAGCGGATGCACGAGGCGATCAGCGCCGCCTGGGTCTCGATGCGCCGCGACTGGGAAGAGCGCCTGTAGGCTCCCGCGTCCTCCCGCGCATCAGAGACGTGTGCGCGACACAGGGGCCGCGGCGAAGCCGCAAGACCAGACGCGCCCCGCCCCATTGCCGGCATCGACTATGCCGCCATCCCGCCTTCCCAGTCCTCGGCCTCGCCGGAGTTGTCTTCGGGATCGCCGGGTGCGCCCCAGCGCTCCTTGGGGACGTGCCGGTAGTGCACACGGATGACCTTGGCGAGCTGCTGGGCGAACAGCTCAGCGATCGTCTGCATCTGCTCGCCGAGGGTCTGGGCGAAGCCGGAGCCCTCGTCGCGGAAGAGCATGAAGATCGCCAGGCATTCGCCGTCGTGGTGGCACCCACCGGCGATGACTTCGCTCTTGCCGAGCCATTCGGCGTCGTCGCCGAGGTACGGCTCGCGCTCTTCGTCGTTGCGCAGGTGGACCGGACCGATGACCGGCTCGAAGCGCGGCGCCACGGAGTTGGCCAGGTGGTCCAGGAGGACGTCGACGGTCTCGCGGGCGTTGTCGTAGTTGACGTACGCGCCCAGCGAGTAGTCGCCGGAGGTCGTTGGCAGGAAGACGGCCGCGTTCGTCGGGCCCGAGCGCGTCAGCACGAACTCGAGCGTCGTGCGCAGGAGCGCCTCGATGTCGAGCTCGTGGCGGATGAGCGGGGCGAACTCGTCGGCCACCGACCCGGTGGGGTTGATCTTGCCGTGCATGTCTTCACGTGCCTCCAACGAACGATCATCGATCCCAGTCGGGCCCGGCGCACCTGCGCGACGGCATGCGGCCGCCACACGCTGGGCGAACTCCCACTCGGGCATCTCGGCGGTCAAGAAATCGGTGGCCCCCGCCCGCATCGCCCCGATCGCGTCCTCGGCGCTCACGTCGCGGCTCGAGACGAGCGCCTCGATCCCCGCGCGGTGCGCCCGTGCCGCGACGCTCAACCCGGACCCATCGGGCAGGTCCAGGTCGGTCACGACTGCGTCGAAGGGCTCTGTCCTTCGGTTCAGGGTGGATTCTGCGCCGCGCGCCGTCCGGGCGATGGTCACGCCGAGCCCGCAACGCCTGAGGATTCGGGCTGCCCACTCGGAGAAGGGGGCGTCCCCTGTGACCAGCAGGACCCGTGTGAGCGGGCTCGCGCGTCGGGTCTGCCCGTCCCGCCCCGCCCGGATCTGGTGTTCAGAGTTCCACTCTTGCATCAACGAGCGCCTTCCTCACGTCCCGTGCCGGGTCCAGACTTGCCTTACGCCGCGGCGCGGGTCTCGCCCGCTTCGATGGTCCCAAGGGGGACCCAGATGCGGACACACGTCCCGCTGCCCTGCTCGCTCTCGAGCCTGATCTCTCCCCCGTGGGCCCGGACGAGCCCTCGTGCCGTCGCCAGCCCAAGACCTGGCTGACGTCCCGCGCGTTTCTCGCTGAAGAAGGGATCGAACGCGTGATCGACAGCGTGGGGGCTCATGCCTGCTCCGTCATCGGTGACCGTGATCATCAGTCGGCCGGTGTCGGCCTCGGTTTGAACCCGAAGCGTGATCCCGCGCGTTCCGCGCGCTTCTAGCGCGTTGCGAACGACCTCGACCAGCGCGCGCCGCACCATTTCTCGGTCGATCGCGATATCGGACACCGCGCCCTGGAAGACGGTCTTGACCTCAACCTCTTCTGCCCACCCCGCGCCCTCGGACGCCAGGGCACGGGATTCGCGGATCACGTCCCGGATCATGGCCGGGGCGTTTGTGCCTTGAATCCGAGGCTCCGGCGAGCGGGCGATCATGTGCAGCTGCGCGATCACGTCGCTCAGCTCCTGAGCGGCCTGGACGATCGAGCGGGCCGCGAGTTGGTCAACATCTCCAACCAGGCGTGCCGCAAGCGATTGCGCCTTCCCGCTGATGACCGTCAGGGGGTTGTTCATCTCATGGGCGGCCCCGGCGGTCAACTCGCCCAGGCGCGCCAGGGAGCGAGCTTCGCTCAGCTCCTCCTCGCGCCGCGCAAGCGTCCTTCCAAGCTCCGCCAACTCCTCGCCGAGGCGCTCGGCCCGCTCTAGGCGTGCGGCACCCGCGATCGCCAAGCGCCAGGCGCTGGTCAGGGGTCCGGCTCGGTCCGCCTCACTCGCTCCGCGCGCCATCACGCAGGCCTCGACGCCACCGTCGAGGCCGTCGTCCATTTCCACCACGCCCAGGTCGCCGGGATCGACGCCCAACTCCCGCGCGCCCCACGAACGAGGGTCGCCCGCCTCGGGACCCTCGAGCAGGTCGCTGGAGACGCGCTCGCCCTGCGCGTCGTACCGCGCGACGGACCAGGGCTCCTCGTCGGTCCTCCGCCACGCCACGACCGCGCCGCTTGAGCTGCCCAGTGATGCGCTCGCCGATCGAGCGATCGCCGTCAGCGCGTCCGAGACGGACTCTGCAGACGCGGCCGCGTCGCAGAACCACTCGACGGTTGCCAGGGACCGCCCGTGTGCCGTTGCGACGCGCGCTCGGCGTTCGACGACGCCCTGCAGGCGCGACAGCTCGCGGTTGGCGCCGAGGACCGAGTCCAGCAGCACTTTCTCGCTCGCGTCGTCACCGAGCCCGAGCGCTGCGCAGCGCTCGGTCACGGCTTCGAACATCCGCGCGACGATCGCGTCGATCGCGGACTCGTCGATCCCCAAGCTGCGGCAGTACTCGCCGACGCGTTCGCCGGCGTGGCGCCGGTTCCCGCTCCAGCCGATGTGCATCCGCCTGTTGAGTGCCTCGGCCAGGCTCACGAGGCCGACGAGGTTGCGGTGAGCGCCAGCCGGCACCATTGCCGGACGCTGGGCGTACAGCCACATCACGTCCTTGAGTGCCTCGGGAAGGCCCCAGTGCTCCGCCAGCCGCTTGCCGGCGCGGTGGTGGTCGAGCCCGATGATCGCGCGCTCGTGCTCGGCGAGCATCCCACCCTTGAGATCGCTGAGCTGCACGATCTTCGCGTAGCTGCGCGGCAGGATCAGGTCCAAGACCAGTTTCCCGAGGCCGTGTACCAGCCCGGCGACGAACGCGTCCTCCGGACGCACGCCGAGCCCGCGCTCGTGACGAGCGAGCAGTTCTGCGCCGCACGCCACGCCGATCGAGTGACGCCAGAAGCCGGCTCTGTCGAGCCCCGCTCCGCTGCCTCCTGTGCGCTCCGTTTCGGCTCGTCCGCTCCAGTCGACGACGCACACGCTGAGCACCAGCGAACGCACCGCCTCGAGGCCCAGCGTCACGACGGCACGTTCGACCGTTGCGATCTTGTTGCCGAGCCCAAGCTCGGCGCGGCGGCACAGCGCGATCAGCCTGGCTGTTAGCGCCGGGTCCGACTCGAGGATCTGGACGACTTCCTTGATGTCGACGTCGTCGGAGTCACCGATGCAGAGCAGGCGCGACGCGACACCCGGGAGCGTCGGCAGGGCCTCGACCTCTTGGAGCACAAGCTCGGCTCGACGGGAGATGGAGGACGAACCATTCATCCGGATGCGGGCTCCGACGCCGACGCGAGCGCGCCGGCCGAAAGTCATGCCTCGAGCAACGCGTCCACACGCTCGCGGAGCTTCTCGACGTCGAACGGCTTGCGGATGAACTCATCCCCGCCGGACGCGAGCAGCTCGTCGATCTCCGACTGGTTGACGACACCGGAGACGAACAGGACCTTCGTCTCAGCGTGGTCCGTCTTCTCGCGGAGGCGCCGGCAGACCAGGTTCCCGTTCACGTCCGGGAGCATGTAGTCCAGGATCATCAGGTGCGGGCGGAACGAGGCCGTGAGCATGCCGGCGTCGTAGCCCGTTGAGCAGGTCTTGACCTCGAACCGATCCTCGGTGCCGAGGAGGTCCTCGAAGAGTTCCAGGATCTGCGGGTCGTCGTCGACGACGAGGATCCGCTTCTTGCCGGTCTCGAGGATCTCCGTCGGGATCTCGTTTGCGCGCATGAACTTGATCAGCTCGGCGCGTGGGATCCGGCGGAACTTCGAGCCCGGGACGCGGAAGCCGCCAAGGCGACCCGAGTCGAAGCAGCGGATGATCGTCTGCTGGCTGACCTTGCAGACCTCCGCCGCTTCACCCGTGGTGAAGATCTTCTTGTCGGACCAGTCGCGGGTCCGTGGTGGCAGCTCTCGCGACATCGTCGCAACCCTCGCTCGGGTCACCGAGCCCCGACGCGGGCACACGAGCGGCATCCCGGCCGCGCCCGCTCCGATCGGAGCTCTCGCCACACGAGTTGTCGTCCCCCCGTTGTCCCCACTTGACGACCCTGCCCGCGCCACCCCCACGCCTTCCCCACCCGTCCCGCACAACCCACCTTCGCCGTCCCAGACAGACCTCAGACTCGCACTCCGTCCGAGAACCCCGGCGCCGCCGGGGCTATTCTGGCGCCCCGCCCAGCCCCCAAAGGGAGCCCGCCTGTGCCCGTGCCCGAGCCCGACCACTATGCCTCGCTGACCTTCGAGGGCGTCGTCCTGACCGTCAAGCCGGTCGGGCCGAGCCTCGGCGAGCACGAGGGCGCCGTCATGGCGAACCTCGTCAAGGAGCACCTCGAGGAGGCCGCGGCCTCCGTCCGGCACATCGTCCTCGATTTCGCGGACGTGTCGTACATCAACAGCGCAGCCCTCGGCTCATGCGTGGTGATCAACAACCACGCCAAGGGCGTCGGGGCGGACGCGATCCTGCTCCACATGAGCAAGGAGATCGCGGGCGTCTTCAAGATGTGCCGCTTCGACCGGATCTTCAAGATCGCGCCCAATGAGAAGAAGCTGGCCAAGCTGCTCCGCTAGCACCACCCGCAGGCTCGACGTCCTAGAACGCGCGGACGTTCGTCGTCACCGAATCCTCCCGCCAGTCGCCCCCCTCTCGATGCCGACAAGTGTTGTCGTCGCGCCCGGATGCGCGCCGTGGACACTTTCTCGTGGGACCCCCGCGCCATCGCGCGGCCCGCACCCGTGCGATCCGATCAGGGAGGCGACGCATGACACCCGACAACGCCACGACCGACCAGTACGCGACCATTGAATGCAACGGCGACGTCGTCACCGCCACCCTCGTCGGGCCCACCCTCGGCGAGCACGAGGGGGCGGTGATCAGCTACATGCTCCGCGACGCGATCGACAACGCCCCCGGCGTTCGCGCCGTGGTGCTCGACTTCGCCCAGGTCTCGTTCATCAACAGTGCGATGATCGGCGCCTGCGTGACCATCCGCAACGCCGCCGAAGCGGCTGGCGCCCAGACGGTGCTCTACGCGATGGCCCGCGAGATCGAGGCCGTCTTCAAGCTCTGCAAGTTCAACAAGCTCTTCGCGATCGCACGCGACGAGAAGCAGTTGGCGAAGTTCACGAAGGCGGGCTGAGCGCAAGGGCCTCCGGGCGGGACGCGGGCGGGTATCCTCTGCCCATGCCTC
>JANQQG010000123.1 GCA_028285065.1 Phycisphaerales bacterium
ACCGCTGTAGCAGGCGGTGCAGAAGTCCTGCGGGCTCCCGTGGACGCAGGAGAGCAGCCCGTCGGGCGAGAGGTAGTGCAGCGAATCGACGCCGAGGTACTCGCGGATCTCTTCGACGGAGCGTCCGTTGGCGACGAGCTGGTCGCGGCTTGCGAAGTCGACGCCGAAGAAGCAGGGGTGGCGGATCGGCGGGCAGCTGATCCGCAGGTGGATCTCCTTGGCACCCGCATCGCGGATCTGGCCGATCTTCACGCGCGTCGTCGTCCCGCGGACGATCGAATCGTCCACGACGATCAGACGCTTGCCGTCGACGATCTGGTGGATCACGTTGAGCTTGAGGCGCACGGCCGCAGCCCGCTCCTCCTGCGTCGGCTTGATGAACGTCCGCCCGACGTAGCGGTTGGGGACGATGCCCTCGCGGTACGGGATGCCGGACTGCCTCGCGAAGCCGACGGCAGCCGAGCGACCGGAGTCGGGCATCGGCATGACATAGTCGGCGTCGACGTGCGCCTCCTGCGCAAGACGTTCGCCCATGGACTCGCGTGCGATCTGCACGTTCTGGTTGAAGACGTCGGATGAGGGGTTGGCGAAGTAGACGTGCTCGAACACGCACTTGGCGAGGTTCGGCGAGGGCTCGCTGTAGCGGCGCGACTCGATGCCGCGATCGGACAACGTGACGATCTCACCGGGCTCGACCTCACGTTCGAGCTTCGCCCCGATGACGTCGAGCGCGACGGTCTCGGAGGCCGCGACGAGTGCGCCGGACGCCATGCGTCCGATCACGAGCGGTCGCCAGCCCCAAGGGTCTCGGGCGACCTCGATGCGATCGTGGAAGAGGAAGACGAGCGAGAACGCGCCCTGGAGGCGCCGGAGCGTGGCCGCGAGTGGATCGACCGTGCCCTGCTGCTTGGGCGACGCGAGCAGGTGGATGATGACCTCGGTGTCGCTGGTCGTGTGGAAGAGGTGACCGGCGCGTTCGAATCGCTGGCGGAAGGCCTCGGCGTTGATGAGGTTCCCGTTGTGCGCGACGGCGACCTGGCCACCGATGTAGGACTCGAGGAGCGGCTGAGCGTTGCAGTCGTGCGAGCCGCCGGACGTCGAGTAGCGGTTGTGCCCGATCGCTCCGCGGGTTCCGAACTCGCTGAGGCCCTTGAGGGTGCGGGCATCGAAGACATCCGGGACGAGCCCCATGCCGGTGACGCCGCTGAGGCTCGCACCGTCGGTGACGGCGATGCCCGCGGACTCCTGGCCTCGGTGCTGCTGGGCGTAGAGGGCGAGGTAGGTCGAGTGGACGACGTCGACGGCGGCCCCGTTCTCAGGGGGGGCGTCCGGGGCCGAGCGGGGGTTCCAGATCCCGAACACGCCGCACTTTTCCTTGGGCGCGTCGGCGCATGGTGCGGGCGAGAGGACCTGGAGCGGGAGGGATCGGGCCATGGGGGCGCAAGTCTAGGGACACCGGACTTGACCGGACCTGGGCGGATGTCTTGGATAGCCGACGTTTGGAGCACGTTGTGTGCCCGGATCACCCGGTCGGACCGCAGTCGCGGCCCCCCGACCACGATCGCCCGCCGAAGCGCGGGCACCCCAGGCCGCCTTGTCGGACCTGGGAGACGGAAGGAGCAGCGCCCATGGCACGTTATCTCGGTCCGAAGGTTCGTCTGTCTCGTCGCGTCGGTGTCGCGATCGAGGACATCCCCAAGCACACCGCAAAGACACTGAACGCGCCCGGCATGCACGGGTACCGCGGTCGTCGTCTCAAGGACTACGGGCTTCGCCTCCAGGAGAAGCAGAAGCTCCGTTACCACTACAGCGTTCTGGAGAAGCAGTTCCGGCGTTACATGGACCGTGCGAAGCGCACGCCGGGCAACACGGGTGAGGTCCTGCTGACGCTGCTGGAGCGTCGCCTGGACAACACGGTGCGTCGCGCCGGGTTCGCCCGGACGATCTGGGGCGCCCGTCAGCTCGTTGCCCACGGGCACGTGCTGGTCAACGGCCGCAAGGTCGACCGCCCGAGCTTCGAGGTCTCCGTCGGCGACGCGGTCACGCTGAAGCCGAAGATCCAGAAGGTCGTGCGCGAGTCGATGGAGTCGCTGGCGGGTCACGAGACGCCGGGCTGGATCGACGTCAACCCGTCCGAGCTGTCGTACAAGATCGTGGCCGCTCCGACCGCCGACCAGGCGAAGGAGCGTTTCCAGGTCAACACGAACCTGATCGTCGAGTTCTACCGCTAATCCGGCCGATCTGATGTTCCCCCGCCCGGACGGGCTGATTGTCCCGGGCGGGCCCCCTTTCGGCGCGCGCCCGGAGGCGACATGCTCAAGTTCCTGCGCAAGTACAACACGCTGATCCTCGTCGTCGGCGGCTCGCTGCTGATGGTCGTCTTCCTGATGCCCGAGGTGCTGAACCAGGTCGGCGCCAACATGGGGCGCCGGACGACGGCGTTCAGGGTCGGCGGCGAGAAGGTGTCGGTCGTCGAGCGCGATCGCATCGCCCGCGAGTTGGCGATCATCAACGGGCTTCTTCCCAGCTCGTTCCCCGACATCACGTTCATGGTCGCGCGTCTCGATCCAAACGACGATGCGGACCGGTGGGTGCTGATGGTCAAGGAGGCGGAGCGCGCGGGCCTCGTCGGCGGACCGAAGGACGGCGCATCGTTCCTGCCGCAGCTTGCCCAGCTCTACGAGCGCAACGCGATCCAGGCGCGTCTCGGGTCTGTCAACGCGCAGCTGTTGCTTGACTTCATGCAGAACCAGGGACGCCCGGCGACCCTCTCGCGACGCGTCACCGAGGAAGAGCTCGACATGGCGCTCGCACACCTGCACGGGGTGATCCGCCTGCGTGGGATGTTCGCCAGCGCCCAGCGCATCAGCCGCCCCCGCGCGATCCGCGAGGCACGCGACGTGCTGACCGAGGCCGAGGTGAGCATGGTGTTCCTGCCGGCCGAGCGTGACGCGGCCGTCGCGGGAGCGCCCGAGCCGACGGAAGAGGCATTGGTTGAGTTCTTCGAGGCGCGCCGCGAACTTGCGCCGGAAGAGTCGGACGACGGGATCGGCTACCTGCTGGCCCCGCGCGTCAAGCTCGAGTACCTGACGATCCGGCGCGCGGGGCTGGCGAGCGTGATCACGCCGGACCCGATCGAGGTCTACCAGCGCTACGAGCGCTCGGGACGCGAGGACGCGTTCGCCGACGTGCGCCCGATCTTCGAGAAGGAGATCATCGACGAGCGCATCAACGAGATCCTCCGCGAGGCCGATCGCGCTGTCGAGGCTGCCGTCCGGGCGGCCTCCGCGAAGCTCGCGGATTCCGGTGAGTTCCAGGTGATCCCCGAGGGGTGGGACGACACGCCGGTGAGCATGGAGACGCTGCGCGACGCGATCACCGAGCGTGTGCGCAAGACACTGGGCGTCGAGATCACGCCGCCCGAGGTCACGATCCTCGACGAGTCGTGGCAGACGGCCGACGACCTCGTGCGACTGGGCGAGCTCGGTCGTTCGCAGGTCCGCCTGCCGGTCGGTGGGCCGGTGAACTTCCCGCAGGGCGCCCTGGGCGTGCGCGAGATCGAGTCGACGCCGAACCGCCTCGCGACCCAGGTCGGCCTTCCCTGCACGACGCCGTTCGAGACCTTCCCGCGCGACGTGTGCTACTTCCGGATCCTCGGAGCCCGAGACCAGTCGCCCCCGGACTCGATCGACGAGGTTCGCGAGCGCGTGGTCGACGACTACAAGACGATGCAGGCGTACGAGACCATGCTCGACTTCGCCGACGACAACCGCGTCTCGGCTGTTGAGCGAGGCCTGGACTTCCTCGCGGACACGGGTACGACGACCGATCCCGACCTGCGCCCGGTCCGGCTGACTGGGAACATCAACGTCCGCCAGGACTTCGCGACGATCGGCACGAGCCCGCGCGGCGCCATCAGCGCCCGCGAACTCGACGAGGACGGACGAAAGGCGATCCTCGAGGTGGCCTCCCAGCTCGACCCGACAATCCCCGCGGCCGACCAGGACCTGGACATGCGCACGCTCGCGCTGCCCAACCGGAAGGAGCGCGGCGTCGCGATCGTGCGGATCGATGCGTTCATCCCGGCCACGCGCCGCGAGTTCCTCTCGGTCGCCGGGAGTGTGGGCGGCCAGATCCGTGTTCGCGAGTACCGTGCCGCGATCGAGACGAGCGACCCGTTCAGCCTGGAGAGCCTGATCGATCGGCTCGACGTGACCGGGCTGGAGCAGCGTGATCGCGATGGCGAGGACGAGGCCCAGGCCCAGGACGAGCCGGAGGCCGCCGACGCCTAGACCGACGCGCGCGTCCAGGCAGAGCTCAGGAACCGCCCGGCGAAGATGATCGCGCGGAAGGCGAGTTCGATGCACAGGCCGACCCAGAGCCAGGTCAGGCTCGGCTCGTCGCGGAACGGGTTGTCGATCACGAACGAGTCGCTG
>JANQQG010000126.1 GCA_028285065.1 Phycisphaerales bacterium
GGCCTCCGACGAAGCACCGCCGGATGAGACGTCGGTGGTCGAGGAAGGCGAGCCGACACCCAACGGGGCGGACCCGACCCAATCAGAATCCGAGAACCCGATGACCTCGAGGCGCCCGACACAACGCCTGGCGCGGTACGCGGAGGTGTTTCTGACGGCGTCGTGCCTGCGCGAGGCGGAAGAGGTCGCCCTCGAGGCCGTGCTCCCGCTGCTCAGCGAGGATGAGTCTGCGGAGCGCGAAGAGGCGGTCGTGACGGCGGATCGGATGCTGCCGGAGGACTTTGGAGAGGCCGTGGGGAGCGCCACGGGGGGTGAGGTGGATCTGTCGGTGAGCCGTCCGTGGCACGCGGGTTGGATGGAATAGCGGACAGATCCGGGGTCGGGTTTGCGTCTTGAGCGTGTGGCGGCTATCTTCCCGCCCTGCTCCCACTGGGGGCGGGTTTTCGTCGGTCGGAGCGCGATTGGTGTGCGCCCGACGGGATGGCCGGCGAAAAGCCCTCGCGCCAATGGACGCCCCGGGGAACCGATTGCCGGAACCTCACGAACGGCTGGCGCGTCCAACGAGGGTGAGTCACACGGCGCGACCTAACGGAGAACATCGATGGCGATCAGACGGACGAGCGGAACGGTCTTTGGACTGCTGACGAGCGTGGCGGGACTCTCGGTGGCGACCACGCCGGCCGCAGCCGAGCCGCAGGACGCTCCGCCGGCAGCTTCCGCACCCGACGCCATTGCGCAGGCGGAGCACCTGATCACGCAGGACCGGCTGATCGACGCCCGGGCGGCCCTTGGGCAGCTCGTCCGATCGGACGTCGCCCTGAGCACCCTGACCGATTCCCAACGCGACCGAGCCTTCGAGCTGGTCACGCTCGTTGAGCGTCGCCTTCGGCTGGCGGACCCGATCGACGTGAGCCTTCAGAAGGCACACCTGGCTCTGCGTCGCGGTGAACTCCGCGAGGCAGAGCGTCACGCGGCGGGCGTTGCCAAGGCGTCCGGCGCGTCCGAGGCCCAGCTCGATGAGGCCGGCACGATCACCTCGACGGTGCTGACGCGCCGTGCGGAGTTCGCCCCGCTTGCCGGGTCGACCATCCGTCAGGCGATCGACGACTTCGACCAGGGTCGATACGCCCAGGCCAAGGCCGGTCTCGGCGCCGTGGTCCGGTCCGGCGTCGCACTGGACGAGGACACGACGAGCCTTGTTGATTCCTACCAGCTGCGGATCGTCGCGCTCGAGCGTGCTCGTGGCGGGGCGTTCGAGCTCGGCGCGACCTTGGGCGTGCAGCCCGGTGAGACCCGTCGTGATGGCGATGCCGCCGGGGACGCTACGGACGCCGAGCAGCCCGCTGACGCAGCAGAGGAAGCCCAACCGGGGGACGACGCCGGCCAGCCCGAGGAGCCCGCCGACGCCGGCGAGCAGCCCGGCGAGCAGGACGTGGTCAACGCGGCTCTGCGTGCCCAGGCCCAGCGTGAGCTGGTCGAGGCTGACATGGCGTTCGAGGACGCGAACTACGTGGTCGCCCGCGAGAAGTACCGCCTGCTGGTCGGTCCTCGCGCGCCGTACCTCGACCCCGAGCAACTCGCCCACGCGCGTGATCGCCTGCAGCAGGTCGAGATCCGGCTCAACGAGATGCAGCCCGGTGACCAGGCCGACGACCTGGGGACGACGATCCGCCTGATCCGTCAGAAGACCGAGGCGGAGTTCCGCAATCACGTCGAGCAGATCGAGGCCGCCCTGAGCGCCGAGAACACCGAGCGGGCCCGCCAGTTGGTGGCCAGCGCCCGCTTCTCGGTCAACCGCGCCCGCAACGCGTTCAGCGAAGCGGAGGTCCGTGACTACCTCGACCAGCTCAACGTGCTGAGCGCCCGTGTTGCGAGCGAGGAAGAGCGGATCCGCATCGAGACGATCGAGCGGGAAGAGGGCGATCGGATCGAGCGCGAGCGTTTCGACGAGGTGCAGCGTCTGCGAGACAAGGAGCAGCGCCTGCACGACCTGCTGGACCGCGTCCGCGCCCTGCAGCAGGAGCTCAAGTACGAGGAGGCGCTCGAGGTCGTCGACCAGATCCTCTTCCTCGAGCCGAACGAGCCGTCCGGCCTTCTGCTCCGTGATGTGATCGAGGCGATCCTGATCTACCAGCGGTTCGAGGAGATCCAGCGTCGCAAGGACGTGGGTCACGCCAAGCTCACGCTCGACAGCGAAGAGGCGATGATCCCGCCGAGCGGGATCGTGGACTACCCCGACGACTGGCCCCAGATCAGCTTCACGCGTGGGGAGCTCTCTGCCTACACCGAGAGCCCCGAGAACCGCCAGGTGCTGACCAAGATGGACCAGCAGCGCCTGCCCGCGCCATTCGATGACGCGCCGCTGAGCGACGTGATCGACTACGTGGCGCAGGTGACCGCGCTGGACGTGGACGTCGACTGGGACAGCCTCAGCGAGATCGGAATCGACGAGGACACGCCCGTCACGCTCAAGCTCTCGTCCGTCAACGTCCGGACGATGCTGGACCGTGTGCTCGAGAAGGCCAGCGCCGACCCGTTCGCCCGCGCCGACTGGGCCGTCAACGACGGGATCCTCATGATCGCGTCGGACGCGGACCTGCGCAAGAACACGACGCTGGTGATCTACAACATCACCGACCTGCTGATCGACGTCCCGAACTTCGAGGACGCCCCGCAGATCGACCTGCAGTCCGTGCTCGACCAGGGCGAGGGCGGCGGTCAGAGCCCCTTCGACGATGACGGGGACGACGGCGAGGACGAGGAGCGCCCGACCCGCGAGGAGAAGATCGAGCGCATCGTCGAGATCGTCCAGGCGCTCGTCGACCCCAACGGGTGGCGTGACAACGGCGGTGAGACGGGTGACATCCAGGAGCTCAACGGCTCGCTGATCATCACCAACACCCCGAAGAACCACCGCGCGATCGTCGGGCTGCTCGACCAGCTCCGTGAGATCCGCTCGATGCAGATCAACGTCGAGACGAAGTTCCTGCTCGTCAACCAGGACTGGTTCGAGCAGATCGGCTTCGACATCGACCTCGTGATCAACGCGAACAACAACCAGGTCCGCGCCGCACGCGGGGTCAGCCCCGCGATTCAGGCCGGGGACTTCTTCGACTTCAACGGGACCCCCCGCGGGATCCAGCGCAACATCGACCTCGGCGACGTCGACCTCAACGGCGACGGCGACACGACCGACCCGGGCGAGTTCTCCGACCCGCTCGCGATCGGCAACCCCGCCGGATTCTCGCCGGTGGGTATCGGATCGAACTCCCTCGGCCTGGCCGCGGCACTCGCCCAGGGCGACTTCGCCGGCTCCGTGCTCAGCGAGGCGCCGGCGCTCGGAATCAGCGGGCAGTTCCTCGACGACGTCCAGGTCGACTTCCTGATCCAGGCGACCCAGGCCGATCGTCGCACGGTGCAGCTGACTGCCCCGCGTCTGACGTTCACCAACGGCCAAACGGCCAACATCTTCGTCGTGACCCAGCAGGCGTTCGTGAGCGACCTGCAGCCGGTCACGGGCGACTCGGCCGTCGGCTTCGACCCGGAAGTCGACGTCGTCTCGGAGGGCGTGACGCTGCTGGTCGAGGGCGTGATCTCCGCCGACCGCCGGTACGTGACGCTCAACGTCGATGCGGGCCTCGGGCGCATCGACGGGTTCGCCGAGCAGCCGGTCTCCGCGGTCGCGGGCGGTCAGCTCGTCAACTCCGCCGATACGCAGTCGTTCATCCAGCTCCCGACGGTGACCGTCACCCGGGTGCGCACGACGGTGACGGTCCCTGACCAGGGCACGGTGCTCCTTGGCGGGCAGCGTCTGGTGACGGAACTCGAGGTCGAGACGGGCGTTCCGGTGCTGTCGAAGATGCCGATCCTGAACCGGTTCTTCACCAACCGGGTCGAGAGCAAGGAAGAGCAGACGCTGCTCGTGCTCGTCAAGCCCACGGTGCTGATCCAGTCCGAGCAGGAAGAGAACGCCCACCCGGGTCTGCTCGACTCGCTGCGGACGGGCGTTGGCATCCGCTAGGGCGGGGCGCCGATCGGGGCCCTGTAAGGGCTCGCAACAACAGAACCACCCATTCCGCCGGGCGGCGCAAGCCGCCCGGCGGTATAGTGTCGCCAAGCCGCAGGGAGGCGACGCCCATCCTCTGGGCGGATCAAAGGAGCGCTTCGAATGTCCAGCAGCGGATCCAGGCTTCGCTTCAAGCGTGACGGCGAGGTGACCCAGGTCGAGTTCCGCGACCGGAACATCCTCGACGAGGCGAACATCCAACAGATCTGCGAGGAGATCTCGGAGGTCGTCGAGTCCGCCCCAAACCCCAAGCTGTTGATCAGCTTCGCCGGCGTCGACCACCTTTCGTCGGCCGCCCTCGGGACGCTGATCACGATCAACAACAAGATCAAGAACAGCGAGGGGCAACTCCGCCTCGCGAACATCGACCCGCAGATCTACGAGGTGTTCAAGATCACCCGTCTGCATGGGCTGTTCAAGATCTTCGACTCGACCGACGAGGCCATGGCGAGCTTCGCCTAAGGGCACGCTCATCGCGCTGGCGCCGGCCCCATGCCGGCACGACCTGCCCGGCGCACATCGCCAGCCCCCACCGTGCGAACGCCCTCCCGGATGCGACGCTCGCACGAGACTCCGATGCCCCGGAGGAGACCCGAGCCCAGATGAGCGGCCAGCATCCACCCAGCGCCGAACCAGCCGATGGTGACCGGATCACCCTCGCGCACGACAGAGCGCAGATCGATCGGCTCCACCAGACGGTGCTCGCCTCGCTTGAGCGCCACGGCTACGAGGAAGCCTCACGCTTCGCGGTGCGCCTCGCGCTCGAGGAGGGGATCAGCAACGCGTTCCGGCACGGACACGCATCGCTGGACGCGGACCTGCCCATCGACGTCGAGTGGAGCGTCGACGCGGACAGGATCGTCATGGTGATCGAGGACCAGGGCCCGGGATTCAACCCTGACGTCATCCCCGACCCGACGCTCGAAGAGAACCTCGAGAAGCCCGCGGGGCGCGGCGTCCTGCTCATCCGGTCCTTCATGTCCGAAGTCGCGTTCGAGGGCCGAGGCAACCGCCTCCGCATGGTCTTCAAGCGCGGCCAGCCAACCCCCCACGCCTGATCCCGTTCCACCCCAGCCCTCCACCGACGCCTATGCGGTGCATCCGGGCACGCCTCGCGACGAGTCGGACGGCGCTGGAATCCGTGCGTTCACGGGTTCCGAAGCACCTTGTGGCCGCTTGTCGACCCCGGCCGAGCCAGGTAAAATAGAATGATTCTAAGACTCATCCCCAGCCGGGCCTTGGCTGGCTGAACGGAGACGCCCCCCATGAGCGTGAAGCTCCCGATCTACTTCGACCATGCCGCCACGACCCCATGCGACCCGCGCGTTGTCGAGGCGATGCTCCCGTACTTCACCGAGAAGTTCGGCAACCCCGGCAGCCGCAACCACAGCTTCGGCTGGGAGTCGGAGGAGGGCGTCAGCCTCGCGCGTCGCCAGTGCGCCGACCTGATCGGGGCAGACGACAAGGAGATCATCTTCACGTCGGGCTCGACCGAGGCGAACAACCTCGCGATCAAGGGAGCCGCGGAGATGTACCAGAAGGCCCCCGCTGGCTCGACGGGTCGCGGGCACATCATCACGGTGAACATCGAGCACAAGGCCGTGCTCGACCCGTGCAAGCGTCTCGAGAAGGTCGGCTTCGACGTGACGTACCTCGAGCCGGAGCGTGACGGGCTCGTCACCGCGAAGATGGTCGAGGACGCGATACGTGACGACACGATCCTCGTCACGATCATGTGGGCCAACAACGAGATCGGCACGATCAACGAGATCCCGGAGATCGGCAAGCTCTGCCACGATCGCGGCGTCGTCTTCCACACCGACGCGACGCAGTGGGTCGGCAAGATGCCCACGGACGTCAAGAAGGACAACATCGATCTGCTCTCGTTCAGCGGTCACAAGATGTACGGTCCGAAGGGTGTGGGCGCCCTATACGTCCGGCGTCGCAAGCCGCGCATCCGCCTGGTTGCGCAGGTCGAGGGCGGCGGCCAGGAGCGCGGCTACCGCTCCGGCACACTCAACGTCACCGGGATCGTCGGCCTCGGCAAGGCCGCGGAGCTGTGCAAGCAGGAGATGGACACCGAGCGCGAGCGTCTGCTCGCGATGCGTCGGCGTCTCGAGACGCGATTGACCGAGCGACTGGACCATGTCGTCGTCAACGGACACGCGGACAAGCGTCTTGCGCACATCACGAACATCTCGTTCGGTTTCATCGAGGGCGAGAGCCTGATGATGGCCGTCAAGGACATCTCGGTCAGTTCGGGTTCCGCGTGCACCAGCGCGAGCCTCGAGCCGAGCTACGTGCTCAAGGGGATCGGGATCGGCGACGACCTGGCCCACTCCTCGCTGCGGATGAGCCTCGGACGTTTCACGACGGACGAGGAGGTGGACTTCGCGATCGACAAGATCTCCGAGGCCGTCGTAAAGCTGCGCGAGCTCTCCCCCCTCTACGACATGCACAAAGAGGGCATCGACATCACCAAGATCCAGTGGCAGGCCCACTGACCCACCACTCGGAGACCCACCATGGCATACGGCCCCAAGATCATCGACCACTATGAGAACCCGCGCAACGTCGGCTCGTTCGGCACGCAGGACGAGATCAAGAGGCGCACCGACGTCGGCGTCGGCCTCGTCGGCGCGCCCGAGTGCGGCGACGTCATGCAGCTGCAGATCAAGGTTGACGACGACGGCAAGATCGAAGACGCCAAGTTCAAGTGCTTCGGCTGCGGCTCGGCGATCGCCTCCAGCTCCGTCGCCACCGAGTGGCTCAAGGGCAAGAGCCTCGACGAGGGCCTCGAGATCCGCAACACGCAGATCGTCGAGGAGCTCAGCCTCCCGCCCGTCAAGATCCACTGCTCCGTGTTGGCCGAGGACGCCATCCGGGGCGCGATCGCCGACTACAAGAAGAAGAACGGCATGGAAGTCGACGCCCACGAACACGACCACGCCCACTGACCCGACCGACACCCCTCCCCCGCACTTCAACCGCCCGCCTACCCTTCAGGGCCCGAACCGAACCAAGATTGAGGTACTGCAAGCATGTCCGAGAGCACCACGATCCCGACCCTGACCATCAGCGAGTCTGCCGCACGGGAGATCAAGACGATCATCGAGCGCGAGGAACTCGACGCCGAGAAGATCCGGCTCCGCGTTGGCGTCAAGGGCGGCGGGTGCTCCGGCTTCTCGTACGTCCTCGACCTGACCGAGAACGCCAAGGAGACCGACGAGGAGTTCGAGGTCCACGGCATCAAGGTCGTCTGCGATCCCAAGAGCCTGCTCTACCTCAACGGCACCACCATCGACTTCCGCGACGAGATCATGGGCCGCGGCTTCGTCTTCAGTAACCCGAACGCCACCAGCACCTGCGGGTGCGGCTCCAGCTTCAGCGCCTAACCCCCCCCTCCCCCCCCACGGCTTGAACAATCGAGTAACCCTGACCAGCCCGGCGGGCCCCCACTTGTGGCGGACGGCCGGGCTGTTTCGTGGGCGCGCGGGGGCGCAGAGGGGCCGATCCAGGGGATTGGGTAGCCCAGGGGCGCAAAAACCGTTGTCCCCCAATGTGAAAACTGGTACCTTTGGGGTTGGCCAACGCCTTTGGTGGGACGCGCGGAAACCCTGCGCTGACAGGCGTTTGCGACATATCCCGGCCGTGGAAGTGCCGAGGCGCGCGATGGGTCGCTCGCCCGGCCGGACGCCCTGTTGCGCCGCACGGCTTGCTCTCCAGGAAGGACCCGATGAGCCAGGCCCCCATGCCTCTCGAGACCGCGCACGGGTACGCGCCGCCAGCCGTCACGCAGTACGCCGTTTTCCTCGACAACCGGGTCGGCAAGCTCCATGAGTTGCTGAGCGCATTCGACCATTCACCGGTGCAAGTGTGCGCGATCTCGGTGCACGAAGCGACGGACCACGCGGTCGTGCGCATCATCACCAACGACGCGCACGCGACACGCAACCTGCTCCGGCGCAACTCGCTCCCGTTCAGCGTGACCGAGCTGCTCGTCATCGAACTGACCGAGGGCCACTCGCTTGAGCGTCTTTGTCTCTACCTGCTCGGCGCGGAACTCAACATCCGCTTCGCGTATCCGTTGATGCTCAAGCCCAACGGCGCACCGACGATCGCGATCGCCGTGGATGATCTGACGTTGGCCGGTCAGATCCTTCGGCGCAAGGAGTTCAGGTTGCTCGGGGAGTGCGACCTGCCGAAGCCGGCGGTGGAGTAGGGGTAGGCGGGGGAGGTCCACGCTCCAGCGTTGACTCTCACGCGCAGGCCACCGATGCGCGAATCGGCACTGTTACCCGTGCTGCGCCTCGAGTTCTTCCAGCTTCGCGCCCAGCCAGCGTTCGGCGTCGAGCGCGGCCTGGCAGCCCATGCCCGCGGCCGTGATGGCCTGGCGGTACTCGGCGTCGGCGACGTCGCCGGCGGCGAAGACGCCCTCGATGTTCGTGGCGCTGTGGCGGCCCTCGAGCTTGAGGTAGCCGGCGTCGTCGGTGTCGAGGCCGCTACCCTCGAGGAACTTCGTCGCGGGTGTGTGCCCGATCGCGATGAACAGGCCCGTGACCTCGAGGGTCGAGAGTTCGCCGGTGACGGTGTCCTTGAGCTGGACGCTGTGCAGCTTGTCGTCACCGATGACGTCCTCAACTGTCTTGTTCCAGAGGACCTCGGCGTTCGGCTGCTTCATGAAGCGCTCTTGCATGGTCTTGCTGGCGCGCAGCTCGTCGCGACGGTGGATCACGTAGACCTTCGACCCGAACTTGGTCAGGTACGTGGCCTCTTCCATGGCGGTGTCGCCGCCGCCCACGACGGCAAGGGGCTGGTCGCGGAAGTGCGGGAGCGCGCCATCGCAGACGGCACAAGCGCTCACGCCGCCGCCCATCTGAGCGAGGCGCAGCTCGTTCTCGTGGCCGAGCCAGTTGGCGGTTGCGCCGGTGGCGATGATGACGGACCAGGCCTTGACGGTTTCGCCCTTGCTGGTGGTCAGCTCGAAGGGGCGCTTGGAGAAGTCGCACTTCTCGATGTCCTGCTGGACCATCGTGGTCCCGAAGCGCTCGGCCTGCTTCTGGAAGGCCATCATCATCTCGGGGCCGGTGATGCCCTCGGGGAAGCCAGGGTAGTTCTCGACCTCGGTCGTGAGCATCAACTGCCCACCGGGGAGGACCGGCGCGGGGTTCTGCTTGGGCACGCCCACGTAGCAGACGGGCTGGAGCTCGGCTCGAGCGGCGTAGATCGCGGCCGTGTAACCGGCGGGGCCGGAACCGATGATGACGAGCTTGTGGATGTCGGTGTTGGAATCAGGCATGGGCGTGGATCAACAAGGCGGCACGGTGTCTTGTTCCCGGCGTTGGACGGGCTGAAACACCTAGGGCTGGTTGGTGCAAGTCGCCGGGCGT
Source organism: Phycisphaerales bacterium (assembly GCA_028285065.1). Taxonomy (GTDB): domain Bacteria; phylum Planctomycetota; class Phycisphaerae; order Phycisphaerales; family UBA1924; genus JANQQG01. The sequence goes on from JANQQG010000126.1 coordinate 9,457, forward strand.
GGGCGGATGGGGTTCAGGGGATGCGTCCGGTGTCCTTGAGGAACTTGCGGACGAGGGAGCTGTAGGGCGGCCAGAGGATGTAGTCGCCCCTGGAGTAACCCTCGTCGCCCTGGACGACCTCGTTTGCCATGAAGGCCTGGCGGTCGACGCCGACGGAGTAGAGGCAGAAGGTGTCACCGAGGAGGTTGAGGCTGAAGACGCCGACGGACTCGTCGAGTGCGAAGACGCGGATCGGGTAGGGCTTGTCGACGCCGCGCGGGCCCTTGGGGGTATCGCGGACGGGGACGAAGAACTGCAGTTCCTTGCGGCTGGCACTGGAGTAGGGGTCGCGCTGGACGCGGTCGATGAAGTCCGGTCGCGAGGAGCTGATCAAGGGCGGGAGCGAGCGGTTCTGAAGGACGTACGCCTGGAGGGAGAGGGCCTGGCGCGTGCCGGCCATCTCTGTCGCGAGCCACTGACGGGCGGCGAACATCTGCTCGTGGCCCTTGTAGGCCGCGCGAACGACGGAGGCCTCACGTCCGACCAGGTCGTACTCGCTGCGGGCGGAGAGCAGCGGGCTGCCCGGCGAGAGCTGCCAACGCGAGCCGGAGTCGATGGCGACGTCGTCGACGAGCTCGTCGATGGCGTAGTAGTCGATCTGCTCTTCGACGATGCGCTCGTACTTGGCGCTCTCGGAGAAGACGCGAAGCGGGTGACGCCCGACGTCAACGCGCGCCAGCGACGTTGCAAATCGCGTCAGGTCCGGGCCGGCGCCGGGCGTGTAGGCGAGAGCGACGAGCTGCTTGGCCGCGATCTTGGATGCGCGCGGCCAGACGATGCGATCGACGGTGGCCGCCGAGCGAAGAGGGTCGAGTCGCGCGACGACATCACCGAGGTATGCCGGGCGGAGGAGCGGGCTCGACCGCTTCGAGTCCTCGAAGGCGATCTCGCGGACGCGCGCGAGCGCGAACATCGAGCAGCGCATCCCGTAGAGCACCTCGTCCAGCAGCGCTCGGTCCGCGATCTGACGCGACAGGAAGAGCATGTCCATCGCGACCTCGATCGCGCCCTCCGGGTCGCCCTTGGCCTGCAGCCGGAATGTCTCGAGCCAGCCGAGCACAAGGATCTGATCGATCGCGTCGATGTAGCCGAAGTACGCGGCCGCGAGGCATGGCGGGTCGCCGATCTCGGTGTAGTAGCCAGCCTCGACGAGCTCGAAGGACTCGGCAACACCCTCGACGCCGTAGGGCTGGGCGAATGCCATGTGCATGTCGATGCGCTCGTCGGCAGTTGCCTGGGCGAGGGCCTCGACAAGCGCGCGCTGGGCGGGGGCCATGAGCCAGGCCTCGACGTCGACCCAGTCATCACGTGCGGGCGGGTCCCACGACATGATGGCCTTCATCTGCTCGAACTCGTCGGGCTCGAAGTCCTCGAAGCCGGGGGGCATCTCATCGAGCTCGAGGACCTTCGGGAGCAGGATCAGATCGCTGCGCTTCTCGTCGGTGATGTCGTCGTAGAGGGCATTGACCTCACTGACCGAATCGTCCGGCTGCGCGACGACCTGGGCGGCCACGCCGAGGCTCGTCATCGCGGCCGCGCCGGCGGCAAGGACCTGAGGGATGAGGGGCAACGACCTGGCTCGCATCATCGGGGGGACTCCACTGCGTTCTCAGACAAGGGCCGGAGATGGTAGCAGGATGCCCGCTTCGCCTGTGGCGGGCGGACGGATCCGATGTGGGGCGGTCCAGAAAGCGAAAAAGCCCGGGTGTCTTGCGACACCCGGGCCATTGCGCGAGAGAGGGAGAGCCGAAAACGACTGACTCTGTATGGGGCGACGCCTTTCGTAGGCTCGCCGGGCGCAGGCTAGCTCGCAACGCGGCTTGCCTCGCGCTTCGTATCTACTTTATGCCTTGATCCGGTGGCCTTGTCACGGAAACCCCGAAAAAAACGGCTTGGCTTCTCATCATTGAGGCGTCCGTTCAGCTTCCGGAGGGCCTCGTCGGCGATCTGGCGGACGCGTTCACGGCTGATGCCGATCTCGGCGGCGATCTGCTTCAGGGTGAGCGGCTCCTGACCGTCGAGCCCGAAGCGGAGGCGGAGGATCCTCGCCTCACGCGCATCGATCGCATCCAACAGACGCCGAATCGTCGCCAGCTCGTCGTCCTTGAGCACGCACTGGTCGGGCGTCTCGTGGCGTTCGTCGGCGATCAGGTCGCCGAGGTTCATCGCCTGCCCGTTCTCGTCCAGGGGCGTCTGAGCCGGGTTTCGGAAGGCCTTGACAGCCCTCCGGATGATCCGGAGCTTCTTCAGAGGCAGCTGCATCTCGTCGGACAGCTCTTGGAGCGAGGGCGGACGCCCGAACTCGGCCTCGAGCTTGTGCGAGGACTGCTTCCACTTGGCGATCAGCTCCACCATGTAGGCCGGGACGTGAATCGGCTGTACGGCATTGATCAGGGCCCGCTTGATGGCCTGCTTGATCCACCAGGAGGCGTAGGTCGAGAACCGAGCGCCCTGGGCGGGGTCGAAGCCCTCGACGGCCCTGAGCAGGCCGACGTTGCCCTCCTCGATGAGGTCTTGAAGGGTCAGGCCGCGATTGGCGTAGTTCTTCGCGATGGATACGACCAGGCGGAGGTTCGCCCGGATCATCAGGTCGCGTGCCTCGGGGCAGTTGTCGTTGATGATCCGCCAGCCGTACTCCTTCTCCTGCTCGGCGGTCAGGAGGGAGACCTCGTTGATCTGGCGGAGATAGAGCTGGAGCCCGGACTGGACGTCCGATGAGGGCCTTGACAGACTCGATCGCCTGGTTGTCTTGGTCGTGCCTGCCACTTGTCTGCCACCTCGTCGCCGGCGAGAACTCGCCACGGAACGGTCTATTGGGTGGGCTCTGGGACCCGAGCGGGCCCAAACTCACCCTTCGCGGGGATATCAGCCGGGGTTGCATCGACCACCCAAAGTTCGACCTTGAGCCCTGTTTCGGCGGGGGGTCGGACCAGTTTGAGACTGAGACGTCGGTTATCGGGCGGGCGAGGTCCGGAAGGTCGTCCCACCCCTCCTGGGGAGTCGTGGGCCCATTCCCCATCGAGTCGTATAGTTGGGAATGAGGCCCCTGGCCGGGTCTCGGAGACTGTGATGACCCCCGATCTGACCGCCCTACTCGACGCCTGGCCCTACGAGTCCGGGAGGCTCAACGTCCGCCTGATCCAGGGCGAGGACGGGGAGCCGCGTATCCAGCTCCGTCTGGACCTGGGCATCCTGCAGATGCGGACCTCGGGGCGTCCGGACGGTAAATCGGCGATCGAGGGCTTCGAGAGCCTCCTCGAGCACCACGAGGCGCGTCTGGACGAACACATCGAGGCCAACGGCTCGGCGTCGGGCTTCGTCCTGGCGCCCGAGGCGTGCCAGGCCCTGCGCGACGAGGCGGTCCAGTACTACCACCGGTACGTCTGCCTGATGGCCCTCGAGGACTTCGAGGGGGTCGTCCGGGACACGACCAGGAACCTGCGAGTCCTCGACCTGTGCGCGGCCCACGCGGAGACGGAGGGCGATCGGACGACGCTCGAACGCTTCCGGCCGTACATCATGATGATGCGCGCCCGCGCGATGGCGGCCCAGGCCCTCAAGGACAACGAGCCGAAGGCGGCGGTCTTCGCGATCGACGACGGTCTCGAGTCGCTGCGTCGGTACTTCGAGGAGTCGGGGCAGCTGGACGCCTTCGACGAATCGAACGAGGTGCAGGCGCTGCGCGGGATGCGGAGTGCGCTCACGCCCAAGCTGCCGGTCAGCCAAGAGTCCGAGCTGCGCAAGCGCCTGAAGGACGCGCTCGAGCAGGAGAACTACGAGCTGGCCGCGATCCTGCGCGACGAGTTGAAACTGATCCGCGACTAGGCCCCCGCGCCCGTTTCGAGCTCGGCCTCGGGATCGGCCTTGGCGGGCTCGATGTTGTCGAGGTGCTTGGCGATCAGGCGGTCCATCGTCTCGGCGGTCGCGACCTCCTCGACGATGACCTCGCTCGCGCCCAAGCTCCTTGCGACGAACGCCTTGGAGAGGTACGACGCGCGGGCTGCGATGAACGCATCCGGGTTCATCGCGCGCACGGCGCGGCAGGCGCGGAGCATCGTGTCGTCGTCGGGCATGGTCAGCACGACGGCGACTGCGTCGCGGACGTGCGCGGACTCGAGCACCTCGTGGTTCGTCGCGTCGCCGTAGACGACGCGACGTCCCAGCTTCGCTTGGCGCAGCACGGTCTTCGGGTTGAGTTCGACGACGGTGTAGGTGACGCCGCGGTTGGCGAGGCGCTCTGCGACGGCTCGGCCGACGGGGCCGAATCCGGCGATGAGGACGTGGCGCACCGGGTCATCGCCGGTGCCGTGCGTCTCGCCGAGCTTCGGCGCGTGGATCCAGGGCGGCTTGACGCGCGAGCGGATCTTGGGCTCGATCCGGGACGCCAGGTCGAGCAAGGGCGGGGTCACGACCAGCGAGAGCACGACGACGAGGATCACGGCGCTGCGCGTCTCCTCGGTCAGCGCGCCGCCCTCGGGGACCGCCGCAAGCACAACCAGCGAGAACTCACCCGCCTGCGCGAGCATGAGCCCGACGCTGACCGCGACCGAGAAACCGATCCCGGCGGCCCACGCGCCCAGGGCGATCATGACGCACTTGACCACGATCAGCGTGACGAACGCGAGCACGATCGCCCACCACGAGTCCGCCAGGACTCCGGGATCTACCAGCAGGCCGACGGCGGTGAAGAACACGGCCATGAACAAGTCACGGATGGTCGTGACCTGCCCCATGATCTCGTACTTGTAGGGAGTCGTGCTGAGGACAAAGCCGGCAAGAAACGCGCCCAGTTCCGGGCTGAACCCGAGCGCGGAGGTGATCGCTCCGGCGCCGAGCGCGGCCGCTGCGGAGAGCACGAGCATCAACTCGCCCGAGCGTGCGCGGGCGGCCTGGCCGAAGAGCAGCGGGAGCAGGTGCTTGGCGGCGATGGCGAGGCCGCCGACGCCCGCGAGCGCGATGAAGCCGCGTCCGAGCATGACGGGCCAGGCGACGCTGTCGTCCGGTCCCTCCCCGCCCGCGAGCGTGGGGACGATCGCGAGCATGCCAACCACGGCCAGGTCCTGGACGATCAGGACACCGAGGGCGAGGCGGCTGGACAAGCGGCGCAGCAAGCGGCGCTCGGCGAGCAGTCGCATGACGACGGCCGTGGACGAGAGCGAGAGCGCCATCGCGATGATCAGGGCCGGGGCCGCCCCGAGGCCGAAGAGCATAGCGAGCGGCCAGAGGGCTCCGACGCAGAGCAGGACCGCCGCCATGCCTGCGCCGGCGAGGACGATCAGGGATCCGCGGAACGCGCCGATGTCCAGGTGCAGGCCGATGCCGAACATCAGGAGGACGAGGGCGAGGCTCTCGATGGTCTCGATGGACTCGGAGTCAGCGCCGCCGGCGAGCCCGAGCAGGCGCGGGCCGAGGAGGATGCCAACGAGGAGGTAGGCGGGGATAGGGTGGACGCGGATTCGGTGGGCGAGCAGCGAGGCGAGGGCCGCGCCGACGAGGATGGTCAGCAGCGAGACGATCGCCGGGCTGACGTCCGTTGCGCCGAGTGTGAGGAGCCCACCGGTGGTCATGACGCCGATGGTACCGATGCTCCGCCGGCGCGCCTTCGGCGCTCGAGCAGGACGGTCAGCAGCGTCAGATCGGCTGGGGTGATGCCCTCGAGTCGGGCCGCCTGCGCAAAGGTCGCGGGACGGAAGCGCGTCAGTGCCTCGATCGCCTCCGCACGCATCGGGGACAGGTCCGCGCGGGTCAGCCACTCGGGGATTGCACGCCGGGCCTGCTCACGCTGGCGACGGATCTCCGCGCCCTGGCGGACGAGGTACGGCTCGTACCGGCGCTCCGCGTGGGCGTGGAAGACGACAGGTTCATCCAGTTGCTCGCCAGCTTCGCTCAGGGCCCGCGCGAGGTCGCTCGGTCCGAACTCGGGTCGGCGGCACGCGTCGCCAAGGGTGGACATCGAGCCGTCGGGCTTGGGCTCCATGCGGATCTGGTCGAGCATCTCGCGGGCACGTTCGACCTGTGCCCGGCGCTGACCGAACCGGCGCAGACGCTCGCGACCGAGCTCGGTCGAGCCGAGCAGCCCGAGACGCTCCGCGATCGGCGTCAGACGCTCGGGGGCGTTGTCGGCCCGGAGCACGAGGCGGTGCTCGGCGCGCGACGTGAACATCCGGTACGGCTCGCGCGGCGTCTTCGTGACCAAGTCGTCCATCAACACACCGATGTACGCCTCGTCGCGACCGAAGACGACATCGTCCTCGCCCAGGACGCGCCGAGCGCCGTTGATCCCGGCGACGAGGCCCTGAGCCGCGGCCTCCTCGTACCCGCTGGTTCCGTTGATCTGTCCGGCGAGGAAGAGCCCGTCAACCGAGCGCGTCTCGCAGGTGGCGCGGATCTGGTGCGGCAGGACGACGTCGTACTCGACGGCGTAGCCGTAGCAGAGGATCTCCGCTCGCTCGCAGCCCTCCATCTGGCGCACGAGGATGTCCTGAACGTCCGCGGGGAGACTCGTGGCGATCCCGTTGGCGTAGACGACCTCGTCGCGGAGGGACTCGGGCTCGAGGAAGACGTGGTGCGAGTCGCGCTCGGCGAAACGCACGACCTTGTCCTCGATCGACGGGCAGTACCGAGGACCGGCGGACTCGATCTGGCCGCTGAACATCGGGGCGCGGTCGAGGTTGGCGCGGATCGCCCGATGCACCAGCGCGTTCGTGCGCGTGACGCGGCAGGCGACCTGCTCGAGTTCGGGGAAGCCCGCCCGGTTGGTCAGCTCGCTGAACGGGACGGGGCGTTCGTCACCGCCGGCGGGCTCGAGCGCATCCCAGTCGAGGCTGGAGCGCTTCATGCGCGGTGGCGTGCCGGTCTTGAGGCGTCCGAGCTCGAAGCCAAGGTGACCGAGGGAAGCCGAGATCCCGAGCGCGGCGCCTTCACCGGTGCGCCCGCCCGGTGTGCGCTGCTCGCCGGTGTGCATCAGCCCACGCATGAACGTGCCGGTGGTGACGATGACCACGTCGGCGAGTAGATCGATCCCCCCGCCATCCTCGACGACCCATGCGTCGCTGTGCGAACCATCGCGGTCCAGTTCATCCCCGTCGCGCCCGTGGAACGTCTCGCGCGCCCGGCAGAGCGAGTCCATCGGCAGGGGCGCGCGGCGCGGGGAGGCCCCCACTCGCACACCCGCGACCCGCTCCCCGTCGGTCAGGAATTGCTCGACGGCGCCCTGGATGAACCGGACCTCCTCGCGAGCGTGCAACAAGCGCTGAACCGCCTCGGCGTACGCGTGCTTGTCGGACTGGCAACGCGGCCCGTGCACGGCCGCGCCCTTGGACGGGTTGAGCACCTTGAACTGGATCCCGGTGGCGTCGGCCGCAAGGCCCATGAGCCCGCCGAGCGCGTCGATCTCGCGGACGAGCTGGCCCTTGGCGAGCCCGCCGATCGCCGGGTTGCAGCTCATCGCGCCGGTCTTGGCGGCATCAAGGGTGACCACGCCGACCGCGCCCGGCCCGAACTCGCCGGCGGGCAAGAGGTTGGCCGCGGCCCACGCGGCTTCGGCCCCGGCGTGCCCGGAACCAACCACGATCACCTTGAAGCGGTGCTTCGCCATCTGTGATGGTAGATCGGGGGGATCCGGCAAAGCGGATCACATTGCACCGCGGGGGTCAGTGCGCGTTACGGTGGACGAACCCGCGGAAGAGGGTCAGCCAGAGGATGCGGAGATCGAAGCCGAGCGACCAATGGCGGACGTAGAAGAGGTCGTACTGGAGGCGCTTCTTGAGGGAGGTCTGCCCTCGGAGGCCGTTGACCTGAGCCCAGCCGGTGATGCCCGCCTTGACGTGCTGGCGGAGCATGTAGCCTCGCCAGTCCTCGCGGAAGCGTTCGATGAGCTCTGGGCGTTCGGGGCGCGGTCCGACGAGGGACATGTCGCCTCGCAGGACGTTGAACAGCTGGGGGAGCTCGTCGAGGCTCGTCTTCCGGAGGAGGCGTCCGAGCGGCGTGATGCGCGGGTCGTCTCGTTCCGTCCAGCCGACCTGCGAGGGGCGCGTCTTGGTCGGGTCGGCGGTCTCGTCCTCGACGTGGTGCATGGTGCGGAACTTGTAGATGTTGAAGACCTGCCCACCGAGGCTGACGCGCTGCTGGCGGAAGAGCGCGGGGCCGGGGCTCGTCAGGCGGATCAGCAGGAAGGTGATCGCCATGATCGGGCTGAAGATCGCGATGGCCACGAGCGCACCGAGGATGTCGAGGATGCGCTTGGAGATCCCCCCCACGCCCTGTGTTGGGTTCTCGCGGTACGAGAGCACGGGCATCCCGTCGAGTTCGCTGACCGCCATCGACTGCGGCAGGTGGCGGGGCGTGACGTCGGGCACGATGCGCACATCGACGGGGAACTTCTCGAGACGCGTCAGCACGGGCTGGATCAGGTTGGCGCGCGAGCTGGGTAGCGCGAGGTAGATCGCGTCGGGCTTGTTCGTCTCGAGGATCGATTCGAGGTCGTCGAGCCCGCCGAGGATGGGACGGTCAAGGCAGGTCTCGCGCCGCGTCGTGTCCTGGTGGGAGACGAAGTAGCTGACGCGGATGCCGGTCCAGCTGTTGCGCTCGAGGGTGCGGGCGACGATCTGGCCGAGACGCCCGACGCCGATGACCCCAACATGGCGGAGGTTCCACCCGCGCCTTCGCATGAGACGCAACCCCACGCGGAAGGCGATGCGCCAGAGCACCAGGGCCGCGGGCAGGATCACACCGAGTGCGCCGAGCTGGAGTCTGCCCGCGTCGAGCTCGAGTCCGGCGATGGTGGCGGTGCCGTACTGCTGCTGGAAGACGGAGGAGCCGGTGATGAAGAGGAGGGCGATCAGCGCGAGCATCGCGGCAACGCTTGCCTTGAGGATCTGGATGATCTCGGAATCGAGCGAGCGGTCGCGCCGAGGTCGGTAGAGGCCGGCCCAGCGGATGGCCAAGAGCACGAGCGGGATGGTGAAGAAGACGAGCGCTTCCTTGGGCGGATGCTCCCAACTCTCGGGCCACCAGGTGCGCTCGATGAGGGTGCGACGCAGCGCCCAGGCGCCGAAGGATGCGCCCGCGACCACGAGGCCGTCGACCGCGGCCAAGAGCGTCACAAAGACCTGATGTTGCTGCTTGAGCAAGAGCGAGCCCCACAGCGCGGCGTGCGGGTCGGGGCCAGAAGAGGCGGACGGAACCGGACACCCTGATCGGGACCACGAACGCCGCGGGCGTCACTTTCGCCGCGCCGGGGTCGGTTGTCAACCGGATGTGGGGTTGCAGGGGACGGTTGGGTCCGGTTCGCGAGTCGAATCAGGAGCCGAAGAACGCGTCGTACATCTCGTCGAGGTCCGTCGGACCGGCGTCGCCATCGCCGGTCGGGCGGGCGGCGATGTTCGACCACGTGTAATGGGCGACCCCGCGCGAGACCTCCAGACGCGGCGCCTCGGCGAGCGATGCGTCGTAGGCGCGACGACGCGAGGCGTCACCGAGCACCTCGTAGGCCTCGGCGACGCGTGCGAACCGCTCGGCGGCATCGGGCTCGTCGCAGACGTCCGGGTGCAGGCGACGCGCCAAGACCCGATAGGCATCGCGCACCTGCGACTGCGTCGCGGACGGCTCCACCCCGAGCACTCTGTAATGCGTCGTGCGTGACATGGCCACAGGTCCTATCGGCACGCGCCAACACGGCGCTCACCGACAGAACGCTACGGCGCGGGGTTGGGTCGTGCCACCGGATTGGCAAGGTCGAGGCAGGAGACGTCGAAGATCAGCGTCTCACCGCCCGGGATGCGGGCCCGGGGGTTGCCGTTGGGCCCGTAGCCGAGGTCGCCGGGGATGACGAGCTTGCGTCGCTCGCCCACGGCCATTCCGGGGATTCCCATGTTCCAGCCCTGGATGAGCTGGCCGGGGATACGGGTGCGGAACGGGTCGCGTCCCTCCTGGCGGGAGGTGTCGAAGCGGAAGCCGCTGCTGGTCCATCCGGTGTAGTCGACAGCGATCTCGCCACCGGGCTCGTGCGCGGGCGAGTCGGCCGGGGGTGCGACGATCTGCACGAGGACGAGCCCGCCGTCCATGCGTGTGACGGTGGTCTTGGGCTCGAAACGAGTGAAGACGTAGCCGTCACCGTCGGGGCCCCAGAGCTTGCTGCCGTTGGCGTCCAGGCCGGTGTCCTTCATGACGAGCGTGTCGCCCTGCATGCGCACGGACGAGGTCATCGAGACGGCACCGTTGAGCTTGGTCGGGAAGGGGTGCTTCGTCTCGGCAACCCAACCGGAAGCCTGCATCTCGACGACAAGGTCGACGTTGGCATCGAGCATGTCCTTCGACAGCGCGGGCATGGCGTCCGGGGCGGCCCAGAGACCGGCGATTGCGCCGGCGAGGTCCACGGTCACGCCGGGCAGGCCCACCATGTTCGGCAGGTCCCACGCACGGATCACGGTCTGGTCGTTGGACTCGTAGGTCTGAATGATCGCTTGGCGGAACGGGACGGCCGGGTCGTCGGCCCGGGCGAGTTCCATGTACATGGCGTTGTCGATGCCGTCGACATCGACCTCGACGAAGTGGAGCACCATGGCGGGCGTCGCGGCGGTCGCCTGCGAGCGGTAGTGCCCGGCGAGGCCGAGCGGCGCGACGCTGGTCGCGGTGTCAGGCGTGGGCGCCACGGCGCCGAGCGTGACGAAGCCGATGACGGAGAGGACGAGCGCTGCGATCGTGCGCATGGCGTATGCCTTTCGTGGTCGGGGCGGGTGCCCGGATGTGTCGTGCAGGCGGGGTCGTGCGGGCTGAGGGCGGTCGTTACGCGAGGTCGGGGAACATCTCGCGGACGGTGCCGACGAGGTCCTTGACGTGGCTGGCGGACTCCTCGAAGAGCGCCTTCTCGTCGTCGGTCAGGTCGAACTCGACGACCTTCTCGACACCCTTGGCGCCGAGCAGCGCGGGGACGCCGACGAAGTAGCCATCGACGCCGAACTCGCCGCTGAGGTAGGCGGCCGACGGGATGATGCGCTTCTTGTCCTTGACGATGGCCTCGACCATCTGGATGGTGCCGCTGGCGGGGGCGTAGTAGGCGCTTGTGCCCATGAGCTTGACGATCTCGCCGCCACCGACCTTCGCGCGATCGACGCAGGCGGTGATCTTCTCTTCGCTAAGCAGCGAGGTAACGGGGATGCCATGGACGCTGGTGCAGCGCGGGAGCGGGACCATGTCGTCGCCGTGCCCACCGAGGAGCAGTGCGCTGATGTCCTCGACGGAGCAGCCGATCTCCATGGCGAGGAAGGCGCGGAAACGGGCCACGTCGAGCGAGCCTGCCTGGCCCATGACGCGGTGCGGCTCGAAGCCGGTCGCCTTCCAAGCGGTGTAGACCATCGCGTCGAGCGGGTTGGAGACGACGATCACGATCGACTCGGGCGCGAACTCGCGCACCTGCTCGGAGACGCTCTTGACGATCTTGACGTTGGTCTGGATCAGGTCGTCGCGGCTCATGCCGGGCTTGCGGGGCAGGCCGGCGGTGATGACGACGACGTCGGAACCGGCGATGTCGCGGTAGTCGCTGGTGCCCTTGATGTTCGAGTCGAACCGCTCGATGGGCCCGCAGCAGGCGAGGTCGAGCATCTTGCCCTTGGCGACGCCCTCCTTGTCGGGGATGTCGAGGACGACGATGTCGCCGAGCTCCTTGGCCGCGGCCCAGTGCGCACAGGTCGCGCCGACGTTGCCGGCCCCGATGATGGAGATCTTCGCCCGCTTGACCATGTCCGAAACCCTCTTCTTTCGTTGCGTCCGCCCCGCTCCCCGGCGTCGAGCGGAACCATACGCACGCGTGTCGAAAAGGCCAGTCGGCAACCCCCTGTCGTGGGCCCGAGCGGCGTCACTCGCCCGGCTCGTCGGGTCCGAACACCACGGGGAGGGGGTCCTGGCGGTCGGGGGCCTTGGGGGGCAGGGAGACCGGCATCGCCTCGCCTCGCTCGATGACCATCACGAGGAGGGGCTGACCTGGGGGGAGCGTCTCATCCATGGGAAGGACGAGGTCGCGGGTCGGGCCGCCCTGAGCAAAGTCGAACTGGCGGTAGGCCTGTCGCGGCCCCTCGACGCCGGCGGGGTCGGCAACGCCCTCACCGAGCCAGAGGTCGATCATGGCGAGAACGTCGTCGCTCGGTGGGCCGCCGTGCGTGTCGCGTGCGAAGCAGGCGGGGCAGCCCTCGAACAGCGCGACCCCGGGCGCCGCGACCATGAGGTCGCCGGTGAAGCCGGAAGCGAGCAGGACGCCGGCGAGGTCGGCGGGGTGGCGCGCGACGAAGCGGTCGTTGGGGTATGCCTCGCCGATGGGCTCGACGCACCACTCGGCGCCGGCGCCCTTGGCGGCGTTGAGCGCGCGCCGAGCGTCCTCGATCAGGCGCACGAGTTCCATCGACATCGGCTCGTTCGCCCAGACCTCGTGCAGCGCACCGGCGTGCTCGCGGATCGACATATCCGCGCGATCGAGCGCGAGCGGACGCTCATCAGGCTCCGCCAGCCGATCAAGGTCACCGAGCGCCATGGTCACGGCCTGGAGCGCGATAATCGGCGCGACCGACTCACGCCAGCGCTCGCCCTGATCGTCCTTCGGAAGCGCGACCGAGGCCTTGGCGAAGTCGGTCCAGTACGCGAGCAGGCCGGGCCAGGTCAGATCGGTCGGAGCGGATTCGGTCATGAACTGATCGTACTGGGACTGTGACCACGACGGCGCTCACAAGAGGCAGTCAAACCGCGGCCCTCGAGCGGACCACGTCGTAGGTGCTCTGGACGAGGCCGGAGGGGTAAGAGCGGGTGGAGCGGTGGCGGAGCGGAATGTCGCCCCCGACAGGGCCGAAGAGTGGGATGCCCTCGCCGATCAGGACGGGCAAACGCGTCAACGTGATGTCGGCGATCAGGCCCTCGCTCAGAAAGGCGCGGATCAGACGCCCGCCATCGATGTACGCGCGGCTCCAGCCTTGCGAGGCGAGGGCTTCCATGATCAGTCGCGGTGCGGCGTCGGTCACGCTCACCTTGTCGGCGAGTCGGTCGGGGATGTCACCCTCGTGCATTGAACGGCTGGCGACGACGAGTGGTTTGGGAGGCTCCCAGCCCTCGAAGGTCAGGACCTTCTGGAAGGTCGCGCGTCCCATGACGAAGCCATCCATGGAGCTCATGAAGTCGGTGTAGCCATGGTCTTCGTTGGGATCGGAGTGGTCATCGAGCCATCCGATATCGCCGTCGGCGCGCGCGATGAACCCGTCGACGCTCATCCCGATGAAGACGTGGCCGGTGGTCATAGGGAGATCGTAACGCGAGGACGGTCGCACCACTGCTACCGTTGCTCATGGACCTTGACCCTGCGCGGCTGTCGATGTCGGAGCGGTACAAGCTGTTGATCGGCGGGATCGTGCCGAGGCCGATCGCGTTCGTTTCTTCGGTGTCGCCCGATGGCAAGACGAACCTTGCGCCGTTCTCGTTCTTCAACGGCGTCTCGTCGAACCCGATGACGCTGATGTTCTGTCCGGCCAACAACGCGGACGGGAGCGAGAAGGACACGCTCCGGAACGTGCGGACTCCGGAGGAGGGCGGGACGGGTCAGTTCGTCGTCAACGCGGCCGTGGAGTCGTACGAACGGAAGGTCGCGCTCGCGGCCGAGCCATTGGCGCACGGGGACTCGGAGTTCGCGCTGACGGGACTCACGGAGGCGCCCAGCGCGAAGGTGCGGGCGCCTCGGGTTGCGGAGAGCCCGCTGTGCTACGAGTGCGAGACGGAGCGGGTGATCTCGCTGGCGCCCGGTGAACCCGGCGGGGGCAACCTCGTGCTCGGGCGCGTCGTGCATGTGTGCGCCGCGGACGGGCTGGTCAACGAGCGGATGCACGTCGACGCGGACACGCTCGGCGCGATCGGACGATTGGGCGGCACGGCGTATTGCCGCACTTCGGAGCGATTCGACATGCGGATGGGTCGCGGGTAGACGGCTCAGCGCCGGCGTCGGCCGACGAGCACACCGACGGATCCGACCAGCAGGACGACGCTGCCCGGCGCGGGCGCGATCTCGAACTCGACGTCGTCCATCGAGTAGCCGGGGCCGCTGATGGTGATCTCGACGTACGCGAAGGTCGCGGCAGCAGTGTCGGCCGGGCCGATCTCGAGGTAGCCGTGTGTGAGGCCGGAGGACGGTGTGTTGAATGAAACGAGGCCGATCTCCGAGTCGAGGGCGTCGAAAGCTCGGATGGTCAGAACATCGCCGGGGCCATCGCCTCTGAACCAGGCGCCGAAGGAGATGAACTCGTCACCGACGCTGTCGATGCGCGTCGGATCGGTCCCGAACGGTGGGCCGAAGGCCTCGTTGACGCCGGAGCGCGCTTGCGGCCCGGGTCCGATCATCTCCATCGTGCCGTTGAAATCGATCCCGAGCGCAAGCCACTGGTTGTCAAGCACCTCTCCGGTCGTGAGGCTCTCGAAATCGATGATCGCAGCACCGGTGGGCGCCGCGATGAGCGCACCGGTCACCAAACCAAGCCAAATGTTCCTACGCACTGCTGGTCTCTCTCTCTCTCCCGCTGGGCTCCCCAGCGGGTCTCTCTTCGGCCCATGTTAATGACGGAGGCCGCTATCTCCTAAAGGAAATCGCGGACTGCACCACAGAGCAAAACAGAGCAAACCCCCGACCGGCGAGACACCGGGCGAGGGTTTGTGTGTGTTGAGTGTTCTGTAGTCCCGCCCGCCGCGCAATAAGCGGGCGGGGGTGGTGAAGCGCCGTCTTGCGATGTCTGGCGTGCGCGGTTGGCCCGATCCGGTGGGAGCCCACCCGAAACGCCCGTGGCCCTGACTGACGGCCTTGGTCCCGGGCGGGCGCCCTGGTTTCGACGGCGACCGTTCCTTCGCTCGCGGCCGAGGCGGGGGTCCATCCACGCGCCGGTGGTTGGACCGGATCGGGTTTGTCGTGCGTGCCTGTTCGCTGTGGCGGGGCTCTCCTCTTGGTAGATCATGACGCCCCGCGCCGATCGTCTGGGGGACCGACGCGGGGCGATGTGTTTGTGTGTGTGCTAGCTGCAGCCCATGGAGTTGCCGCAGTTGAGGCACTTGTAGCAGGTGCCGTTGCGGACGGTGATGGACCCGCAAACATCGCATGCGGGCGCGTCACCCATGTTCGACCTCATCGCGAGGTCGAGCGGGCTGGGCTCGTCATCGGTTTGGATGGAGGCGTGCTCTCGGAGGCTGACGGTCAGTTCCCGGTCGACCTCGATCCGGCCCTTCGTAGCGGCGCTCGTGCCCTCTGGCGAAGTGGTTTGGGGCCCGTCGTGTGCGTGACCGGGCTTGGGTTCCACCGCGTGAGCGTCGTGTGTTGCTTCGTTCCACGATTCGTTGTCCTCCTTGACAGCGATTCTGCGGCGGGCTCCGCCCGCACCATTGGTTTCGGCGCTTGCGCTCTCGGTCCGTGAACCGGACGCGCCTTCCTCACGATCCGTTGACCTTCGCGGCGCGTTGGCGTCGCGGTAGCCGGGGATGAACTGCATGCCCATCCAGCGGAAGATGTAGTCGACCAGGCTCTTGGCGAACGGGATGTCGCGGTTGGTCGTCATGCCGGCCGGCTCGAAACGCTGGTGGCCGAACTTGTTGACGAGCGACTCGACGGGGACGCCGTACTGCAGCGACACCGAGACGGCGGTGCCGAGGCAGTCCATGACGCCGCCGATGGTCGAGCCTTCCTTGGCCATGGTGATGAAGAGCTCACCGGGCATGCCGTCCTCGTAGAGGCCGACTGTGAGGTAGCCCTCGTGCCCGGCGATGTTGAACTTGTGCGTGATCGACGCGCGGGTGTCGGGCAGACGCCGACGCATCGGGCGCTCGATGATGCGGATCTCCGGCTCAATCGGCGCAGTCGTGGCAAGGGCCGGGGCCGGAGCGGCCTCGGGGGTTTCCGCCACGTCTGCCACCGCCTCGTCCGTCTTCTCCTCCTCCGTGTCGCTCGTCGAGTTGAGCGGCTGCGAGAGCTTGCACCCATCGCGGTAGAGCGCATTTGCCTTGATGCCCAGTTCCCATGACAGGCGGTAGGACGCCTCGATGTCCTCGATGCTCGCCTCGTGCGGCAGGTTGATCGTCTTGGAGATTGCGCCGGAGATGAACGGCTGAGCTGCGGCCATTGCGCGGATGTGCCCGTGAGCGTGGATGTAGCGTGTGCCCTTCTTCCCGCAGCGGTTTGCGCAGTCGAAGACGTGCAGGTGTTCTTCCTTGAGGTGCGGTGCGCCCTCGACGGTCTGGGTGCCGCAGATCAGCTCGTTGAGCGCGGTGATCTGCTCGCCGGTCAGACCGAGTTCCTTGAGGATGTTGAACGACGGGGCGTTCTTGACGACCTCGGCATCGAAGCCGAGGCGCTCGATGGCGTCGTCTCCGAGCGTCCAGGCGTTGAAGGCGAAGCCGACCTCGAACATGCCGGGCAGGGCGTCCTCGATGGTCTTGACGTCGTCGGTGTTGAGCCCCTTCTCGAGCAGGAACTCCTTGAAGGTGAAGCCGCCCCCGAGCGTGCCATCGGGGTTGGGGAGCGGGACGTCGGTGGTGAGCGCACCCAGGAGGTAGGTGAGGATCTGGCGGATCTGATCCTCGGAGTAACCGAGGGTCTCGAGCGCCGGGCGGACGGAGGCGTTCGCGATCTTGAAGTAGCCGCCACCGGCGAGCTTCTTGAACTTGACGAGCGCGAAGTCGGGCTCGATGCCGGTGGTGTCGCAGTCCATCAGCAGACCGATGGTGCCGGTGGGCGCGATGACGGTGGTCTGCGCGTTGCGGTAGCCGTGACGCTCACCGAGCTCGAGCGCCTCGTCCCAGGCGTTGGTTGCGCGGGAGAGCAGCTCAGCGTCGTTGGCCAGGGGGGTCCCGTTCTGCGCGATCAGGTTGTGATCGATGGGGACGGGCCGGATGCGGAGATCCTCCCATTCATCGCTTGCGCGATCGAGGCCGTGCGCGGCGCGCCGGTGGTTGCGGATGACGCGGAGCATGCTCTCTCGGTCGTCCTCGTAGCCGGCGAAGGGCCCGTGCTGGCGGGCCATCAGGGCGCTCTGGCGGTAGGCGCGCCCGGTGAGGATCGAGGTGAGGCAGCCCGTCAGGGCGCGGGCCTCGTCGGAGTCGTAGGCGATCCCGGCCTGCATGAGCATCGCGCCCAGGTTCGCATAGCCCAAGCCCAGCGTGCGGTAGCGGTAGCTCAGACGCGCGACCTCCTTGGAGGGGTACGCGGCCATCAAGACCGACACCTCGAGGACGATCGTCCACAGGTCGATCGCGTGCTCGTATCGCTCGGCGTCGAACGTCGCGGTCTTGGCGTCGAAGAACTTCATGAGGTTGATCGACGCGAGGTTGCAGGCGGTGTTGTCGAGGAACATGTACTCCGAACACGGGTTGGACGCGTTGATGCGTCCCGCGGTCGGGCACGTGTGCCAGGCGTTGATCGTCGAGTCGAACTGCACGCCGGGGTCGGCGCAGCGCCAGGCGGCGTAGCAGACCTCGTTCCACAGCTTCTTCGCGTCGTAGCTGCGCGCGATCTCGCCGGTCGTCCGCCAGGTCGTCGCCCAGTCACCCTCGGCGTCCACGGCATCGAAGAAGGCGTCGGGGATGCGCACCGAGTTGTTCGAGTTCTGACCAGAAACGGTCTGGTACGCCTCGCCGTTGAAGTCGTAGTCGAGTTCGAGACCGAGTCGCTCGGCGGTCTCCTTGATCTCCTCGTTGGACTTCTTGAGTGCCTTGAGACCCTCGACGAGCGCGGCGACCTTGATCTCCTCGCGGACCTTCCAGTTGACGAAGGTCTCGATGTCCGGGTGGTCCATGTCGAGGCAGACCATCTTGGCCGCTCGACGCGTGGTGCCTCCGCTCTTGATGGCGCTCGCGGCGCGGTCGCCGATCTTGAGCCAGCTCATGAGGCCGGAGCTCTTGCCGCCGCCGGACAGCTGCTCGCCCTCGGCGCGGAGGTTCGAGAAGTTGGTGCCGGTGCCGGAGCCGTACTTGAAGAGGCGCCCCTCGCGCACCCAAAGGTCCATGATGCCGCCCTGCGCGACCAGGTCGTCATCGACGGACTGGATGAAGCAGGCGTGGGGCTGCGGATGGGTGTAGGCGTCGCGCGCCTGGGTGACCTTGCCGGTCTTGGGATCGGGGACAAAGTGGCCCTGCGCAGGCCCGGTCACGGCGTACGCCCAGTTCAGCCCGGTGTTGAACCACTGGGGGCTGTTGGGGGCGGCCATCTGGTTGACCATCATGTGGCAGAGCTCGTCGTAGAACGCCTGCGCGTCGGCGGGGGTGTCGAAGTAGCCGTACTTCTCGCCCCAGAAGCGCCAGCATCCAGCAAGGCGGTGGATGACCTGGCGTGCGGACTTCTCGGGTCCGGTCGCGCCCTCTTCGGTGGTCTTCGCGTCGTAGTCGGGCGAGGCGATCCCGTTGGGCCCGCCGTCGAGCGGGACGCCGGCCTTGCGGAAGTACTTGCTCACCATGATGTCGGTGGCGAGTTGCGACCAGTCGGCCGGGATCTCGGCATCTGTCATCTCGAAGACGACGGAGCCGTCGGGGTTGGTGATGCGGCTTGCTCGCGAGCTCCACTTGACGGTCGCGAACGGGTCCTTGCCGGCCTTGGTGAACTTCCTGTCAACCTTCATTGTGCCCTTCTTCCCTGCGTCACACGAGCGCCATGGAGGCGGAGCGACCCTCCCACAGGTGCGCCGTCCATGGCGAAGCCAACAGAAACAGATTGGAATACATGGGCGGAGCCATTTCGGCTCGACGCCCATGTGGGAGGGAGGCGTTGAGTCAGTCCACCAAGGGGAGCGTGAGCCCGCTCTGATCCTGATACTTGCCGCTCTTGTCCGCGTATGAGACTTCGCAGACTTGCTCGGCCTTGAGGAAGATGAGCTGAGCGATGCCCTCCCGCGCGTAGACCCGCGCGGGCAGTGGCGTGGTGTTGGAGATCTCGAGTGTGATGCACCCGCGCCACTCGGGCTCGAGGGGTGTCACGTTCACGATGATCCCGCAACGCGCGTACGTGCTCTTGCCGACGCAGATGGCAAGGACGTCGCGTGGGACGCTGACGCGCTCGACCGTCTCGGCCAGCGCGAAGGAGTTCGGAGGGATCACGATGTGATCCGTGCCGAGCTCGTCGGTGTCGAGCTCGACGAACAGGTCGGGGTCGAATGTCTTTGGATCAACGACGGTGACGCCACCGGTCTTCGGCGTGGGCGTGAAGACCTTGAAACGCGAACCGACGCGGATGTCGTAGCCGTAGCTGGAGACGCCGTAGGAGATCTTCCCTGGCCGCTTCTCAGCCGGCTCGTAAGGCTCGATCCCGATGGTCTCGCGGATCTGAGCGTCGCAGAGGACTGGCATATGTCGAACCTCGCTCCCAGAAAGCAGATGTCGGTGTCCAGGTTCTCGTCTCGGAGGGACCAAACCGGCTTCCGACGGCGGGCAGGATACCACTACCTGTTGTGGCTTCAAGGAGCTTTCACACGAAATGCAGGGCACTTGGTGGTCGGAAGCTGTCGATTGCTTCCAAGGGTCCCAAGCACAGCCGCTTGCGCGCTTCAGATTTTTTCAAGTGCGGATCGCGAGCACCAGGATCATGTACCCGCCCCCGGCACGGGACTGGGGAGAAGCACACCATGTGGTGTGAGGCGGCCCGGCCCGCGCCGGGCGCGCCGACCCAATCGCCCGTCGTCGACAGCGATCGACAGGGGCCCCCCGCTGGGAGCCCCACGATCGCTCGGGACCACCCAGGTGAGAGCCAGGAACCGGCGGACAGAGCGGGGCGAACCGCTGCCGTCGGGGCGGCAGGACGGAACCCGTCCAGAACGGAGCCGTCAACAAGCCGGGGAGGGCGCCGAGAAGGCCCTGAGGGCAGGCGCGCGGGCCTACCGTCACTCCCAGCTTCGCTTGTCCGTTGCTCCGCCCGGGACCGGGCCTAGACCTCCGACGGAGGCGTCGAGCCGCATGAGAATCACAAAGCGAGTGTTGACAACGACTTCCATCCCTCACCATGCCGGCCGCACCAGGCTGGGGCTCGTGGTGAGCTGTGCGGTCCTGCTCGGACTGGGAGCGTGCGCGGGGCGCCGCGGTCCGGCACCGACGGCACGCGCATCGCGGGACATCGTGGTCCGGGATGTGCCACCGATCCTGCGCGGGACGATCGGCGCCGAGGCGTCGATCCGTGGGATCGAGCCGCAGCTGATCTCTGGGTTCGGGATCGTCGTCGGCCTCAACGGCACGGGCGGTTCGCAGATGCCCGTGCAGGTGCAGGCGACGATGGAGCGCGAGCTCGCGCGCGGGGGCGTGTCGCTTGGCGGGATCGGGGACATGGGGTCGCTCGAGGGTGTGACGCCGCGTGCGTTTCTCAGTGACCCCGGGACTGCTGTCGTGATCGTGGAAGCTGCGATCCCTCCCGGCCTTCCGGAGGGCGCCGACTTCGATGTGTACGTGCGCGCACTGCCGAACTCGGACACGACGAGCCTCGAGGGCGGTCGTCTGTGGACCACGGAGATGACGATCGGCCCGGCGACAGTGTTCGGGGGCGTCAGGACGCGCTCGATCGCGAAGGCAACGGGCGAGGTCTTCATCAACCCGTTCGCGGATCCGTCGGGCGTCGGCGTCGATCCGGTCAACCGCACGCGCGGGCGCGTGCTGGGGGGCGGTCGCGTCACGCAGCCGCTGACGCTGGAGATCGTGCTGGACAACCCGTCGCACACGCGAGCACGAGCGATCGTGGCGGCGATCAACTCTCGCTTCCCCGAGGGCCCGGGCGATCGCGGCGCGATCGCACGCGGGCGCACGGACGAGAGCGTCGCGCTCAGCGTCCCGGTGCGCTACCGCGACAGGCCGGCCGAGTTCATCGAGTTGATCAACCACCTGCGCGTCAACCAGCAGCTGCAGCGCGAGTACGCACGGGTCTGCGTCGAGCAACTCAAGGACCGCCCGGGACTGAGCGAGTCGATCTCGTGGTGCCTCCAATCCGTGGGCCCCTCCGCGATCCCGTTCCTCCGTCCCATGTACACGTATCCCGAGGTGCGACCGCGACTTGCGGCCCTTCGCGCGGGCGCCCGGCTGGGCGATGCGCGGAGCGTCCCGTTCCTGATCGAGCTTGCTCGGACGGGTCCAGCGGGGCTGCGAACGCGGGCGATCGAGCTGCTCGAGTCGATGCCTCAGGACACGCGGATCGACATGGCGCTGCGTGAGCTCCTCGACGACGGCTCGCTGGAGGTCCGCGTTGCGTCCTACGAGGCACTCGCGGCCCGGTACGCCCCGTGGGTATCGCGTGCGATGGTGGACGACAAGTTCGAGGTACACAGCGTGCCCTCGCGCGAGCCGATGGTGTACATCACGCAGCAGGGCAAGCCCCGGGTGGTCGTCTTCGGCGAAGCGTCCGGCTTCGTCAAGCCACTGCTCGTGGACGCGTGGGACCACCGCCTGCTCATGACGTCGGGCGACTCCGAGGGTGAGCCCGTGCGGATGCGGTACCGGAACGAGCGTGGGGTGGTGCGAACGCTGGACCGGGTGCCGGAGGACCTCGCGGGGTTCGTGCGGACGATCGCGCACGAAGAGACGCCCGAGGACCCGCGTCCGGGCCTGGACTTCTCGTATTCGCAGGTGATCAGCGCGCTCTACGCCCTGCAGAAGCAGGGAGCGATCGGCGCGATGCTGACGACCGAGCGGGACCGCCTGCGAGCGGAGATCTACCGGGCGTCTCGCTCGACGCTGGTCAGCGAGCGTCCCGAGTCCACATCGGCCGGGGACCCCACGGAGGAGCCGGAGTTGATCTTCGAGCCGGAGGAGCTCGGCGAGCGCCGGCCCGAGGAGCTGGAGCCGGACGTGCCCTGGCGGGTGGTGCCGCTGACGCCGGCGCCCACGGGCGGCGGTGCGTAGGCCGGGGCCGGGCGTTGCCCGGCCGGAATCTGGTTTCTCGGCGTGGTTCGGCCCGATGTTGGTAGGCTGTGGCGACATTGCCCGCGTGCGGGTTCTTGGTGTGTTTGTCGTCAGCGCTGAGAGCGCAGCGGTTCAGGATCGAACCGTTCTCGATGCAACACGGAGGTTGCCCTACTGATGCGTCTGGCCAAGCTGACCCTGAGCGGGTTCAAGTCCTTTGCAGACACGACGGAGTTCACCTTCGACGAGCCGATCACGGCGATCGTCGGCCCGAACGGGTGCGGGAAGTCCAACGTCGTCGACGCCATCAAGTGGGTCCTCGGCGAGCGATCGAGCAAGTCGCTGCGCGGGAAGGAGATGATCGACGTCATCTTCGCCGGCAGCGCGGCCCGCAAGCCCATGGGCATGGCCTCGGTCACGCTCACCTTCGACAACCCGATCGTCGAGAACGCGACGCGTGAGGCGACAGCACGACCGATCGACGCCGACCTCGAGCCCGATGCCGGGGCGAACGGCGCGACGCAGAACGGGACGACCGAGCACGGCGTCGATGACGAGTCCGGCCCGATTCGTCGCCTGGTCAAGCGCGACCTGCCGTACGACGCGGACGTGGTCGCGGTCGAGCGGCGTCTGTACCGCGACGGGACGAGCCAGTACCTCATCAACGGGAAGCGCTGCCGTCTCAAGGACATCAAGGAGCTGTTCCTCGACACGGGGATCGGCGCGGACGCGTACTCGATCATCGAGCAGGGTCGCGTCGATGCGTTGCTGCTGGCGTCGAGCCAGGAGCGTCGGTCGATCCTGGAAGAGGCCGCCGGCATCGCGCGGTACCGCCAGCGCAAGGTCGAGGCCGAGCGCAAGCTGGACCGGACCGAGACGAACCTCGCGACGACGCGCGAGCAACTCCAGAACACCGAACGTCGGCTTCGGATCGTGCGCGGCCAGGCCGCCAAGGCGCGTCGGTTCCGCGAGCTCGACACGGAGCACCGCGCGTGGCGCGCGTCGCTTGCGTTCGACCTGTACGACGAAGTGCGCGATCGCCTCGAGGGGCTCACCGGCTCGCTCGACGAGCTGTCGCGCAAGCGCGAACGCTCCGAGATGATCCTCGCCGAATCCGAACAGGCACTCCAAGAAGCCGAGATCGCCAAGGCAGAGACGGGGGAGGAGCGCCGGCGCGCCGAGTCGGCGTTGCAACGCCTGACGCACAACGTGACCGATGCGACGAGCCGTCGTGACCACGCGGCACGCTCGATCGAGGACACCGAGCGCCAGGTCGAGACCGACACGCGACAGCTCACGGAGCTGGACAGCCACATCGCGGCCCTTCGCGAGAGTGCGGGCGCCCACGACACGGGTGTCAACGACCTCGTGACGCGCCTTGATGAGGCGGAGAACACACTCGAGCGCACGATCAACGAGCGTGCCGAGGCGGACCGTCGTGGCGCCGCGATCCGGACCGAGATCGCGCAGAAGCGCAACGTGCTTGCGGACCTCGAGCGCCGCCTGGCAACACTCGAAGCCGCGGACAGGGCAGACACGGACCGACTGGGGCACGTGGAGACGCAGGTCGGTGAGCTGGGCGTCCGCGACGAGCGTCTCGGCACCGAGCACGAGGAGACGGCGGCGGCCCTGCACGCGGCCCGCGCCGAGCACGAGGCGCTGACCGAGCGTCTGGCTTCGTTGCAGGCACAACTCAGCGAGGCCGAGCAGCGGACCGTGCGCCTGGCCGACGACCGGCGGACGGTCGCTGAGCGCGTGGGCTCGCTCGAGCAAGAGCTCGCCGGGCTGGACAGCCGTCGCGCAACACTGCAGGAGATGATCGACCGGCACGAGGGGCTCGACGAGGCCGTCCGTGCCGTGCTGTCCGCGGACCCTGACGGCGCGTTCGGCGGCGTGATCGGGGCGCTCGGCGAGTTGATCGACGCGGACCCGGAGCACGCGGTTGCTCTGGAAGCTGCCCTGGGCCCGGCGCTGCAGGCGCTGGTGGTTGGTTCCGTGTTCGACGTGCCCGATCAGGAGGCGCTCGCGGACCTTCCGGGTCGCGTGACGTTCCTGGCTTGCGCGGGGGACCGCGACGAAGGATCGCGCTCGACCGTCAGCGCGTTCGAATCACTGGTGGGTGCATCATCGGGGCACGTGCGGGGGCTGCGAGATCGCGTGCGCCCTCGCTCCGACAACGCGGAGACGACCGGGGCGCTGAGTGAGCTTCTGGACCGCCTGCTTGGCCGGACGTATCTGGTGCGTGACCTGGACTCGGCGCTGATGCTCCGGTCCGGACCGATGGCGACGCCCGGCGCACAGCCGGCTCGCTTCGTGACAAGCGACGGCGTGGTGCTCGAGCCCGACGGACGCGTTGTGGCCGGCCCGATGAAGGGCGCCGGCACTGGCGCGGGCGTGCTCTCGCGCCGTGCTGAGTTGGACACACTCGAACTGCGGGCGAGCGAGCTGCGCGGCGACCTCGACGGGTCGAGAGCGGAGCTCGCGTCCGTTGACGACGAGGCGTCGCGCCAGGGCGAGCGGACGGCCGCGCTGCGGACGGAGAGCGCCGAAACGGATCGCCTGCTGACGGGCGCCGGGGCGCGGGTCGAGCGTGCTGGGGCGGAGCTTGAGCGACTGGACCGCGAGCGCCGCGAGCTTGGCGAGCAGCGCGGTGTGTTGACCGAGCGTGCCGACGAGCTGCGCACGCGTCTGGAAGAGCATCGCACTGGCGGCGCGAAGCTGCGCCGGCTGTTGGAAGAGCAGGCCGCGGAGGCCCGCAGTCTCGAGGAGGGCGTGGAGACGGCGCGCGCCGAGTCCGAGCGTCTCGGTGAGCGTGTCGCCGAGGCACGGGTCGAGACCGGACGCCTCGGCGAGCAGCTGGCCGCTGCCCGCCGCGAGAAGGCTCGCGCCGAGGCCGAGCTTGCGCGCGAGCAGCGCCGGCACGAAGAGCTGTCGGGTCAAGCCGAGACGCGTGCGAGCGCACTGGCGCGTCACCGCGAGACGGTGGAAGCCGCCGAGGCGGAGATCGAGCGCGCAACGGGCGAGCTTGCGAACGCGCGGGAGGCCGTGAGCGAGATCGAGTCGCGCCTGGGCGAGGTCGAGCGTCACACTGGCGAGCTGACCAAGCGCGTCCGCGACGCGCGGGACCACGCGCAGGCTGTCGATCGCGACTGGAACTCGATCGAGATGTCCCGTCGCGAGACCGAGGTCCGGCGCGAGACCCTCGAGGAGCGTACCCAGGAGGACATCGGTCTCGACCTGCTCAAGGACTATGAGGAGTACCGCGAGGTCATGGCGGACGGCGAGATCGCCCGCATCGATCGCGACGAGGCGAACGAGCGGATCGAGACGCTCCGCACCGAGATCAAGCGACTCGGAAATGTGAACCTCGACGCGATCGACGAGGAAGACACCCTCGCCGAACGCAACGAGGACCTCGCGCAGCAGGTCGCGGACATCGACGCGGCCCGGTCGCGACTGATCGAACTGATCGAGCGCCTCAACGTCGCATCGCGCACGCGGTTCAAGGAGACCTTCGAGGCGATCAACGGGCACTTTGCCGGACCCGAGGGGCTGTTCCGGATGCTCTTCGGCGGCGGGCGCGCCGAGCTGCGCCTCGAGCCGCTCGTCAAGGAGATCGATGGGCAGAAGGTCGTCACCGACGAGACCGACTGGCTCGAGAGCGGGATCGAGATCCTCGCCAAGCCGCCCGGCAAGGAGCCGCGTTCGATCAGCCAGCTCTCGGGCGGCGAGAAGTCGATGACGGCCGTCGCGCTGCTGCTCTCGATCTTCAAGAGCAAGCCGAGTTGCTTCTGCGTGCTCGACGAGGTCGATGCGGCTCTCGACGAGACGAACGTCGATCGGTTCTGCCGCATCGTCCGCAAGTTCCTGGACCAGTCGCACTTCATCGTCATCACGCACCACAAGCGGACGATGCAGGAGGCCGACCGCCTCTACGGCGTCACACAGCAGGAGCGCGGCGTGTCCAAGCGTGTCACGGTCAAGCTGGACCAGGTGGCGCGCGACGGTGAGATCGCCGACGACGCATCAGCCGATGGCGCCGATGCCGAACCGCTCGCCCCCCCACCGCCCGAGCCCGAACTCATCGAGCCGAAGGAAGGGACACCGTCGGGGTCATTGCGCAAGGCGCTGGCCGCGATGCGCGAAGAGGGCGCAGCGGTCCCGTCGGACAACTAGACAAGTCGTGCACCTGGCATTCGGCTAGATGGCGTCGCCCTGGGTGTCGCCGGCGGCAGTGGCCTCGCTCTGGCCGGTGAACCAACCGACGACCGAGCGGAGCGTGTCGGACGGATCGCCGGCCGCGTCGAGCAGTCGCTCGCCGACCTCCGCAACGAAACCAGACACGGCTTCGGGCGCCTCCGGGGGCACCTGCTCGTCGGCCACTGGGCGCGTGGTGTGGTCCCCGTCCACCGCGGTCGACGGCGGGAGCGCACGACCCGCGAAGACCTCCTGGGCGACGTACTCGCCAGCAAGCCCGACGCCGACCAGCAGCACGAGGCCCGCGCCGGTCACGAGACGGCGCAGCCCCTCGCGGGTGAAGCGGTCGTCGGTGTCGCGGGTTGTCAGGCGTGAAGGGAGCATGGGTGTCCGGCGAGGGGGTTCTCTCCGCTGGTGTACTTCGGAGAAGACAAGCCTCAGTTGCAAGAACCACTGGGAAGACGTTCTGTTGCACAAGACTTGGCCTTTGAGACGCGCTCGTGGACGCGAATCCGTCAGAAATCGCCCGTCTTCACCGCCCACCCGCCCCGGACGGGGTGGGTCGGGAGGCGAATCGGACGGGTCGGAGATGAGACCGGCTCAGGGCCGAAGTCAGGTCTTGAGTTCGCCGCGGAGGCTGTCGATCGAGGCGACGCCCTCGCGCTTGACCCACCTTGAAAGCCCTGCCAGGACGCGCCTGGGGCTGCGTGGGTCGACCAAGAGGGCCGTGCCCATCTCAACGCAGGTTGCGCCTGCGAGGATGAAGGCGGCGGCGTCTCGCCAGTTCATGACGCCGCCGCATCCGATGAGCGGGACGCCGGCCTCGCGCGCAACACGCGTGTAAACACGATGCAGTTGCGCGAGCGCAATCGGGTGGATGGCGGGTCCGCTGAGCCCGCCGGTGGTGTTGGAGAGCTTGGGACGGCGCGTCTCGACGTCGATCGCCATGGCCGGGACCGTGTTGCCGATGGTCAGGGCGCTTGCGCCCGCCTCGATGGCGCTTCGCGCGATCACGTGCAGTTCCGGTGCGACTGGCGAGAGCTTGACGAACAACGGCAACCCGCCGGCCACCCTGCTGACTGCACCGACGACCTCGCCGACGCCGGCCGCGCTCGCGCCGAACTCCAGGCCGGTCTTGACGTTGGGGCAGGAGACATTGAGCTCGATTGCGTGGACGCGGTCCGTCCACTCGGCAAGGTGGGCCGCTACCGAGGCGTACTCCTCGACGCTCGCCCCGGCAACGGAGACGACGAGACGGGTCGGGAGGCTCTCAAGAGGCTCGAGGTAGTGCTGCTCGAATGACTCGATGCCGGGGTTGGCCAGGCCGATCGCGTTGAGCATGCCGGCGCGGTCCTCTGCGACGCGCCAGGTCTCGTTGCCGGGGCGGGGCTCCCCAGTGATCGACTTGCTGACGATCGCGCCCAGGGGCGCGAGGTCGAGGACCTCGCCGATCTCGCCGAGTGTCCCACAGGTCCCGGCGGCGAGCATCACAGGGCTTGCCATGTCGAGCCCCGCGAGGGTGACGCGGAGCTCCGGTCGTGCGGGGTCTTGCTGCGGCATCGGGACAGCCTATGGCGCACGAACCCCTCCGGAGAGCCCGGGGGCGCGGGGCGTGGCCTATCGTTGAAATCACCCTGCCCTCGCACGCGGAGAGCCCCCATGGACCCCGAGCAGCGGATCGCGCAGTTCCAGAAGATGGCGACCGAGGACCCCGAGAACGAGATGGCCCACTTCTCGCTCGGGCGGGCCCTGCAGGACGCCGGTCGGTACGCCGAAGCGGCCCGGTCGTTCGTCGAGTGCACCCGCGTCGCGCCGGGGATGAGCAAGGCGTACGAGTTGGCGGCCAAGTGCTACCTGGAGGACGGCGAGACGGACCACGCGGCTCAGATCGCCGAGGTTGGGTACGTCAAGGCTGCAGAGCAAGGCGACCGGATGCCGCGGGATGCGATGGGTGAGATCCTCGACTCACTCAACCGCCCGGTGCCGCAGGTCGAGACGAAGGCCCCGGGCTCGGCCGGCGGGCCGCCCCCCGAGGGTTCGTTCGTGTGCTCGCGCACCGGGCGCGCCGGGGCGAAGATGGACCGTCCGCCGTTCCGTGGCCCGATCGGCGAGTGGATCGCCGAGCACATCTCGCGGGAGACGTTCCACGACGGGTGGATCCCGCAGGGGACGAAGGTGATCAACGAGCTGCGCCTGGATCTGTCGCGGGACGAGGACGAGAAGACCTACGACGAGCACATGCGCGAGTACCTCGGCATCGACGACGCGCTCTTCGAGCAACTCACGGGGAAGCAGCCGGGCTAACCGGCTCGGACTCGTCGTCGTCCTCCGTCAGGAACATCGGCTCGGCCTTGCGCGAGCGG
Organism: Phycisphaerales bacterium; assembly: GCA_028285065.1. GTDB lineage: Bacteria > Planctomycetota > Phycisphaerae > Phycisphaerales > UBA1924 > JANQQG01. The sequence goes on from JANQQG010000126.1 coordinate 37,926, forward strand.
GCGATCGCGATCAGGCTGGCGATCACGCCCAGCAGCGCAACACCCGCGACGATCGGGAAGAACATCCCGAGCGAGCCGCCCTCGTCAGTGCCTTGCACGAGCACGGCCCGGTCGGGATGCGCGGGATCGACGAAACACGTGACCTGTGCGCCGACCGGGTGGGTGGTCACGATGGTGGCGGCAGGGGTCGTGTTGCCGAGCCAGGCGTAGCGCGTGCCGGTGCGCTGGCTGCCATCGGCTTCGTACTGGTACTCGAGGAGCAGGCTGGTGATGCGCCCGTGCTGGCCCTGGCGGGTGGTCTGTGTCTCGCAGCGCGTGATCGTCGCGGGGGTCGGCGTCCAGTTCGGCGTGTCCTTGGCGATGGCGAGGTTGTTGACGAGCCAGATGGAGGGGATGGACGTGAAGAGCAGGACACTCACGGAAAGGGCAAGGCCGATCCCGCCGACGAGGCAGCCGGGATTGAGCAGTTGAACCGGGAAGTCGTCGGCTTGCTTGCGTGCCATCGGGCGTGCCTCGGCGAGAACTGGGCGGATGGGTATTCGGACGCGGGTGAGTGCCGCGAGTTCGCTGGGGCTAGCCCTTCATCGCGGCCAGCAGCTCGCGCGGCTTGCGGCGCATCAGGCGCAGGGTCGCGGGGACGGCCGCTCCGAGCGTGATCACCAGAAGGGTCACCCATCCGATCGAGGTCGCGTCCAACGGGACGACGAGGGAGAGATCGATCCCGAGCAAGACCTGGTAGAGGATCTGGCCGGCCCAACTGACCTGCATGCCCATGATCGTGCCGAGCACGCACGCGCCCAGCGCGATGATCAGCGCCTCGCCGAGGACGAGGCGTGCGAGCAGCCCACGCTGCGCCCCCACGGCCCTGAGCACGCCGAACTCGAACTGGCGTGCCTGGATCGACGCCACGATCAGGTTCGCCACCCCGAAGCACGCGATCAGCATCGAGGCCACGCCCATCAGGCTGAACAGCAGCAGGCTCTTGCGGATGAACCCGCCGATCTCGACCTTCATCTCACGACCGGACCCGACCGCCAGGACGCCCGCCCCTCGTGAGGCGCGGCGCACCGCTTCGAGCGACTCTTCGTCCGTGTAGGCGTCATCGAGGCTCATGATGATCAGGTCGACCGCATCGTTGCCGAACTTGGTTCGCAGGTCCTCGCGCGACCCGAAGACCGCGTTGACTGCCTGCTCGACGTACTCCTCGCCGATGTCGAAGAACTTGCTGACGATGTCCAAGCCCGGGCTCGTGACCACACCGACCACATCGAACTCGTGCGGCACGTCGTCGTAGGTCAACGTGATCGTGTCGCCCACGCTGATCCCACGCGTCACGTTGAACTCGCGCGCGACCATCACGGCCCCGCCCTCGTTCAATCGCCGGATCGCCTCGTCGCGATCACCCTGGATCCAGTCGATCCGCGTGACGTCGAAGAACGCGTTGGGCTCGAAGCCGATGTACGTCGTCTTGTACGAGCTGACGCCGGCGATGCCGAACGCGCTGGTCCCGAAGTTCTGCATCGTGATCGCGCACGTGCGGTTGACCTGCGGAAGATCCTCGATCTTCTGCTCGACCTCTTCCGACAGATTCGTCCCGTTGACGAATGCGTCGGGGAAGTCCAGCGCCCCGAGCCAGTCGCGGACGATCGCTTGCCCGTTCGTCCAGATACCGATGAGCAGCGCGAGCCCGATCATCATCGCGCCGGTCGTGAAGCCGTGCCGGAACGGGGTCGCGCTGACAGTCCGCGAGAGCAGCCCCGGCGGAAGGCGCAGCAGGCGGCTCAGCCACGGGGCGACCAGACGCGAGAGCACCAGCGTGAACGGGACGGCCAGGAGGAAGTACCCGACAAAGAGCGACGGGAGCCCAACGGTCACGTCCAGCCAGAACACGTGCTGGGCGTTCTGCGGGATCGTGAGCACGGCCACATGGGCCAGCGCGCCAGCAAGACCGATCACGAGTGTCAGGGCGAGCGTGCCTCGACCGACGACATCCGCCCGGGCCGCCAGTGCGCGCAGCGGCGTCGTCCGCCCCGCGCGCAGCGCCGGCCAGAGAGCACCGATCACGCCCGACCCGATCGCTCCGACCAGCGACGTCATGAGCCCCAGCGTCGAGAGCTGGAACCCACCCGGCAGGATGTCCGGGAAACGCGCGATCATCTGTGAGGACACCAGGACGCCCATCGGTATGCCGATCGCGGCCCCGGCCGTGCCAAGCCCCAGACCGACGATGAGTTGTGCGCCGGCCAGATGCCCCTTGGTCCCGCCGATGCATCGCACGATCGCGAGCTCGCGTTGACGCTCGAGCACGCTCGTCGAGAGACCCGTCATGATGATGAAGGCGGCCGACAGAAACGCCAGCACGCCGGCAACGATCATGCCGATGTTGCCGGACTCGATGTTGCGCTCGAGTCCGGAGGTGATGCGTTCGGTCGTCTGCAGCAGGAGGCCCGTGGGTGTGGAGCCGTCGCGCGTCGCCAGCGACTCCCGGTACTTGTCCGCGACCGCTTCGGCGTCCTCATCCTCACCGACGCGGATGTCGACGATGCTGATCCGCCCGGGCTTCTGCGAAATCCGCCCGACGGTCCCGATCGTCGTGAATGCCTCGAGCTTGGACATGAAGGCAACGGGCGGGCGTTCGAGGATCCCCACGACGCGGAGCTGGATCGGATCGCCCCAGCCGCGCACCTCCAGCACGTCGCCGATCTCGGCCTCGATGGCCTCGGCCGTCGCGGTGTCGAGCGCAATCTCGTCGTCGGCGCGGACCTCGCGTCCATCGCTGAGCCTCGGTTCTCGCAGCTCGTACTCAATCTGTGGGTCGAGCCCGTAGGTCAGGGCCGTGGTCGTTCGTTCGTTGCGTGTGTTTGCGTACGTGACACCCTCGGCGACGCGTGGGACGGCCAGGTCGATCTCGGGCCAGGAAGCGACCGTCGTGGCGATCGACGCAGGGAAGGTCGAACCGCCGACGTGCACGACGCGGAGATCGGCGACGCCGACCGTCGAGTCGACGCGCATCTTGATGCCGAGCTGCATCGACGTCATCGCGCTCGTGACCGAAACGATCAGGCCGGCGCACAGCGCGACGGTCGCGACGAGCAGCAGGGTTCGGCTACGCCGCTCGGATAAGCTGTTGATAGCGAGACGCCACGCCGGACGCATCGAGTCCCTCCGTGTCGATCTTGCCCGTCACACGCCCGTCACGAAGCACGAAGATGCGCCGGCAGTGGCTGGCGGCCTCGGGCTCGTGGGTGACCATCACGACCGACATCTCGTGCTCGCTGGCCAAGTCGGCAAGCAGTCGCCAGAGCTTGGCGCTCGAGGCCGAGTCGAGGTTGCCTGTCGGCTCGTCGGCGAGGATCACCTGGGGGCTGAAGAGCAGCGCCCGAGCGATGGCCACGCGTTGCTGCTCGCCGCCGGAGAGCGCATCAGGCCGGTGCCCGGCTCGCTCGGCGACGCCGAGGGCCTCAAGAAGTTCCTTGCTGCGCTTGCGGAGCCAGGTCACCTTCTCGCCGGCGAGGACGCCGGGCAGCTCGATGTTCTCACGCGCGGTGAGCGTCGGGATCAGATTGAACTGCTGAAAGACGATGCCGATCTGCCGCCTGCGGAAGAGCGTCAGCTCGCGCTGGCTCAGCGACTGGAGCTGCTGGCCGGCGACTTCGAGGGTGCCCTTCTCGGGCGTGTCGAGTGCGCCCAGAAGATGCAGCAGCGTCGACTTGCCGGAGCCCGAGGCGCCCATCACTGCGTAGTAGCCCGGGTCCGCGATCTCGAGATCGACACCGCGCAGCGCCTGCACTGACCGGTCGCCGAGCTGGTAAGACTTGTGGACGTCGATGCAGCGGATCATGTTTCTTCCGTGTCGCCGCCCCGGGGATGGATGTGTCCATGCCCTGGGGGTCGGGGAGGATAGACCGCTGGATCGGCCGTGGCGGGGCTGCGTGGGGTCGGGACCGGGTCAGGACGCGTACGACTCGTCGTACGACGCGGCGTCCATCAGGCCTTCCAACCCGGACAGGTCCGTCGCCTTGATCTTCACCAGCCACCCGGCGCCGTAGCAATCCTCGTTCAGCAGGGCGGGGTTCTCGGCGGCGGCCTCGTTGACCTCGACGACCTCGCCCCCGACGACGCTGTAGACATCGGAGGTGGTCTTGACGCTCTCGACCTCGCCGACGGCCCCGCCGGCCTCGATCTCGGAGCCCGCCTCCTGCATCTCGACGTAGGTGACGTCGGTGAGCTGGTCGATCGCGAACTTGGTCAGCCCGATCGTGACGATTTCGCCCTCGGCCTTGTGCCACTCGTGGCTGTCGCTGTACCGGCGGTCGTCGGGTGAGGCCATGTTCGAGCTCCCAGGAAGGTCCTGCTGCGGGTCCAAGTGCCGATGCTAGGGTGGCGCGGGCGTCCGGTGCAAACCGCCCGCTGGCGGGTCGCCCGGCGAGGCGATAGAGTGCCGCTCGATGCTCCTGACCCTCTCGGCGAACACCTTCCGGTCCAAGCTCCTCGGCTCCGGGCGCAAGAAGCCCTCGATGGAGCTGGACGAACTTCCTCGCTACGCGCGAGAGCGCCTGGGCCTGTTCGGGCTGAACCTGGACACCGAGATGCTCGCAGGTGCGGACTTCGCGCGTCTCGACCGCCTGCGCGACGCCGCCGACAAGGCGAGTTGCCCCTGCCTCGTCCTGATCGAGTCGACCCCGCTGGCGCTCGGCGCCGGTGAGGAGGACGTCGGCAAGGCGGCGGCAGACCGAATGGTCCGCGTCGTCCGGGCGGCCAACCGCCTCGGGTGCAACTCCGCGGCCATGCGGATCGACGCGAAGGACGACGAGGACACGTTCGACTTCGCCGCGGAGCGCATCCGGCGCATCCTCGACGAAGCCGAGAGCCTCGAGGTCAACCTCCTGCTGATGTCGAACAAGGGGCTGACGGAGGAGCCGGATCGGTTGACGGAACTGATCAAGAAGATCGGCGGTTTCCGGATCGGCACGCTCCCGGACTTCGAGGTCGCGTCCAAGGCCGACGACCCAATCCTGTTCCTCCGGCGCCTGACGCCGTATGCCTCGGCGCTGACCGCCTCGAGCCTCAAGTTCGCCGACGCCGACAACGAGCGCGGGTTCGAGCACGGCGCGTATGACCTCGCGGCTTACGCCGAGGCGGTCAACTCCGTCGGCTACCAGGGCACGCTGGCGATCGAGTACCGCGGGCCCGGCGACCTCGACGAGGGTGTCGCCCGGACCAAGGCGATCCTCGAGGGCGCTCTCGGGTTGGAGGCGGTGGAGCAATGATGGTCGAACCGGCCGTGGAGATCGCCATGGGACCCGATCGGATGATCGTGACCATCGACGGGCCGGCCGGAACCGGCAAGTCCACGGTTGGACGCGAGTTGGCGGCTCGCCTGGGACTCGCTCTGCTGGACACCGGCGCGATGTACCGTGCGGCTGCCGCGATCGTGCTCGACCAGGGGATCGATCCCGCGGACGAGGAGCGTGTGGTCGAGGCGGTCGCGAAGGAAGACCTGCACTTCGACTTCTCGAAGGACCCACCCTCGATGCTGTGCTCGGGCACGCCCGTGGACGATCGGATCCGCGAGCAGGACGTGACGCGCCTGGTCTCTCGCGTCAGCGCAATCGCGGCGCTCCGCACGCACATGGTCCGCAAGCAGCGGATCGTCGCGCACCAGCACCCGCGCCTGGTCGCGGAGGGACGGGACCAGGGGAGCGTGGTCTTCCCCGACGCGGACGTGAAGTTCTACCTCGAGGCCACGCCCGGGGAGCGGGCGCGCCGGCGCGCCGAGCAGATGCGCTGCGCCGGTCAGGACGTCGACGAGCGCGCGCTGCGCGTCGAGATCGAGCAGCGCGACAACTACGACTCGACGCGGGCCGTCGGACCCCTGCGTTGCCCCGAGGGCGCGACGAGGCTCGACACGTCGGAGCTCAGCTTCGATGAGGTGGTCGATGAGCTCGAGCGGATCGTGCGCCAGCGCATCGCCGAGCAGACGCCCACGCGGGGCGACGGCGGATCGCGCCCCGGGCGCGGCGCCGAAGGCGCGGCCGGGGCGGGCGAAGGCTGATGGGGCCGATCTCGCGCTGGGCGCACACGCGCGATCCGGGCCAAGCCGTCGGGCGCATCCTCTTCTTCCGAACGATCTGGCACGCCGCCAACATCGCGCTGACGCTGCTGTACCGCCAACGTGCGCTGCACCGCGACCGCGTCCCCAAAGAGGGGCCGCTGCTCGTCGTCGCGAACCACCAGTCGTTCCTGGATCCCCCGATCATCGGGACGGCCATCCCGTCGCGCAACATCGTCCCGCTCGCGCGTTCGGGCCTGTTCAAGAACCCACTCTTCGGCGCGCTCATCAAGGGCCTCAACTCGATCTCGATCCGGCAGGGTGAGACCGATGCCGGTGCGATGCGTGCGGCGCTCGGAGAACTGAAGAATGGGCGCATGGTCCTGATCTTCCCCGAGGGCTCGCGCACCGAGGACGGGGACATGCAGCCGCTCCAGCGCGGGGCGTGGGTCCTGATGACCAGGTCACGCGCAACCGTCTTGCCCGTAGCGCTCGACGGCGCCTTCGACACCTGGCCACGCAAGCGAAAGCTGCCGAGGCTCTTCGGCTGCCGTGTCGCTGCTTCGATCGGTCACCCGATCCCGCCGGACGAGCTCCGCGCGATGGGGCCGGACGAGGGGCTCGCGGAGATCAGCCGTCGCCTGAAGGCGCTGCAGATGGAAGCGCGGGGTCTTCTGCGGGCGTCGTCGTCGGGTCGGTTCCCGGCGCGGGGTCCGGCTGATGACCCGAGCCCAACGCAAGGCGACCCGCGGCCACCAACAGCAGGATCGTGATCGCGACGCGCACGGCTCGGATAGGGAGCGCGTGCGTCAGCATCGCGCCCACGCGAGCGCCCAGGATCGCGCCGGGGAGCATCATCAGCGCGAGCAGGAGCGCGTCGTCGATCGACTGATCGTGCTGGGGAAGCGTTCCGAGCTTCAGTGCGGCACCGATGATTGCCGTCACGCTGATCACCGCCGAACTCGTCGCGATGGCCTCGCGCAGCTTGACGCGTGCGACGAGTTGGAGCATCGGGACAAGGATGACACCGCCGCCAAGCCCGAGCAGTCCGGCGACGAGTCCCGTGGAGACCGCGCACGAGCTGAGTCGCATCCGAGATGGGCGCCGATCGGTCGCCGGATCGTGGCCGTGATCGTGCGCATCGCGCAGGCGCCAGAGGTTCCATGCGCAGTACAGCCCCAGGAACCCTGCAAGCGCGTAGCGGAGGCTCGTGCCCTCGAAGACGTTCGACACGAGCACGCCAACCACGATCGCCGCGCAGGTCATCGCCAGCAGCGGGCCGAGCAGGTCGGCGCGCACGGCCCCGGCCTTGCGGTGACGCAACGCTGCAGGGATCGCGACGCCGACGTTGACCGTCATCGCGGCCGCCATGTACATGTGGTGTGTGCTCGCCGATGCCTCGCCGAGGATCAGGTGCAAGCCGGGCAGGATGATCATTGAGCCGCCGACGCCGGCCAGCCCGCCGAAGACGCCCGCGAGCAGCCCGAGCGCCACGGCCAGGAGGATGAGCGTCAGGGTTGGATCCACGAGGCGATGGTACGGACCTGGACGGACGTGTGGGCGGGTACAGTTGTGCCATGATCGTCCCGTCCACAGGACCCTGGCCCGAGTCCATCACGGAGCTCGCACCGCCGGCGCTGCTCGCGAAGCTCGAGCGTCTGGACATCGCGTCGCGCCGCGTCTTCGCGGGCAAGCTCCAGGGCGAGCGGCGCTCCAAGCGTCGCGGCCAATCGGTCGAGTTCGAGGACTTCCGCAACTACGTCCCAGGCGACGACCTGCGACGGATCGACTGGAACGTCCTGGCGCGACTCGATCGCGTCTTCATCAAGATCTTCCTCGAGGAGCAGGACCTCGCGTTCCACCTCGTTCTCGACGCGTCGGCATCGATGGGCGCGGGGCGCGGCGAGGCGCTCAAGGGCCTCTTCGCGGCACGCATGGCGATGGCGCTCGGCTACATCGCGCTATCGAAGAACGACCGGGTGCTCGCCAGCGCGTTCACTTCTGACGGGAGCCTGCGCCAGCTCGAACCAGTCCGCGGCAGGCGTGGGGCCGAACCCCTGGCGTCCTTCCTGCTCGAGCACGCGCGCCCCGAGCCCAGGCGCGCCGGTGCGCACGCCGGTGGGTTCACGGGCGCGATGCGATCGCTCGCGCTTGCCCAACGCGGTCGCGGCGTCATGGTCATCCTCTCCGACTTCCTCGTCCCGGAGGGCTACGAGGAAGGCCTCAAGCTCATCTCCGGAGGCGGGGGATACGAGACGTGGTGCGTGCAGGTCCTTGCGCCGGGCGAGTTGGATCCCGCTGGCGAACTCGAGAAAGGAAGCAGCGGAGGGAGTGCTGGAGGCGACGGCGCTCGGGCGTTGGTCGGGGACATGCGCCTGACAGACGTCGAGACGGGGCGCAGCGCCGAGGTGACGCTGACCAACGAGACGATCGCCAACTACCGCAAGGCGCTCGAGCGGTACATCGCGGAGTTGCAGGGCTTCTGCCGCGCGCGCGGGATCTCACACCTGCTGGCGCGCTCGGACGAGACGGTCGAACGCATGGCAACCAGCGAGCTGCGCCGCCGCGGGCTCGTGCGCTAGTCCTCTCCTTCTCATTGCGACGCCTACTCGTTGCGCGAGCCGGTCTCGATGAACGCCTTGAGTCCGTCGGTGAACATCTGACGCCAGCCGTCGCCCATCGACGACTCCATGGCCTCGCCCACTGCGCCCCACGCACCGTCGAGGATCCTCAGGGCCGTCCCGTCCTTGCGCGGCTCGAGCGTGAGCTCGAGCATGGTCGAGGCGGGGCCGCCGAAAGACGGCGCGATGGCGCCGCTGAGCCGGAGCATCTTGCCGGGATCGATCGCGACGACCTGGTACCAGGCGTGTCGCGAGCCGGTGGTCTCATCGCCCCACTGCTCGTAGGCGAAGCCGCCGAGGTGGGGCTCGATGACGAAGGACGTCGCCTTGTCCCCGCCGGCGTAGAAGGCGCGGAGCCACCAGCCGGTTGCCTCTCCGACGAGCGCCTCCCAGACCTTCGCGGGCGGGGCGTCGATCTCGATCTCTAGCTCGACGCGCGCCACGTTGAAGGGTGTGCTCGTGACCTTCTCCGATCCGGTTGCCGCCTGGCCCATCTCGACCGCCTCCTTCAGCCCGAGCAAGCCCCGGGCCCAGTGATTCTCGTACCTGCTGACCCATCGCTCGTAGACCCGACGCAATGGGACGGCGTTAAGTGTGTTGATCCGCTTGCGCCCATCGCGACGCACCAGCACCAGCCCGGCCTCGACGAGCACGTCCAGGTGCTTCATCACCCCGAAGCGCGACAGGCGGGGGAACCGCTCAACGAGTTCACCCGTCGTGCGCGGCCCGGCGCGGAGCGCGTCGAGGATGCCACGACGCGTTCCGTCCGACAGGGCGCGCCACACGATGTCCAGATCGGCGTCCATGCGATCCCCGTGCGCGACGACTACGCGCGACCCTCGGCGTACGCCTTGAAGCGTCCGGCGAGGATCTCCGTCCACACGGCCCGCGCCTCATCGAGCGACTCGCCCATCGGCGTCTCATTGGCGAGGTGCGTAAAGCGCAACACCGACCCTCCACCATCGTCCTCGACCACACGGAATGTCAGGTGGTGCAGCATCGGACGCGACTCGAACATCGGGCCGATGAGTTCCAAGAGCGTCGGCGGCTTGAATACCTGCACGTGCCCCCAGAGGTGCCCGCCCGCCTCGCCGAGGTCGCGCCAGAGACGCCCGCCCGGGAAGCGCTCGAGTTTCAGGCCCATCGGTTGGTCGTTCTCGCCGAGCAGCCAGTCGCCGATCCCTCCGGCGATGGCCTCGAAGACGCGCTCGCGCGATGCCTCGATCGGGACTTCCAGTTCGATCCGCAGGTCGCCGCCCGCTGTCAGTTCGCTCATGATCCAGCCTCCTGCCCCTCGCCCGCTCTTATGTGACTGGATTGTCACATATTTGTCGGCGATGTCAAGGGGCTCGCGCAGAAAGCCGCCCAGGTAGGCTCTGGCGATGCCAGATCCTGCCCACACGCAGTGGCTCTGCCTCCTCAGCCCAGCCCGGCCCACGTTTCCCGGGGACGCGACGCCGGACGAGGTGGCCCATGTGCAGGCCCACTTCGAGCGCCTGGTGGCCCTGCACGCCGAGGGTGTGGTGATCCTGGCGGGCAGGACCCAGGACGAGCCGCCGATCGGGCTGGTGATCTTCGAGGCGCCCGACGAGGAGGCGGCCCGTGAGCTGGTTGGGCGCGACCCGGTCGTCGCCAATGGGGTGATGACCTACGAGCTGCGTCCGTACACCGTCGCCATCCCGACGACGGGGCTCCTGTAGGCCGGCGTCCCGACCGGGCACGCCTCTACGATCACCAATGGCCAACGAGGCGAACCGCCCCTTCGAGGTTGTCAGCGACTTCTCGCCGACCGGCGATCAGCCCGAGGCGATCGACGCGCTGGCCGAGCGAATCAACCGGGGCGAGCGCTTCAGCACGCTGCTGGGGGCGACCGGTACGGGCAAGACGTTCACGATGGCGCACACCATCGCGCGCGTGAACAAGCCGACGCTCATCATCAGCCACAACAAGACCCTGGCGGCCCAGCTCTACGAGGAGCTGCGCGAGTTCCTGCCGGACAACTCGGTCAACTACTTCGTCAGCTACTACGACTACTACCAGCCCGAGGCGTACATCCC
>JANQQG010000129.1 GCA_028285065.1 Phycisphaerales bacterium
AAGAGGACTTCGAGGTCAGGACCCTGCTGACCATGGTCGACAACGGGCGACCACACTGCCCGGCCATCGACGAGCTCGCGCACGTCCGATCCGTCCTCCAACGAGTCGGAGGCGCCGGGGGCGCGCGCCGCTGGATGCTCCCGCTCTACCCCGCCGCGGTGGCCGGCCTGACCCGGACCCTCGCACGCCTGCACGCACGCTCACCGATGGACCTGCTGGTCTCCTCTTCCTCGGCCGCCGTCAAGTCCATCCGCACCCCGACCGGCGTCCCTCACCTCTGCTACTGCCACGCCCCGGCCCGCTACGTCTGGTCGCAGCGCGCGGCCTACGCCGGCGGCTCGCACGCCTCGCTCCGCTCGCTCGGCCTCCGGGCCGTCGGTCCGTGGTATCGAACCTGGGACCGGCGCACCGCCGTGCGCGTCACGCGCTTCCTCGCCAACTCCTCCCACACCGCCGATCAGATCCGACGCTTCTACGGGCGCGAAGCCCACGTCCTGCACCCGCCAGTGCGCACGGAGTTCTTCACGCCCGACGCCGGCATCGAACGCGGCGACGACTGGCTGCTCGTCAGCGCCCTCGAGCCGTACAAGCGCGTGGACCTCGCAATCCGTGCGGCCGCCAATGCAAACGCACGCCTGCTCGTCGTCGGGGACGGCTCGCAGCGTGAGTCGCTCGAACGGGAGGCAACGGGACGGGTCGAGTTCCTCGGACGCGTTGATGACGAGCGGCTCCGCGACCTGTACCGGCGCGCACGCCTGCTCCTGTTCCCGCAGGTGGAAGACTTCGGGATCATCGCGGTCGAAGCCCTCGCGTGCGGGTGCCCGGTCGTTGCACGCCGAGCCGGCGGGGCGCTCGATTTCCTGCTCATGGACGCCGAGAGCGACCCGGGACCACGCGGGGCATTCTTCGACGAGCCGAGACCAGAGGCGATCGAGCGTGCTGTGCAACAGGTCCGCCAGCACGACCCGCGTGCACAGACCAAGGCCTGCCGCGCAAGCGCCGAGCGGTTCAGCGAGGCGGCGTTCGACGCCGAACTGCTGCGCCATGTCCGCGAACTTCTCTGAGAGAAGGGAAGGCGCTTAGATGACGCCGTTGACCCGTCCTGCCAGGACCTGTCCGACGTAGAGCTCGTGATCGGCCTCGAGGTCGAAGTGCCGGACGACCTCGCAATCGAGCATGGCGCGTGATCGCTCGAGCAGCGGCGCTCCGGTCGCGAGCGTGATCGACGAGAGCGAGTCGAACGGGTCCTCGACCTCCGGTGCGTCCGGCGCGAACTTGCGCACGAGCAGACGCTGGGACTCATCGATCAGGCAGAGCCCGAACGCGTGCGCATCGCGGATCAGCGGCGCGACGCTGTGCCCCTTGCGGGCCGCGACGCAGACGAACAGGGGTTCATCCGCACAGGGCATGACGCGGGAGACAAGGACGCCAGCGCGCCCGCCGTCGAAGGCCGAGGTCATGACACACAGGGCCTGGGGGAGCAGGGCCAGTGCCTGCTCCACCGAGGTCCGCTCCTCCCCCGTCAGGGGCATGGCCTCGTCGGTCAACGTTTGCTCCTTCCCGCAGAGGTCGCCGAGTCTACAGGGTGGGCCGGAGACGCGTCCGGAGCCCTGTTCCCATGCCCAGGGGGCGGCCACAGAGACGGGAAGGACTGCGCCCTCGGTCGGATCCCGAACAAAAAAAGCAGCCCGATTCTGACGATGAAGTGTTGCAATGTGTGGCGTAGTGTCGGATACTCCCACGCATGCCCACGGGAGACGCCAGCCAGTGCTCTTCACCGGACACTCCGAGCACACCATCGACGCCAAGCAGCGCCTGGCAATCCCGGCCAAGTACCGGAACCAGTGGGATGTCGAGCGTGACGGGAGCGCGTGGTACTGCGTGCCCTGGCCGACAGGCCACCTGCGCCTCTTCACGGAGACAACGTTCCAGCAGTTGGCGAACCAGGCTGAGTCGTCCCTCACTCCGGGTGAGGAAGAAGCGGACCTGGAGAGCGATTTTTACGGATTCGCCGAGCGCATCGAGCCCGACTCGGCAGGGCGCATCAACGTCCCGAACTCGCACATCGAACTGCTCGGCCTCCCGCAGGAGGTCGTCATCGTCGGAGCACGCACCCGTCTCGAGGTCCACCCGCGCGAGCGCTGGAAGGAGGCCGCTGCAGAGCGGTTCCGGCGCTTGCCCGACCTTGTCAGACGGATCGAGAACAAGCGTCGTCCGTCGTCCTAAGTGACGCCGGCGGCGCGACAGGGGTCTTCTTGGAGAGAGGGAGATCCGTGCCCGGTCGTTTGGAAACAAGCGCCCGGGTTTTCCAAGGCGGGACATGAGCCGGGGCACGGAGGCCCCGTCCACCCCGCCGACACGACGGCGACTCACCCGGCGGGTTCAGAGACGAACCCGTCGCTCGAAGGCAGACCGAGGCCGGGACGCATGGATCGCGAACCGGCACGCCCCCGCATGGACGCGGCGGGCTCACGACCGGTCCCATGGACGGGATCGGGTCCGGGCGGCCAGAGAGCATCACGGTGAGCGCAGCGCGTGCCCGGCCGACCGAAAGGGACGACCGGGCGCCTTCGGAGCGACTGCCAGACATCCCACCCGCGGCGCGGGGGCCCTTCCCACCACACCACGCAGCCACGCACGCCCCCGCCCGCACCCGCACGCCGCCGACCATCCCGCCTTGGCCGGTGGCGTGCACTTTTTGGCCCCTTGGTTCGCCCGACTCGCACCGATCGCGAATCAGCCGGCGCCCAGCGCCGCAAGAACCGCGGCCTTCGACGCCTCGTCGGTGTTGGCTTCCTGCGCCCACTTGACCGCGTCCCAGCCGCGCCCGTCGCTGACGCTCGCGTCGGCCCCGCGTTCGATGAGCAGAACCACGACGTCCGCGCCGCCCCGGGCGGCCGCGTGCATCAGCGCCGTCATCCCGTTGTCATCGGTCGTGCCAAGGTCCGCACCCGCGTCGAGCAGCGTGGCGGCCACGTCCGCGCCGGCGTTGTCGGACTCGCAGGCCGCGATGAGCGGAGTGAACCCACGCCGATCGGCGCCCTCGACGTCGGCGCCCGCGTCCAGCAGTGCGCTCACCTTCGCGGGATCACCGGCGCGAGCAGCCATCACCAGCGCCGACTCGCGCCACTTGTTGCGACGGTTCACGTCTGCCCCGGCCGTGATCAACACTTCGACGCAGTCGGGCGTGCCCCGTGAGGCCGCGAACATGAGCGCGTTGACGCCCTGGCTCGTCGCGGCGTTGACGCTTGCGCCGCCCTTGACGAGCACGTCGATGCAGTCGGCGCCGCCCCAGCCTGCCGCGTACATCAGTGCGGTGCGCTTGTCCTCCGTGCGCTCCTCGACGATCGCGCCGGCGTCGACAAGCGCCCTCGTCGCCTCCACGTCGCCCATGTAGCACGCTGCGATGAGGGGTGTCATCCCGCGCTGGGCGGGCTCGCCCTGCGACAGACGCCGGTTGAGCTCGACCTGCCCCCGCCGAACGAGGGTCACGGCGCGCTCGGTATCACCGGCGAGGATCGCCTCGTGCAGCACGGGCGTAGCAGGCTCGCGCCCGCCCGTGGCGAACAGCCACGCGCCCGAGACAACGACCACACCGACGACGATCAACGCGCCCAGGCGGGCCGGGTTGTGTCGACGCCCGCCTCCCAGATCCGATCCGTGCGTCATCTGCCTCTCCTTGGCGAGCCACGACAACACAAAGGCTCACGTTGCTCTACTCGTGATCGTGCGGCTTGTAGGCCGCCACGACCTCCTGCTGGATGTGCGGGGGTGTCCGCTCGTCGTGCGAGTAGTCCATCGTGAAGCTGCCGGCCCCGCCGGTGATGGACTTGAGCTCGTTGGTGAAGTTCTGCAGCTCACCGAGCGGGGCCGTTGCGCTGATGATGCACGTGTCGCCCGCGATGTCGGTGTTCTGCACCTGCCCACGCTTGCCGCTGAGCACACCCGTGATGTCGCCCATGTTCGTGCTCGGGACGACGATCTCGAGATCGACGAACGGCTCGAGCAGCGCGGGACGCGCCTTCTGCACCGCGTCGATGAAGGCCATGCGCCCGGCCTTGATGAACGCGACCTCCTTGGAGTCGACCGCGTGGTGCTTCCCGTCGAAGACCTCCACGCGCACGCCCGTCAGCGGGTACCCCGCGATGGCGCCCTCGCTGAGCACCTGGCGGATCCCCTTCTCGATCGCGGGCATGAACTGACGCGGGATCGACCCACCAACCGTCGCGTTCTCGAACTCGAAGCCCTCGTCGTGCTCGGAGTCCAGGGGCGCGATCCGCAGGTGCACCTCGCCGAACTCGCCCGAACCGCCAGACTGCTTCTTGTGCCGGTGGTGGCCCTCGGCGGCGGCCGTGATGGTCTCCTTGTAGGCGACCTTCGGGGGGCTGGTAACGACCTCGATCCCGTACCCGTCCTTGAGCTTCTCGAGCACCACCCGGAGGTGCAGCTCGCCGAGCCCGCGCATGACGGTCTGCTTCGTCGCGGCGATCCGCTCGACGATCAGCGACGGATCCTCATCCATCAACTTCTGGATCGCCGGTGCGAACTTGGACTCGTCCTTGTGGCTGGCCAGCTCGATCGCGAGCCCATACATCGGCTTGGGCAGCGGGAGCGGACGCAGGCGGATCCCGCCGTCGCCCGCGTGATCATGCAGCACGGCGCCGGCGTGCACGTCGTCGATCTTCGCGACGGCGCCCAGGTCGCCCGGGCCGATCTCGTCGACCTCCACCTGATCCTTGCCCTGACGCTTGTACAGGTGCGCCACGCGCACCGCCTTCTTGTGATCGTCGATGAACAGGTCGGTCTTGGCCTTGATCTTGCCCTGGTGCACCCGGAACACGCCGAGCTTGCCCACGAACGCGTCGGAACGCACCTTGAACACGTGCGAGATCAGGTGCCCGTCGCCGCTGGCGGCATCGGGCGCAAAGTCCTCGGCGTTGCCTTCCTCGTCGAAGCGCTGGAACGGACGCGGGTTGCCCTCGAGCGGGCTTGGCAGCAGCGACGCGAAGACGTGCAGCAGCGCCTCGATGCCGATCCCGTCGCGCGCCGAGCAGTAGCAGATCGGCACGAGGTGGCCCTCGCGCAGCGCCGCCTCGAACGCGTTGTGCACCTGCTCGGGCTCGAGGTTCTCGCCCTGCTCGAGGTACGTGGACATGAGCTCGTCGTCGACCTCGACGACCTGCTCGATGATCTTGGTGTGCGCGTCGTCGACCGAGTCGAAGAGCGTGTCCCCGCCCGCGCCGTCGCCGTCGAAGACGTTGACCACGCCCGAGCAGTCGGCCAGCGGGAGGTTGATCGGCAGGCAGACCGATCCGAACACCTCACGGATCTCCTCGGTAAGCGAGCCGATGTCGATGTTCGCTTCGTCGATCTTGTTGACGATGATCATGCGAGGCAGATTGCGCTGCCTCGCGATCTCCATCATCCGGCGCGTCACCGTCCCGATCCCGCGAGCCGGGTCGATCACGACCGCGACGGTCTCGACGGCCGGGAAGCAGGCGATCGCCTGACCCACGAAATCCGCGAGCCCGGGCGTGTCGATCAGGTTGACCGTGTGCCCCTCATGGTCGAAGTGGAGGATGCTGGGGCTGAGCGAGTGCTTGTGGTGCTTCTCTTCCTCCGTCCAGTCGCTGGTCGTCGACCCGTCCTCGACCGAGCCCATACGCCCGATCACGCCGGTGTCGTGCAGCAACCGCTCCGTCAACGTCGTCTTCCCCGTCCCCGTCTGGCCCGTGAGCACCACGTTGCGGATATCGCCAGGATTCATAGCGGCCATAGGGGCCCGTCCTCCTTCCCGAGCCACAGGCCAAAGGCGAGCGACTCGTCATCGGGGTTCAGCAAAATGGACAACGCCCGCGCCCACGACAACGGCGCGGGGCCGACGGCAGAACGACGCCGCTGGGCGCTTCCACCCAGCCAGTCTATCGAGGGTGAACCCCCCTGGGAACACCGACCCCAGCGTGATCGTCACCCCCAAAACGGGCCAACGACGCGGACCGGCATCGGCCCGCGAGAACTCAGGATCGCTCGGTCAGGGGGCCCTACGCGAAGACGTCGATCGTCATCCCGCTCGGAAGCGGGACGTGCTTGTGGTACACGGCCTCGATGCGCTGGGTGTACTCGGGGCGCTCGCGCGTCGTCTCGAAGACGCCCCCGAGGCGGAGAGCCGCGCGGTCCGCGCTCTCGACGCGGATGCCAGGGGCGTCCTGCGCCTCGCTTGGCCGCGCCTCCGAGGGCGGGTGGACCATGAGCCGCGGCGGCGTGGTCTCGAGGTTGACGCGCTCGAGGTGATCGGCGAACCGGATCGGGGTGAGGGCGGGCGGGATCGGGGCGCGGGTCTCGCGCCGGGCGCCATCGTCGGCGGGTTCGTGGGCTTCGACCGGAGCGATCCCGGGACGCACGGATGGCGCCGGGAAGAACGTCGCTCGGAGAGAAGGGTCGATCCGCACTGGAACGGAAGAGAAGAGAGCGGCGTGCCGCGCGCCAGCGTCCGATAGAACCCCTCACGCCACGAAGCGACGCGGTTCCGTGACATCGAGGCGTGCCGAGCGATTCGAGGGGTCAACAATCGCGCGTTGCACGGAGACAACGGTGCTGCGAACGGACGACCTCGACTACCACCTCCCGCCCGAACTGATCGCGACCGAGCCCGCATCGGTCCGCGACTCGGCGCGCCTGCTCGTCGTGCACACAAACGACCCGACGCGCCTCGAACACCTCTGCGTCCGCGACCTGCCCGACCTGCTCGAGCCCAACGATCTCTTGGTCCGCAACGCGACACGCGTCCTGCCCGCACGCTTCACCGGCGTCCGCACCGACTCGGGCGGCAAGGCCCAAGGCCTCTATCTGCATGACGCCCCCCACACGGCACCCGGCCTGTGCTGGTCGGTGCTGATCAAGTCCAGGCGTCAGCGCCCGGGGGTCCGCTTCGCCCTGAGCGGGTCGCTCGAGCTGGAGCTGATCAAGCGCGATCCGAGCGAGGAGGGCGCGTGGATCGCGCGGGTCCATGGCGCCGCACAGGGCGCCACGAGCGCATCGGTGCTGGATTCGCTGGGCTTGACCCCGCTCCCGCCGTACATCCTTCAGGCCCGCAAACGGGCGGGGCTCGACATCGGGGACGAGCTCGACCGGGCGGCCTATCAGACCGTCTTCGCCTCCGAGGGCGATGCCGCCTCCGTCGCCGCCCCGACCGCCGGGCTGCACTTCACGCCAGAGCTGCTCGCGGCCCTTAAGGCCCGGGGGATCCGCTCGAGCGAGGTCGTCCTGCACGTCGGCACCGGGACGTTCAAGCCGGTCGAAGCCGAGTTCGTCGAGGACCATCCGATGCACGCCGAGGCGTGCCTGGTTCGGGAGGACACGCCCAGCGCGGTCGAGCAGGCCCGCGCCGCGCGCGGGCGGGTCGTGGCGATTGGGACCACCAGCGCGCGCACGCTCGAGTCATTCGTCTCCGTCGACGAGGTGCGCTCCCGGGCCGGCCGATTCCACGACACCAGCATCCTGATCGCCCCCGGGCACACGTGGCGCCACACCGACGCCCTGCTGACCAACTTCCATCTGCCCCGCTCCACCCTGTTGGCCATGGTCGCCGCCCTCTTCTGGCGCGAGCCCATGGCCCCCGCGGATGCCGTCGGGCGTCTCCTGGACGTCTACCGCGAGGCGATCGAGCGGGGATACCGCTTCTACTCGTACGGGGACGCGATGCTGGTCCTCCCCTAAAGAGGATGGGGTTTGCCCCCTTGTCGGCCGATCTATCCTCTACCGATGCCACCGCTCAACTACCAGACCGCCGGCGAGTCCCACGGGCCAGGGCTGATCTCGCTCGTCACCGGCCTACCGGCCGGCGTGCCGATCGACCTCGACTTCATGAACAACGAGATGCGCCGGCGTCAGGGCGGCTACGGGCGCGGGGGACGCCAGCGGATCGAGACCGACGTCGTCGAGTTCCTCTCGGGCGTCCGGCTCGGCAAGACCATCGGCTCACCCATCGCGATGAGCATCCCGAACAAGGACTCGCGCCTGGACGACCTGGAGCGCACGCCGCCGGTCCACCGCCCAAGGCCCGGACACGCGGACCTGGCCGGGAGCGTCAAGTGGCTGACCACCGATTGCCGCGAGACCCTCGAGCGCGCCAGCGCGCGTGAGACCGCCGCACGCGTCGCCGCCGGCGCGCTCAGCCGCTGCTTGCTCAGTGAGCTCGGCATCACCGTCTTCGGCTTCGTCCGCTCGATCGGCATCGCCCGCACCGACGCACGCATCACGCCCGAGACCTACGAGGACATGCTCGCGGCCCGGGAGGCCAGCGAGACCTACTGCCCCGACCCCACCGTCACCCAACACCAGTGCGCCATCATCCGACAAGCCAAGGTCGACAAGGACACAGCCGGGGGCCTCGTCGAGGCGCACGTCTTCGGGTGCCCGCCCGGCCTCGGCTCGTGCATGGACTGGCGTGACAAGCTCGACGCGCGCATCGCGTATGCGGTGATGGGCATCCAGGCATTCAAGAGCGTCGAGATCGGGATGGGGCGCGATGTGGCATCGCTCCCCGGCTCGCAAGTACACGACCCCATCGAGTACGACGCGTCGCGGATCGAGGAACCCGGCCTCGGCTTCATCCGCAAGAGCAACAACGCCGGCGGGACCGAGGGCGGGATCACCAACGGTTCGCCCGTCGTCGTGCGCGGGGCTATGAAGCCGATCGCGACGCTGCTCAAGGGCCTGCCCTCGGTCGACCTCAACACCAAGGAACCCGAGCACAGCGCGTACGAGCGATCGGACATCTGCGCGGTCAGCGCGGCCAGCGTGGTCATGGAGAACGCCGTGGCGTTCGAGATCGCGCGTGCGGTACTTGACAAGTTCCCCGGCGACACGATGGTCGAGCTTCGTCAGTCCTGGAAGCGCTTCCTGGAGATGGCGAGGTCGCTGCCGTTCGACGTGCCGCCGGAGACGACGATCGCCTGATCGGCGCAACCTGATCGGTGCAAGATGAACCCCGGCGACGCCGGTGCGTTCCAAGGAGAGGCCCCGCCGCCCCGCCCCCCCACCGCCTCCTGAGCTCCGCCGGCCTCACCCATCCCCAATGGAGCCACGGCATGCTCGACATCTCTGCAGTTGTTTGGCGTTTCGGCGTGTGCCTCTTGATCGGATTCATCATCCAGGCCATCGTGGCGCACGTGGCGGCCAACGGGTCGTCGAGCGCGCCGGATGAGGTGCTCGCCGTTGGGGTCTTCGAAGACTCGGCCGGGGGTACGCAAGCGACGTGCAAGGTCAACGCGAACGCGCTCGTGACGAACGTCGTCGTGATTCGGAAGAACACGGCGACCGATCCGATCGGCCAGGGCTTCATCGACTTCCATCGGCACTACCTGGATCAGCCCGCGTACCTGCCCGCCTGGACTCCGCCCATGGGGACCGGCGCCGGCGTCGAAGCAAACGCGTACGGCTGGCCAATGCGCTCGTTCCGTGCAACGACCGCGCCCGCCGATTCCGGCGCCGCGGCAATGACCTGGCCGCGGAACTGGGTGCTCCTGTACCAGCCGCTGCTAGTCGGGACACTCATGAACTCCGCGGTCTTCTCCGCGCCGGGCGCCCTCTTCTTCGCGCTGCTCCTGTTCGTGCGCCGCTGGCGTCTTCGGCGCAAAGGCCGGTGCGTCCGGTGCGGCTACGACCTCTCCAGCGTCCCCACCGGGGCTTGCCCGGAGTGCGGACGCATCGATACACGCCCGCGCAACCGAGCGGCGGCATGAACGCACACGCCAGCAGAACGCCCTGGCTCGCCCCGACCGTGCGACTCACGATTGCCGCACTACTCGGCGCGCTGACGACATGCGTCGTTGCGTGGTGGATCCAGAACACGCGAACACCGGGATCCTGGAGCGGAACGATCAGCCTCATCGATGACCGACAGGTTCGATCACTTTCGACTGTGGTCGAGGGCGCCGGGGCTGGGCACGCATCGCTGAACATCGGGCCGCAGAACGCGCCCTTCAGTGTCATTGGGATCGACGGCCCCGTCCGCCCGTTGCCATCCTGGTGCCCCGTCCCTGAAGTGGGCGAACGCGCGTACCCGACATACGTCCGCGTGTGGGCGTACGGGTGGCCGCGACTTGCCCTGCGCACGTGGCACATCGAGGACCACACCGGCACGGACCTGACGCCGGCGCACGGCATCCGTTCGATCCCATTCGGCTCGCGCGACCTCGACCTCGCCACCGAGCCAGCCTGGGGCGGCTTCCTCGTCAACACAGGCGTGTTCGCGATGGCATGGATGCCGCTCGTGTTCGCTCCCGTGCTCTGGGGGGCCGGACGCAGGGTCGCCTGGCGAAAGCGCGGACGCTGCCCCGCATGCGGCTACGACCTGCACGGAAGACTCGACGAGGGCTGCCCCGAGTGCGGCACGGGCAAAGCCCAACAGAAAAGGGCGGACCCGGATGGGCCCGCCCTGGAGAGGGCATCGTCAGTTTGACGCGTGGATCACGCCGGCTGCTTCGACTCGTTCAGCAGCTTGCGGATGACCGTCTGCAGGATGCCGCCGTTCTTCGAGTACTCGATCTCGACCGGCGTATCCAGGCGGAGCGTGCACGTGAACGTGGTCTTCTTCCCGTCGGGGCTCGTCCCGGTCACCGGCACATCGCAGCGCGGCTCGACGGGGTCGGGCAGCGCGATGTCGAAGGACTCGTCGCCCTTGAGCCCCAGCGACTCGGGCGTCTGCCCGTCCTGGAAGACCAGCGGGAGCACGCCCATGAAGACCAGGTTCGAGCGGTGGATCCGCTCGAAGCTCTCGGCCATCACGCCCCGGACGCCGAGCAGGAACGTGCCCTTGGCGGCCCAGTCGCGCGACGAGCCCATGCCGTAGTCCTTGCCCGCGAGCACGACCAGCGGCGTGCCGGCGGCCTTGTAGTCCATGGCGGCGTCGTAGATGTACTCGACGGGCGCCTCGCCGAGCGTCTCGCCCTTCGTGAAGTTGCGCGTCCAGCCGCCCTCGGGCTGGGTGTTGGTCGCGGGGTCGAAGGCGATCCGGTTCTTGACGCGGACGTTCGCGAAGGTGCCGCGCGTCATGACTCGGTCGTTCCCGCGCCGCGAGCCGTAGGAGTTGAAGTCGCGCTGCGCAACGCCGGCGTTGATCAGGTACTGACCGGCGGGCGTCTCGGGCTCGATGCGCCCGGCGGGGGAGATGTGGTCGGTAGTGACCGAGTCGGCCAGCAAGCAGAGGCAGCGTGCGCCGCTGACAGGCTTGAAACCGGGTGCGTCCTCGGTCATGCCCTCGAAGAAGGGCGGGTTCTGGATGTACGTCGACTCGTCCTGCCACGGGTAAAGCTCGGACTCGGACACCGGGACGTTGTTCCACGTCTCGTTCTCGGCGTACACGCGGGCGTACTTCTCGCGGAACTGCTCGGTCGTCACGCACGCGCGGACGAGATCATCGATCTCCGCACGCGTCGGCCAGATGTCCTTGAGGTACACGTCCGTCCCGTCGGGCGTGCGCGTCAGCGGCTCGTTGAACACGTCGATGTCGATCCGCCCCGCGAGGCTGAACGCCACCACCAGCGGCGGGCTCGCCAGGAAGTTCGCACGCACCGCCGGGTGCACGCGACCCTCGAAGTTCCGGTTGCCCGACAGGATGCTCGCGACCGCCAGGTCGGCGTCGTTGATGCCCTGCTCGATCTCCGGCGGGAGCGGGCCGGAGTTGCCGATGCACGTCGTGCACCCGTACCCGACGGTGTTGAACCCGATCGCATCGAGGTCCTCCGTCAGGCTGGCCTTGTCGTAGTACTCGGTGACGACCTTCGAGCCCGGGGCCAGCGAGGTCTTGACCCAGGGCTTGCGCGTCAGCCCGAGCGCACGCGCCTTGCGCGCCACCAGGCCGGCCGCGATCATCACGTCCGGGTTGGAGGTGTTGGTGCAGCTGGTGATGGCCGCGATCACGAGCGACCCGTGCTTGAGCGTGCTCTTCTCGCCCGGGTGCTCGGGGTGGCTCGCCTCGGTGTGCGTGATCTCGATGCTCCCGTCGGTTGCATCGCTACCAACACCCAGGCCCTGCGGGCCGGCGGGCGCTGTGAGCATGCGATCCCACTCGCCCTTGAGCCCGGCGAGCTCGATCCGGTCCTGGGGACGCTTCGGACCAGCCAACGAGGGCTTGACGGTCGACAGGTCCAGCTCCAGGACGGCCCCGAACTTGGGCTCGGGCGCGTCGGGCGTCCAGTAGAACCCGCTGGCCTTGGCCCACGCCTCGGTCAGCGCGACCTCCTCGTCGGTCTTGGCCGTAAAGCGGAAGTACTCGATCGTCTTCGCGTCGATCGGGAAGAACCCGCAGGTCGCGCCGTACTCGGGCGCCATGTTCGCGATTGTCGCGCGGTCCGGGATCGAGAGCTCAGCCATACCGGGGCCGAAGAACTCGACGAACTTCTCGACGACGCCGTGGGCGCGGAGCATCTGCGTGACGGTGAGCACGAGGTCGGTCGCGGTGGCGCCCTCGGGGAGCTGGCCGGTCAGCTTGAAGCCGACGACCTCGGGCGTGAGCATGTACACCGGCTGGCCGAGCATGACGGCCTCGGCCTCGATCCCGCCCACGCCCCAGCCGAGCACACCGACACCATTGATCATCGTCGTGTGCGAGTCGGTCCCGACCAGCGAATCCGGGTAGACCCACTGGTTCGGCTCGCCCGCCTTGGTCAGGCACCCGCGCGCCAGGTACTCGAGGTTCACCTGGTGCACGATGCCGGTCGCCGGCGGGACGGCCCGGAAGTTGTCCAGCGACTCCTGGCCCCACTTGAGGAACGTGTACCGCTCGTTGTTGCGCTCGAACTCGCGCTCCGCGTTGATCGTCAGCGCCACACGCGTCGCGAAGTCGTCCACCTGCACGGAGTGATCGATCACCAGGTCGCACTGCACGGCCGGGTTGATCTGCGACGGATCCCCGCCGAGGTTCTTCATCGCGTCACGCATGGCCGCGAGATCCACGACGCACGGGACGCCCGTGAAGTCCTGCAGCACGACGCGCCCCGGCATGAACGGCATCTCGACGGCATCAACGTTGCCCGCGTCGTACGACGCGAGGCCCGCGACGTCGTCGGAGGTGACGGTGAAGCCATCGAGGTTCCGGACCATCGCCTCGAGCAGGACCCGGATCGAGTACGGCAGCCGGTCGATCTGCCCGAGCCCCTTCTCCTGGAGGGCGCCAAGCCGGATGTAGTCGTACGACTGGCCGTTGACGCTGAGGGTGTCGCGTGCGTTGAAGGGGTCTGCGGGCATGATCGGTCCTCCTGCGAGCCTGGGGCCGGGGGTGCGGGGGTGCGGGGGTGGCTGGGTCTCGATGAACTATCGCCATCGCGGATACATGATTCAAATCAATCGAGATTAGGTGTTCAATCAACTCAGATGATTGAACTGAAGCAGCCCCGCCACCCCCGGTAGGCTCTCGCCCATGCCCCCCATCGACCTCCGTTCCGACACCGTCACGCAGCCGACCCCCGCCATGTGCGAGGCCATGATGGCGGCCCCATTGGGCGACGACGTCCTGCACGACGAACCGACCGTCCGAGCGCTCGAGGAACGCGTCGCGGGGCTGCTCGGCAAGGACGATGCCGCGTTCGTGCCGAGCGGGACGATGGCCAACCAGTGCGCGATCCGGTCGCAGACACAGCCGGGCGACGAGGTGCTCATCCACCCCGACTCGCACGTCTACTACTACGAGACCGGCGCGTGGGCCGCGATCAGCGGGGTGTCGCTGAGATTCGTCGATGGCGAGCGCGGCGTCTTCAGCGCCAACGACATGGCCGCCCTCGTCCGCCCCGACGACCACCACTTCCCCCCCACTCGCCTCGTCAGCGTCGAGAACACGCACAACCGCGGCGGCGGGCGCGTCTGGCCCACGGATCAGCTCCGCGCCGTCTCCGAACGTGCGCACGAACTCGGCCTACGCGTCCACATGGACGGCGCACGCCTCTGGAACGCCCACGTCGCGACGGGCAGGGACCTGAGCGCCATCGCGGCCTTCGCCGACACAGTCAGCGTCTGCTTCAGCAAGGGCCCCGGCTGCCCCGTCGGCTCGTGCGTCGCGGGCGATGCGGACACACTCAAGCGCGTGCGCCGGATCCGGAAGATTCTCGGCGGCGCGATGCGCCAGTCCGGCGTGCTCG
>JANQQG010000130.1 GCA_028285065.1 Phycisphaerales bacterium
CGCACCCACCTCTTCGACTGGGTCCGCCCGCTCACACCCGAGCAGTACACCAAGGAGCACCCGATCGGGCTCGGCTCGCTCGCGCGAACGCTCCACCACATGAAGGGCGCCGAGTGGTTGTACATGGAGCGCATCCGCGGCAAGACCGGGCCGCTGGATCCGCCCTCGCCCGAGGACGACCCGGAGGTCACCACCGAAGGCTCGATGGCGTTCGCGACCCTCGAGCCCGCGTGGATCCGGCAGGCGGCGCAGACACGCGCGGACATCGCGGCGGTCACCGACTGGGATACACCAAGCGTGTACACGACCGTGTGGGAGGGTGAGTCCTACTCGTACCGCGCCTCGCCAGGCGACGTGTTCGCGCAGCTGGCGCTGCACGAGGTGCACCACCGGGCGCAGGCGATGCACATGCTGCGTCGGCTGGGCGTTGAGACCGGCGAGATCGACTACAACGCGCTGATGTGGGAGCGGGTCGAGGGTTGAGCGGGACCGGCGCACGCCGAGTCGCGGCCACTTGCGCCCGGCGCGACCACCCCCGAGAGTGCTCCAGGGCCGAATCCCGGGTAGTGGTTCACTCTGACGCCCCACCCCCTCCCGGCCCCGATACGCCCCCGCGTACAATGGACGGATGACAGAGCCGGACCCCAACACCGAAGCCGCCCGGATCCTGCGGGAAGCCACCAAGGACGCGCCCGCCATGCCCGCCGACCTTGAGGCTGCCTGGGAGGCGTGGATCGGGCAGATCCAGCAGGTGGACACCAGAGCCCGAGAACTGCTCCGGGCGGCGTTCGAGGCCGGAGCAGAAGCCCAGGCGCTCCGCCAGGCCCCTTGACTATTGCCCCATTTGGTACCATAGTTGACCCATGATGCCAAAGCGGTCAAGCAAGCAGGAGGGCGCACCGAAGAACCAAGCAGCCGTTTCACTTGGTCGGCTTGGTGGGCTCAAGGGTGGTCCGGCAAGGGCGGCGAAACTGACAGCAGAGCAGCGCAGCGACATCGCCCGCCGGGCCGCAGAGGCCAGATGGAAGAAGCAAGGGTCCACCGACGAGAACGAAAATGGCTGAAGCAGCGAATGCACCCCAGGCGACACCTGAGCCGAAGCCGAACAAAGGAAAGCCGCCTCACAACGGGGCGAAGGCGGCGGCTGGCAAGGAGGCACCGAAGGCCAAGGAAGTCGTCGAAATGCTCGGAGAGGAACCGACCCCGGAGATGCGGGAGGCCTTGCTCTCGCTCTCAGCAGAGGTTGGAACCCCAGTGCTTGTGGTGGCGCATGGTGTCGGTGGCACTATTCAGAGTGTGCGGGACTGGCTGAGCGAACCCCTTTGCGATGAACTACAAGCCTGTATCCGAGAGTCGTGCAAGCGAGGCACTCGCATGACGGTCGTGCTTCACTCTCCCGGAGGCAGTGCCCGCGCCGCGTATCGCATGGCGAGGTTCTTGCAGGGCTACTGCGGCGGGTTCGTCACCATTGTTCCCAGCTTCGCCAAGAGTGCCGCGACGCTCTGGGCGCTAGGATCTGAGCGGATCATCATGGGGGACTTTGCTGAGCTTGGTCCGCTTGACGTTCAGGTGGACGACGCAGACCGAGAGAAGCAAATGTCAGCCCTTGAGATGGTCCAGTCGGTCGAGCGGCTTCATGCCGAGGCGCTGCGCGCAATCGACGGCCAGATGGCGCTGTGGGCCCAGCGGAGCCAGAAGAAACTTGAGTTCCTTCTCCCTCTCGCCTCTCACTTCGTTGCCGAACTGATGGCACCGCTCTTTGAGAAGATCGACGCGGTGCAGTTCACAACCATGGCTCGGCAACTCAAAGTTGGCCAGGACTACGCTGAACGCCTGATGGCGCCTCGCTACACGCCGCAACGAGCTGGGCAGGTTGCCAGCCAGTTGACAGAGGCTTATTCCGATCACGGGTTCATCATCGACCGTGAGGAGGCCATTGGCATTGGGATTGAGTGTGAAGCGCCCACAGGGACGCTGGCGCCCATTGTTGATGTACTCTCGTGCATGATGCCCGATGATGAGAGACTGCTGGGGATACTCCGACGCGAGGGACCGGGAAATGAAACGAAAGCTTGACTGCAACGCTGAATGCGGTGGGAAGGACTGGGGGGCAGTGGAACGAGCAATCAAGGCCGCCAAGCAGTCCAAGGACCGTCCTTGGATGGAGATCGTGTCGAACCACACGCACTCGTGGACGCACCCGAACGGGAATGATCCAGAACCCGCAGTCCACCCGCACGAGACCAAGAAGTAACTCCTACGACCAAGCCACCACATCGGTGGCTTTTTCCCTTGACTATGCTTGAGCGGTCATGCAAAATGGCCCCATGAGGAAGCTCAGCACAGACCAACGGGCCACCATCCTTGGGGCTCTCGTCGAGGGGAACAGCGTCAACGCGACCGCTCGGCTCTGTGGCTGCTCCAAGGTCACGGTCCTGCGACTGCTCGCCGACGCTGGGACCATCGCGGCTCGTTGGCACGACCGGCACGTCCGCGACCTTCAAGCCGAGCGCGTTCAGGCCGACGAGATTTGGAGCTTCGTGGGGTGCAAGGACAAGGCGAAGCGCGCCGGTGCGTCCGGGCTCGGCTCCGTCTGGACGTGGATCGCCCTCGACGCTGACACCAAGCTCGCCATTTCCTACTGGCTCGGCAGCCGCGAGCAAGAGGACGCCGACATCTTCATGGCCGACCTCGCGGCCCGCGTCGGCAACTGGATCCAGCTCTCAACGGACGGGCTCAGCCTCTACCCCGATGCCGTGCGCCAGGCGTTCGGCAAGTCGATCGACTACGCCCAGGTCGTCAAGCAGTACGGGAACCCGCCCCGCGAGACCGGCGCTCGCTACAGCCCCGGCGTGTGCATCGGCTGCGAGAAACGGCGCGTGATCGGCTTCGCCTTCAACGAGGACATCAGCACGAGCCACGTTGAGCGCCAGAACCTCACCCTTCGGATGCAGTCACGTCGGTTCACCCGCCTGACCAACGCATTCTCCCGACGGATCGAAAACCACTGGCACGCCATCAACCTGCACTTCTGGCACTACAACTGGTGCCGCCGCCATCAGACCCTCAAGACCACCCCCGCCGTGGCCGCCGGGATCGCCAACGGGCGGATGCTCATGGTGGAACTGGTCGAGGCGCTGGAGGCGGCGGAGGCCGAGGCCGGCGGCCGGATCACGGACTACCTACCCTCGCCGGGCGGCGGCTCAAAGTGAACCACTACCGAATCCCGGTTGCCGCTTGACACGAAGTGTGAGGGGGGTAGCGTTGACTCACATGCCAGCAGCCGCGATCCAGCATCACCATGTCCATCCGCAGCACCCGACCGGGCGCCGGCTGTGACTTTGGCCTGATGGATCGCTGATCCCAGACGAAGACGCCGGCTCCGAGCCGGCGTTTGTCGTTTTTGGGGTCCCCCCAAGAGTGCTGACGAACGCCATCGCTCGGAGCCTGCATCCCAGGAGACTCCGAACGATGACACCGATCACGACATCCGACACGATCCGTTTCGCCATCCCGAAGGGGCGCATGCAGGACAAGGTGGTCCGCTTGCTCGCCGACGCGGGGATCGGCGTTTCCGCCACGGCACGCGACTACCGCCCGTCGATCGCGCTCGATGGCTTCGAGGTGAAGGTCCTCAAGCCCCGTGCGATCGTCGAGATGCTCGGCGCCGGAGCGAGGGATCTCGGCTTCGCCGGCGAGGACTGGGTCGCGGAGTCCGACGCCGACCTCGTCGAACTGCTCGACACGGGGCTGAACCCGGTGCGTCTGATCGCCGCGGCCCCCGAGTCGATCCTCGAGTCGGGCCGCCTGCCGACTCGCCCGCTCGTGGTTGCCTCGGAGTACGTCGGGCTGACGCGCCGATGGATCGAAGGACGTGGGCTCGACGCGACCCTCCTCCGGTCCTACGGCGCGACCGAGGTCCTCCCTCCTGAGGACGCGGACTGCATCGTCGACAACACGGCGACGGGCTCGACGCTGGCCGCGAACAACCTCGTGATCGTCGATGAACTCATGACGAGCTCGACGCGGCTGTACGCGTCGCGCGAAGCCATGGACGACCCATCGAAGTGCCCGGGCATCGAGCGGTTCGTGATGATCGTCCAGGCGGTGCTCGAGGCCCGCAAGCGAGTGATGGTGGAGGTGAACGTCTCGGCCGGCGCGCTGGGCGCTGTGATCGAGGCGCTCCCGTGCATGCGCGAGCCAACCGTGTCGGCGCTGCGCTCAGAATCAGGCTACGCGGTCAAGGCGGCCGTGCCGAGGGCCGAGCTCGCGCGGGTGATCCCCTCGATCAAGCGAGCCGGCGGGACCGACGTCGTGGTCACGACGCCCGAGCAGATCGTGGTGTGATGGAGATGACGATGGACCAACGAACCAACACCGGAGTCCGCCCTGCATCGCGCCTGTCGGGGCTCGCGCCCTACGCGCCCCCCGCGTGCGACTCCCGGATCACCCTCCGCCTCGACGCGAACGAGGGGACCCCCACGGGTGCAGCCGTGGCACGGGGGCTCGCAAGCGTCGACGCCGAGTCGCTGCGGCGGTATCCGGACGCGTCTTCCTTGGAAGGGGCGCTTGCCGAGCGCCTGAGCATCGCGCCCGAGCGAGTTGTCGTCACCAATGGGGCCGACGACGCGATCGATCGGGCCTGCCGAGCGGTGCTCGAGCCCGGTCGGGAGTTGGTCCTCCACACGCCGACGTTCGAGATGATCGAGCGGAGCGCCCGCCTCTCGGGCGCCAGCGTGCGGGGCATCCCATGGCTCGACGTCGGGTTCCCGACCGACGCGCTGCTCGGTGCGATCGGCGAGGCCACCGGGCTGGTCGCCCTCGTGTCGCCGAACAATCCGACGGGCGCAGCGATCCCCCTCGGGGATCTGCTCAACGTCGCCCGGTCTGCGCGACGGGTCGGTGCCCTGGTGCTGGTAGACCTGGCGTACGTCGAGTTCGCGGACGTCGACCCGACGGACACCCTGATCGACGAACCGAACGTCGTCGTCGTGCGCACGTTCTCGAAGGCGATGGGTCTCGCCGGGGCGCGCGTGGGCTACGCGATCGGGAGCACCGAAGTCGCTGGATGGATCCGAACGGTGGGGGGGCCGTACCCGGTCTCGTCGGTCTCGCTCGCTCTCGCGGGCGCGAGCCTGCTGGAGCCGTCCGAGCAGGTGTTCATCGAGCGCGTCAGGCACGAACGCGGACGACTGCGCGCACTCCTCGAAGACCGCGGCATCCGTGTGCTCCCTTCAGAGGCGAACTTCGTCCTCGTCCGCTGCCAGGACCCGTTGACGGTGCAGGAGAGCCTCGCAGAGTTCGGGATCGGCGTGCGCTCCTTCGGCGCCCGACCCGAGTTGGCCGACTGGCTGCGCATCTCGCTCCCCGGCGAGCCGGCATCGTTCGATCGGCTCGTCGCTGCCTGCCGGTCCGTGCTTCCTGCCCGGGCAAAGGCGGTGACATCATGAGTTCCCGCCAAGCGACCGTGACCCGCAAGACCCGTGAGACAGACATCGAGCTCACGCTGAGGCTCGATGGCGTCGGCGAGTCGAGCGTCTCAACCGGGCTCGGCTTCCTCGATCACATGCTCACGGCCCTGGCGACACACGCCCGGTTCGACCTGACGCTCCGCTGTGAAGGCGATCTCGCGGTTGACGACCACCACACCGTCGAGGACTGCGCCCTGGCCCTCGGGCGCGCGATCGACGAGGCCCTCGGTGAGCGACGCGGGATCACACGCTTCGCATGCGCCTACGCGCCGCTGGACGAGTCGTTCGTCCGCGCCGTGATCGACCTGTCTGGTCGCCCGTACGCAAGTGTGGCGCTCAACCTGCGCCGTGACATGATCGGACAGGTGGCGTGCGAGGACATCACCCACTTCTTCCAGAGCCTCGGCGTCGCCGGGCGCATGACGCTCCACCTGGACACGATCAGGGGCGAGAACGATCACCACAAGGCGGAGGCGGCGTTCAAGGCGCTCGCGCTCGCGATCCGTGACGCGATCGCTATTGACCCAGGCCGCGCCGCGGTTCCCTCGACGAAGGGGACGCTGTCATGACTCCCGTAACGATTGTTGCGACCGGCGTCGCCAACACGGCATCGGTCAGCACCTCGCTGCGCCGCTGCGGCGCCAGCGTCCAGATCACAGACGACCCGGCGCAGGTGCGCGATGCCGAGGCACTCGTGCTGCCCGGCGTCGGCTCGTTCGCCGCGGGCATGGAGCGCCTCCGCGAACGCGGACTCGACGTCCCGATCATCGAACGGATCGGTGAGGGCCGCCCAATGCTCGCGATCTGCCTGGGGCTGCAACTTCTGTTCGAGGGATCGGACGAGTCGCCGGGTGTCGCTGGTTTGGGCGTGATCCCAGGCGTCATCAGGCGGTTCGATCCGTCGGTGAGGACCCCGCAGTTTGGGTGGAGCAGGGTGGAGGCGGGGACCGGGTGTGCGGTGCTCGACTCGGGCGACGCGTACTTCGCCAACTCCTACCGCGTTGGTGAGCCTCCACAGGGTTGGGTCGCGGCCACGAGCGAGCACGGCGCCCGGTTCGTCGCGGCGCTCGAGCGAGGCCCCGTCGTGGCGTGCCAGTTCCACCCCGAACTCTCCGGCTCCTGGGGTCTGGCGCTGCTGACACGCTGGCTCGCGCTCGTTCCCGCGAAGGAGGCCACACCATGCTGACCAGACGCATCATCCCGTGTCTCGACGTGCGCGACGGCAGGGTCGTCAAGGGCGTGCGATTCGCTGGTTTGCGCGATGCAGGCGACCCGCGTCAACTCGCCGCTCGCTACGAGCAGGATGGCGCGGACGAGCTGGTCCTGCTCGACGTGTCCGCGACGCCCGCGGGACGCGCCACGGCGCTCGCGACCGTCCGCGCCGTGCGCTCTGCGATCGCGATCCCCCTGACAGTCGGTGGGGGGGTCCGTGAACTCGGCGACGCCGAGCGCCTCCTCGCGGCCGGCGCCGACCGCGTCGGGATCAACACCGCTGGGGTCGAGCGTCCACCGCTGATCGAAGAGCTCGCGACGCGGACCGGGAAGCAGTGCGTCGTCGTTGCAATCGACGCGGCCCGGCGCGAGCAAGACGAGAGTTGGGAGGTCGTCACGCGCTCGGGCGCATGCCGCACGGGCCTGGATGCGATCGAGTGGGCGATACAGGCCGAGCGCCTCGGTGCGGGCGAGATCCTTCTCACGAGCTGGGATCGTGATGGAACAGGCGCAGGGTACGACCTCGATCTGATTGGTGCGATGGCCGATCGGGTTCGGATCCCGATCATCGCCTCGGGAGGCGCGGCGGGGGCGCCCGACATGGTCGAGGCGTTCGATGCCGGCGCCGACGCAGTGCTCGCCGCCTCGATCTTCCACGATTCGGTGATGGGCGTGGGCAGAGTAAAGCAACAACTCGCCGCGAACGGCGTGGAGGTGCGACGATGATCGTTCCATCGATCGATCTGATGGGTGGAAACGCCGTGCAGCTGATAGGGGGTGAGCGCCAGGCGCTCGATGCTGGTGACCCGCGCCCGATCGCGGACCGGTTCGGCCTCGTAGGGGAGGTTGCCGTGATCGATCTCGACGCCGCGCTCGGGAGCGGCTCGAACGAGTCGGTCGTGCGAGACCTTCTCGGGCGAGCTCGGTGCCGCGTCGGGGGCGGCATCCGCGACGCGGCAACGGCGATCAAGTGGCTCGACGCCGGGGCGACCAAGGTGATCCTCGGGACGGCGGCCCGCCCGGACGTCCTGCGTCAGCTTCCGCGCGAGCGGGTGATCGCCGCGCTCGACGCCCGCGATGGCGAGGTCGTTACCGAGGGCTGGACCAGGCGCACGGGGTGCACCGTCGAGGAGCGGATCGCCGAACTCCGTGACCTCGTCGGCGGCTTCCTGGTTACCTTCGTCGAACGAGAAGGGCGGATGGAGGGGCTCCCGGTTGACCGAATCGAGCGTCTGACCGAGCTGGCCGGACCAGCACCCCTCACGGTCGCCGGCGGCGTGCGCACGCCGGATGACGTTGCGCGCGCCGACCGCGTCGGCGCGGACGCTCAAGTCGGCATGGCGTTGTATACAGGCGCCTTCGACCTCGCCGACGGCTTCTGTGCCTCGCTCATCTCCGACCGGGCTGACGGGCTTTGGCCAACCGTCGTCACCGATCCCAGTGGACGCACACTCGGGCTGACGTACTCGAGCCGGGAGTCCATCCGCATCGCGCTGAGCCAACGTCGTGGCGTGTACTTCTCGCGCTCACGGAACGAGATCTGGGTCAAGGGCGAGACCTCCGGCGACACGCAGGAACTGCTCGCGATCACGACGGACTGCGATCGTGATGCGCTCCGGTTCACCGTCCGCCAGTCCGGCCAGGGGTTCTGCCACAAGGGGGCAGCGTCGTGCTTCGGCGATCTCTCGGGGCTCGGCGCGCTGGATGACATCATCAGGAGGCGTCTCGTTGATCCGCCCGCGGGGTCCTATACGGCGCGCCTGGTCGGTGATCGGGCGCTGCTCGAGAGCAAGCTCGCTGAGGAGGCCGGAGAGCTCGTCGGAGCCGAGTCGCCCGGGCCCGCTGCCGACGAGGCGGCCGACGTGATCTACTTCGCGCTGGTCGCGGCTCGGGCGCGCGGGGCGTCGTTGGACGACGTGGAGCGACGCCTCGATGCCCGTGCGCTGCGCGTCACGCGCCGATCCGGCAATGCCAAGCCAGCGCCCGCGCAAGGAGCCGTCTCATGACGATCGACACCATGGGCCTCCGCCGGATCCGCCTGGACGAGATCGACGCCTGCGCGCGAGAGCCGGTCGACCCGACCACCCTCGCGCAGGCCGCACAGATCGTCGATGAGGTCCGCACGCACGGAGCGCACGCGGCCCGCTCGTACGCGCTGCGCTTCGAGGAGCGAGGGCCGGACGAGCCTCTGGTGCTCGGACGCGCCGAGATGCGGGCTGCGCTGGACGCGATTGAGCCGTCGCAGCGTTCGGTGCTGGAGCGCACGCGCGATCGGATCGAGGCGTTCGCACGCGCCCAGCGCGAGGCGATACGAGAGATCGACGTACCCATCCCCGGCGGACGAGCCGGACACACGCTCGAGCCCGTCGCCAGCGCGGGCTGCTACGCACCCGCAGGCCGGTACCCGCTCCCGTCCTCGGTCCTGATGACCGCCGTGACGGCGCGCGTCGCCAGGTGCACGCGGGTCGTCGTCGCCTCGCCGGGCGCGAACCCAGTCACGCTCGCCGCGGCCGCGCTCGCCGAAGCAGATGAGTTCCTCGCGATCGGCGGCGCGCACGCCGTCGCATCGCTCGCCTACGGGATCAACGGGCTCGATCGGTGCGATGTCATCGTCGGACCGGGCAACAAGTGGGTCACCGCCGCGAAGCAGCTTGTGTGTGGCGTCGTAGGTATCGACATGCTGGCTGGGGCATCGGAGCTGCTTGTCGTCGCCGACGGGAGCGCCGATGCCCGCCTGGTCGCCGCCGACCTGTTGGCCCAAGCCGAGCACGATCCGGACGCCATTCCGATGCTCGTGACCACTTCGAGCCGTCTGGCGGATGCGGTCGATCACGAACTGCTCCGCCAGCTCGCGGAACTGCCGACACGCGAGACGGCCTCCCTCGCACTCTCGAACGGCTTCACCTGCGTGGTGTCATCGATCGAGGAGGCGTGCGCAGCGTCCGACCGGATCGGCGCTGAGCACGTCGAGGTGATCACGCTCGACGCACCCAGTGTGGCTCGATCACTGCGCAACGCCGGAGCTCTCTTCATCGGCTCCGGCAGCGCGGAGGTCCTCGGAGATTACGGCGCGGGCCCGAACCACACCCTGCCGACCGGTGGGAGCGCACGATTCCAGGCGGGCCTCTCGGTCGGGCACTTCCTGCGGACCCGGAGCTGGATGCGCATCGACGACCCAGCCGCAGCCGAACAACTCATCGACGACGCCGCGAGCCTTGCCGCGATGGAGGGTCTTGCGGGGCACCGTGCCGCGGCGCTCCTGCGCCGGAGCATGCGCTAGCGCCGCCGGTACGACGCGATCAGTGCATCCTCACGGTCTGGTCCCCTCGGGGGGACGCCCCGCGACAGAGCCGGTCTGCTTCAGCGACTCGACGAGTTCCTTCTCGCTCGGGGCGTAACGCTCGACGAGCGATCCGATCACGGGCAAGAGGTCGTCCAGGGTCGCGGCCTCGATGGCATCGCCGCCACGATCGAGCGCTGTCTCGGCGGGCTGCTTGCCGATCGGCACGATGCCGCTCGCCTTGGCCAACTCGACCTGCGCCTCGACATGCTCGTCGTCGACCTGTTCCGGGAACGCCGGATCCCCGAACCAGACCCTCTGCTCGCCGAGCTTGTACTTCTCGAGGTCCTCGACCGGGAGGATCGCGATGACGTGCCCGTCCTCATAGCCGACGTTCATCCGCCGCGCCGACTGAGTCCCGACGTACAAGACGGGCTCCTCGACCTGTCGGGGGTAGACCAGCGCCGGATCGACGCGCAGAACGAGCAGGTACCCCTGACGGTACGACCTGTGCTCGGCGCGCCAGTGGTGCGTGAGCGCCTCGTCCAGTGTGAACGGGCGCGCGGAGACCAACTCCATCACGGGAGCGGGCGTCGCCGGGATCGGCGGGGGGGCGGCGGCCGCAGGAGCGCACAGCACGAGGCCGATGCACAGGCCGATCCAAGCCAGAATGCGACCAGACCTGCTCATTCGCTGCACTCCCTCGTGAAGACGATGAAGTCATCGAGGGCGGCCTCGACGAGCGAAGCCGCGCCCTCGTCGGATGCGATGAAGCGCACCTGGACCGTCGCGTTCGGCGTCACGAAGTCGGCCACGCGGAACTCGTTGTACACCCACCCGGCGCTGGAGGCCGACGGACCGATGGTCTCGACGTCCTCCCATTGCCCGCCGTTGGAGACCTCAACCTCGAAGATGTCGTCGACCACGCCGACGTCGTTGGAGTACCAGCGCCAGTAGCCGACGATCGCGTCGCCACCGACGCCGGCGAGGTTGATCACGGGTGACGTGAGCGTTGTCCTCCCGCCATCGACGTCCGCCTGGCCCGTTGCCCCGCCGGGGCTCCCCTGGCCCGTGACGAAGCACTGCGTGCCGGGATCCTCCGTGTGGTCGTCTTCGGGCTGGGCACTGGTGCCGTTCGGGTCGACCCGGACCCAGACACCGGTGCTGGCGTCATCGCCGGCGGCACCGACGGTCCAACCGAGGTCGGTCTCGAAATCGTCTTCGAAGACGACGTCCGCGTTGCCGATGCCCGGAGTGATGAAGCTCACGCCGCCCCCGGGCGGGAACGTCACCGTCCCGCTGAGCTCACCCTCGACGCTGAAATAGACCTCGGGCTGGTCGGTGCAGTCCGGCGCGGGGAATGTGGCGCGGTACACATTGCCGCCGAGGAACGTTAGGGGGACGCTCGTGAACGCGCCGCCCGCGTACCGGTAGAGGGCGGTGGGCGAGCCGGGCACGATCGTGTCAGCGTTGGTGTCGATCGCCAGATCGATGCGCCACGTGACGCCCGGCTCGACGAGATCCGGCAGCGGCGTGCGGTTGACGATCGACACCGCGCCGCCGCTCGGAATGTTCAGGTCGCGGCTGAGCTCGATGTCATCGATCCCGAGGCGTCCCCGGCTCGCGCCCGAGATGCCGAAGTTGAACTGCAGCGATCGGATGTCCGTCAGGTCGAGCAGCGGGTTGGCGAGTGTGAAGTCACGGACACGGATCCGGATCAACTCGAACTCGTTCTGCCAGCCGCTCGAGCGCCGGTAGGTCTCCTCGATGCCGCCGTCGTACGCGCCGATGTCGATCGTTGCGCTCTGGGCATTCCCGTCGAACACACTGACGAGGAACGTCAGGTCGGCGTCGTCGGCCAGCGTGAGCGGGTGGCGCGTCCCCTGGCAGGCGCGGAAGCTCAGAAAGCTGTACGAGGAGAAGTCCGCCAGCGCCGGGATCACCTCGAGCGCGTAGCAATGGTCCGTCCCGCCGTCGAAGTCGAAGACCGCCCCGCGGCTGTCGTCGGATCCCACACCGCGGCTCATACCGTTCATCGGTTCGCTGCCCGACCACGAGTACGACCCGGACGTCTCCTGCATCACGCCCTCGGTGTAGTTGGCGACACCGAGGCTGACCACGCCGCCCGAACTGCTTGTCTCGTCCGCCGGCTGCGTCTGGAAGTTGTCGATGACGCCCTTGGCGAACGCGTCGGGCGCCTTGTAGTCATTGACGACCACGTTGCTCGTCGGGATCGAGAGCGGCTCAAGCCCCTCCCACTGGCGCGTCAGGTAGTCGAGCGCCGGGATGCTCTGCGCCTGGTACCGCTTGAGCAGGGCGAGGTACACGACACGCGCGATGCGCTGGGCCGACGTCCGTCCGATCGCGGTCGCGCCGGGCCCCGCGAAGTCGTCGAAGCCGCAGCAGTTGAAGTCGTTGTGGTCGGCGCCGTGGACGTACGTGGACTGGCGGAACCCCGTCGCCCGTTCGTAGATCGCGAACGAGTGCGTCGAGGGGAAATCGGCCTGGCCGGAGATGTCCCCGTCCGCTGCGCCCCAGAGCAGGTGGTACGCGACGTCGCCCGGTCGCGCGCCGCTCGGCCCGATCGAGTTGTTCGGCGCGATGCTCGAGACCAGGATGATGTCCTCGGGCAGGTACGTGCTCGGGATGAACAGGCCGTCGGTCAGACGCGTGTACGCGCGGACCACGCCCTCGCCGCCGCGGCTGTGCCCGATCCAGATCACCTGGCTCGGATCGATGCGCCCATCGAGCACACCCCCGCCGATCGTGCTCAGCGACCCGAAGAACGCCTCCGTGTGGCGGAGCGTGCTGGTCGAGGCGGTCTCGATCCCCGGGACCGTGTCGTTCTGGTGCGCCATCACGACGTAGCCGTACGACGCGAGGTGCTGCTGGAGGTAGTCGTACCAGGTGTACTGGTGCCCGTTGCCGTGGGAGATCACCACGAGCGGGAGGGGATCGAGCTGCGCGATATCGGCGGGGTAGACGGTGCGTTGGCGCGTGCGCGAGGGGACGAGGCCGGGCCAGCCGCTCAGCGAGTAGTCCAGCGCCGGCGCGATCGCCAGCGGGCCGGGCATCGACAGGTCGCCGCACACGTACAGCCCCGCCTCGCCGTCGATCCGGTCCGGATGCGCGCCCCCATCATCGAAGTCGCCATCGATGAAGTCGCCCGAGTCGAGCACCCCGTTGCGGTTGACATCGAGCACGACGTCGTACGCCGCGCCGATGTCGGTGCCGGCGTCGGACGAGAGCAGGTCGCTCTCTCGCACGTCGATGATGCTCAGCTCCGCCCCCAGCGTGACCGTCTGCTCACCAAGCGGGCGGACATCGGTCAGCGTCTGGTCGCCCAGCCACTGCGCCGCGTCGCGAGCGCCGACGACATAGAGGTCCACTTCCGCGCCCGCGAGCGTGGGGTGCAGCTCCGGATCCACGCCGGCGCGGAACGAGCGCCCCGCCTGGAACGCGCGTGCGTGCTCGATGTACGGGGCGTCCGCGAGGGCACGTCCGGCGAGTTGGACCGTCGTCACGCCCGGTCCCGCCGACGCGATGACGCCGGCGTGGTCACTCATGACTGCGCACGCGAGGGCGCCCGG
The DNA here is from genome assembly GCA_028285065.1 of Phycisphaerales bacterium. Lineage (GTDB taxonomy): Bacteria > Planctomycetota > Phycisphaerae > Phycisphaerales > UBA1924 > JANQQG01. The sequence continues at coordinate 13,554 of JANQQG010000130.1, forward strand.
GCCCAGGGCGGCCAGGGCCGCGCCAACACCAAGGGTGGGGTGCATGGCTGGAAGGTAGCACCCCGAGCGCCGAAGGCCAGCGAATCGGACGTTGGTCGGGTGCGGATCGCCGCCTGCAAACGAAAACACCCCCGGCCCAAGGGGCCGGGGGTGTGGGGTGGTTTGACGTGTCAGGACGTTGTTCGAGCTAGGCGATCAGGAGTCGTTGCAGTCGGGGTCCGCGGTGTAGAAGACGTTGAGGAAGTCGAAGAAGTCCTGAGCGTTGGTGACGCCGTCGGAGTTGAAGTCGGCCTTCTGCTCGCTGTAGCTGTTGACGAAGTCGAAGAAGTCCGTGTCGTTGACGTAGCCGTCGAAGTTGACGTCACCGACGCAACGCGGGGCGCCGATCATGGCGGAGGCCACGGCCGGTGCCTGGATGGCGCCGACGTGCAGCGAGCCGATGTCCTCGCCGGTGGCGATCCCGAGCGAGCTCAGGTCGAGCTCGTTCGCCATCGAACCGCTCGTGGACGAGCCGGTCGAGGTCGGCGTGAAGGAGTAGATGTCCTCGTCGGCCGCCGTGATGCCCAGAGCGGACATCGTGCCGACCGAGGAGAGGTAGATGGTCCCGTCGTCGAGGACGACGGCGCCGTCGGTGTCGTCGTTGCGGTTGCCACCGAGCTCGATGTCGGAGCCATCCATGTACATCTCGAACGAACCCGACGTCGCCGCTCCGAGCGACACGGCTGTGAACGCGATCAGATCCTCATCGGCGCCGTTGATGTTGGAGGAGAAGCCACCGTTGGTGGAGATAGCAAAGCGTCCATCGGGGAGCAGCGTAAGGGCGTCGATGTCCTCGCCGTTTGAGGTGAGGCCGACGTCCGAACCATCGAAGTAGAGGCTGAAGGACCCCGCGGTATCGAGACCGAGGCTCGAAGGCGTAAAGCGGAGGATGTCGGAGTCGTCGTAGGCGACGCCGTCGATCGTGCCGGCGGCGGTCAGCGAGAGCAGGAGGTCGCCGTCGTCGAGCATCGTCAGTGCATCGATCTCGCGGTTGCCAAGCCCGACGTCCGAGCCGTCGAAGATCACGGCCCACTCGTCGCTCTCGGCGTCGTAGCTGACGACATCCTCGTCCTGCACGTTGCCGATGCCGGGGACGTTCGTCGTCGAGCGGAAGGACATGAAGATCACATCGGCATCCACCGGCGGGGGCGGAGGCGGCGGGGGCGGCGGAGGCGGGGGCGGCGGGGGAGCCGTGTTGCCGCCGCTGGCCGTGATCGTGAAGTCGCCCGACGCGTTGTTGTAGCCGGAGACGCGGATGAGGTAGGTGGTGCCACCGGTGGCGCTGATGGTCAGCGTCTGGGTGAACCCGGCGCACCCGTCGGTGTCATCGAGGCAGGCGAGCTCGGCGCCACCGCAGGCGTCGAAGACCGTCAGCGCCGTGTCATAGGAAGCGCTGTTGCAGGTGGAGATGGTGATGTCGCCGTCGTAGGTCGGCGTGTAGGTGTACCAGACGTCCGGGGAGTCGGCGCTTGTCGCGCAGCTGCCCGTGCCGTCGGAGTCCGCATCGGTCGTGGTGCCGTCCACGCTAGACCCGTCGCTCAAGGCGATCGCGTCAGCGCAGAGGTCGTTGGCCGGACCGCTCGGGGGCGGAGGAGGCGGCGGGGGCGGAGGCGGCGGGGGTGGGGGCGGGTTGCAGTTGGGGCCGGTGATCACGAGGTCGCCGGTGCCCTCGGCGCCGATGCCGCCGACGCGGATGAGGTAGCTGGTGCCGCCGACGAGCGTGAAGGAGGTCTCGGAACCGAGGCCGCAGCCCGTCGCGTCATCGTTGCAGTTGAGTTCACCACCAGCGGGGCAGCCGTCGGGGTAGACGACGATCGCGGAGTCGTACCCGGCGTTGCAGATGCTGAAAGTGGTCAGGCCGTCGCAGTCCGCGGTGTAGCGGAACCAGACGTCGTCGGTGATGTTCCCGCAGACCGACGCGGGGCCATCGGTCTCCGCGTCGACCGTGGTGAACGGGGTGGTCCCGTTGCTGACCGCGATCGCGTCGGCGCACAGGTCATTGGCCGGCGCCGGCGGGGGCGGGGGGGGAGGCGGGGGCGGCGGGGCCACCCCGTTCACCAC
>JANQQG010000136.1 GCA_028285065.1 Phycisphaerales bacterium
GGAATCGCTAGTAATCGGAGATCAGCTACGCTCCGGTGAATACGTTCCTGAGCCTTGTACACACCGCCCGTCAAGTCATGGAAGCTGGGAGCGCCCGAAGTCACGGGGATTCACTCGTGCCTACGGCGAGCTCGGTGACTGGGACTAAGTCGTAACAAGGTAGCCGTAGGAGAACCTGCGGCTGGATCACCTCCTTTCTAAGGGATTTCCTTAGACCGGGCTGTAACAGGGACCCCTCCCGAAGGACACTTCGTCCAGACGGAGCACAACCCCCCTGTTCGGAGAGCGATCTCCAGCCGGCTCTGTCAGCACACCCTCGTCCGCCAAAGGCGGACAAGCGATCGGCGACGATCGCCCAAGTATCACCCGACTGTTCTCTTCTCAGCACCCACGCTCTGCGTGGGTGCTGTCTTTTTTGAACCCAACGCCCGCCCGCCCGCCCCCCAACCGCGACGCGGCGCGGGCCCCTTCCCCAACCAGCAGGCGTGAACCCCACCGACAGGAACAGCCTCGAGTCGACCCCGCACGAGCGCCTCCACGCGCTCGACGCACTCCGCGGCATCGCCATGGCCCTCGGCGTCTACCTCCACGCCGCAATGGGATGGGTCGAGGGCGTCCCCGAGTGGTTCTGGCCGATCACCGAGCCCTCCGACGGGTTCATCAGCCTCTCCGTCATGTTCATCCACGCGTGGCGCATGGAGGTCTTCTTCCTCGTCAGCGGCTTCTTCACCGCAATGCTCCTCGCCCGCCGCGGCATGGCACGCATGCTCCGCAACCGATCCGCCCGCATCCTCCTCCCCTTCGCGATCGCCCTCCTGACGATCCAGCCCCTCTGCGCTGTCGTCTGGGGCTGGGGCTTCGCCCAGGACCTCCCGGACGTCAAGACCACCGACTCGATCGTCTGGTGGCTCAAGTGGGCGTGGGACCCGTCCGACCCGGGGCGTCCCTGGCACCTCTGGTTCCTCTACGAACTCTGCTGGCTCGTCGCAGGCGCCACACTCGTCGCGCTCCTCGCCCGCATCAGCGGCGGTCGCGCGACCAACGCAATCGCGGGCGCCCTCGCCTCGGCGGTCGCCTTCTGCTGCCGCAACCCGCTCGGCTCGTTCCTGCTCGCCATCCCCTTGCTCGGCGCGCTCCTCCTCCAGGAAGGCTGGTCGCCCCAGCCCAACCCATCACTGATCCCGCGATTCACCCTGATGCTCCCCTACGTCGTCCCCTTCGGCGCCGGGTGGCTGCTGTACCGGCGCCGCGACGGGCTGCTCGCGCTCGGTCGTCGCTGGTGGATGCACCTGATCATCGCCGTCCCGATGTTCGTCGTGCACCTCGTCATGGTCATCATCCAGGCCGAGCCGATGAAGAAGGGCGAGCCCACACCCGAGTGGTTCCAGGTCCTCGGCCGCTCCACGTCGGCGCTGCTCACCATGTCGCTCACGCTCACGATCATCGGCCTGTTCATGGCCGTGCTCAGCTCACCGTCCGACCGCATCCGGCGCGCCATGCGCTACCTGTCAGACAGCGCGTACTGGGTCTACCTCGCGCACTTGCCGCTGGTCGTCGTCGTCGCGATCCTGATGCGCGACCTCGAGTGGCACCCGATCCTCAAGCTCGCCATCAACGTCACCCTCAGCTCGGTCATCCTGCTCGTGACGTACGAGCTGCTCGTCCGCCACACCCTCATCGGGCGCCTCCTCAACGGGAAGCGGGTGCCGTGGCGTCCGGGAAGAGCTGTGGAGCGCAACTAAGCAGGGATCACGGCTCAACAAGCCTCGTCGTCGTGCTCGGCTCGGCCGTCCACCTGTACCGCCTCGTGCTCCCATCCGGCTGCCGGATGACGGCCTCGAACGCGATCGGCAGCGTGATATCGACCTCGGCAGGCAGCGCGGCCTCCCCCGCGCCCGTGAGCATGCTGATCGACCCGAAGCTGATGCGCCCGCCGCCCGAGAGCGCGCCGGTGCTCGAGCCACTGATCCGCCTCGAGAACGTGCCCGTCTTCGACGTCGGCCCCGTGATCGACATCAGGTAGCTGATGCCGCTCCCCGGCTGCCAGTTGGTCGATGCGAGCGAGATGGCCACCTGGCACGAGAACGTCCGCCCGCGATCGACTTCGCCCGGAACGGTGAACACCACCTGCGGGATCTTCCGCAGGAACGCGACGCTCGTGTCATGGCTCAGCAGCCCCGCCGTGATCGCGCCGACCACGATCTGCGCGTCCGGATCGGTAGCCGCCGGATCGCCAGCCAGCGCCTCCTGCGCGAGCGCCCCGAGCGTTTCGTCCGAGATCATCCCAACGCGGTGGCGCGCCAGGATCTCCGTGTTCACCAGCTCGCGGTGCGGCGTGTTCAGGTCGCGCCGCAGCATCAGGACCGCAGTGGGGAGGTCCGGGATGCTCTTCGCACTGATCAGTGCCCACCCGCTCGTCAAGACCGCGAAGCCCAGCAGCACGCACAGCGCACCCGCTGTCAACCGCCGCCGATTCAGCGGCCCCACCGGCGGTCCATCCACAGTCCGCTCCGTCGACCCGCACTCCGGACACGGCGCATCAGCCCCCAGCCCCGCCAGGTCGTACTCGCATTGCGCGCAGCAGTTGCCCACACGCGCCCGACGCGGCAGCGACCACACCATCAGCGCAACGCCAACCATCCCGAGCGGCCACACGATCCACGCCGAGTTCAACCACGGTGACGTCAGTTGGAACGAGCCCAGCACGCTCACCGGGATCATCAGCGCGATCCCCGCGACCACGACGCCGAACACCATCAGCCGCCCCTGCCACGGCGGACGCTTCCGCGTCGCGTACACGCTCAAGCCAAGCCCGAGCGGGATGATCGCCAAGATGAGCAGCACTTCGACTGGCATGCGCGTGGTGCTCG
>JANQQG010000139.1 GCA_028285065.1 Phycisphaerales bacterium
CGTCGTCGTCGTCGTCGTCGTCGTCGTCGTCGTCGTCGTCGCCGTCGTCGTCGTCATCGCCGTCGTCGTCGTCGCCGTCGTCGCCGTCGTCGTCGCCATCGTCGTCGCCGTCGTCGTCGTCGCCATCGTCGTCGTCGCCGTCGTCGTCGTCGTCGTCGTCGTCGTCATCATCGTCGTCGTCGTCGTCATCGTCGTCGTCGTCGTCGTCGTCGTCGTCATCGTCGTCATCGTCGTCGTCGTCGTCGTCGTCGTCATCGTCGTCGTCGTCGTCGTCATCGTCGTCATCGTCGTCGTCGTCGTCTTCGTGACGCCACCAGTCTTCCCACCCATGCCACCCGTCCCATCCGGCGTAGTGACCTCCGTCGTCATCGTCGCCGTCATCTTCGGGCTCGAAGGGGTTCTCGAGGGCGCAGAGGTCGGTCTCGCAGGCGACCATCTGGCCGGTCGTCTCGCTCATCGCGGTAACGACAAGGACAGCGGTCTCGGAGTTGATGACCAGAATGCCCTCTTCGTTGATGTGCCACTCGCAGTCGGGGCCGCCGCGGTCATCGTCGTCGTCGTGCTTCTTGTCGTCCTTGTCGTCGTCATCCTCATCGTCGTCGCCGTCGTCGCCGTCGTCGCGATCGCGGTCGTGATGGTCCTTGTGCGGCCAGTGGTGGCCGGCCCAGCCGGCGTAGTGCCCGTGGCCCCCGCCGTTGTCGTCGTCCTTGTCGTCATCGTCCCCGTCGTCGTCATCTCCGTCATCGTCGTCGTCGTCGTCCTTCTTCTCGTCGCAGACCTGGTCGACGACCTCGGCAAAGCACGCGATGTCGATCTGTTCATCGATGCAGACGACGCCGGCGGTGCCCTTGCACTCACCCATGAAGTCATCCGCGAAGCTCCCGGTGAACGTCGAGCTCTCACTGGTGACCTCGATGCCGAGGCTGAACCCGCCATCGAAGACGTCGGCGAGCAGCCCGCCAGTAACGGTCACCAGGAGGTCATAGAAGTCCGTGGGCCCGCCGCTGTCGGAGAAGCCGAATGCATCGACCTCGCCCGTGAGCAGGACGCCGTCGGCGTCTGTCGTGCCGTCGCCGTCGAGATCGACGCGACCGGTGACGATGAAGTCATCGCCCGGGATGCCACCGAGGAACGCGCCGGTCGCGTCGACGTTGATCGCGATCACGAAATCGCGCGTGTTAGTCGACGAATCGGGCATCACGACGCGCGGGGGCTCCATCATCGAACGCCGGATCGCGGTCGGCGAGGCGTCGAAGAGAAGCAGCCCGCTGGCGGCGTCGTATGTGGTCGTGCCCTGGTTGTCGAAGCTGATAGCGGGCAGCTCGGGTTCGACACCGATGAGCTGCGCATCGGCGGCCGGCGCGCTCGCGCCCATCCCGACCACGCCCAGTGCGCACATCGCGATTCGGTTCAACATTTTGGATGGCTCCCATCACACGGGGTGCGGGCGAGCGCCCGGGCAACATGCCCTTGGGCGCGCAATGCCCCTGCAAGCCGAGCGGGAACCGTCAGGCCCCGGCCCGGTCAGAGTTCGGTCAGGTCAATCAGCGTCGACGACGCGCGCACAAGCCGAGGCCGGCCGCTCCGATGAACACCAGCGCGCCCGGGGTCGGGACCGGGGCGGTGTCGGCCGAGGTCGTGCCACCGCCCGTGAAGTTCGTCGCGAACGACCCGTTGAAGCCGGTGCCGCCCGCGAGGATCACACCGCCGGGACGCCCGGCGTAGAGCGCCGCAAGGTCGCCGCCGGTGACGTCGAAGAGGAACTCGAGCGGATCGCCACCGGCATCGGGGAACCCGAAGTCGGTCAGCGTACCGGTCAGCAGCGTCCCGGAGTTGAACCCGAGCGCGGCGACGGTCCCGCCGATGGTGATCGTCCCGCCGCCGAGGTTCCCGCCCGCGTCGATCGTGGCGGTGAGGTCGAACGTCCCGCCCGCGATCGCCTCGGCGGCCCCGACGCCATCGTCGTCGAGCTCGAGCGCGAAGCCCGTCGCCGTGAACTGGTTCGTCCCGGCGTCGTAGTCGACGTCGATGAACTGGCTGAGCACGTCGGGCAGTTCGAGTGAGAGGTTCAGCTCTGCCCCGGAGGCAGCCGGCGCGCCGAGCGCCATTGCCGCGCCGGCGGCGAGCACAACACGTGTTTTCTGCATGAGAGAGCTCCAGTGAGAGAGACCCTCACCGTAGCAGTTCACGCGGGTCGCGCGCCCCAGAAGACCACCCGATTGGTGTGGCCATGAACGACAAAAAGACGCCGCAACAGCGGCAGCATGCCCACTGTTTAGGCGTCTATTCGGACGAGAAACGGGAGCGCCGCTCCCTTCGGAACGGCGCTCCCACTACCGGTTCAATCGGGCGACCCGAGGTCCGCCGGGTCAGTGGCGCCAATGGCCCCAGCCGCCCCAGCTCCAGCCGCGGCGCCACCAGCGGCGGTGATGATGACCGCCGTGATGCCCGCGGTCGTTCCCGCAGTCGAGCTTGATCAGATCGCCCGGCTCGACCGGGACGTGCCCGCACCCGGTGTCGATCACGCCGACGACGTCGACGCCCTCGCAGCCGCCGCTTGCGCCGTAGTCGATCTCGATGAGCTTGCGGCAGTCACGATCGCGATGCCGGCGGTGGTTGTGGTGATGGCCCCAGCCGCGGCGCCACCAGCCGCCATGGCCGTGCCGGTCGTCGTCATCATCGTCGTCGTGGCCGCCCCAGCTCGAGTGCGTGGAGTGGCGCTCGTACTCGACGTCGCACAGTTCGGTCTCGCATTCGACGACCTCACCGGTGGCAAGATCGGTCGCAGTGACGCGCAGGACCGCCGAGTCGGACTTGATCACGAGGACGCCGTCGTCGTTGTACGACCACTCGCACTCGTTGCCGTGGTCGTGATCCCAGCGGTTGGTGCACCACCACGAGCGCCGGGAGCGGTGACGCCGGTGGCCGTGGTGACCGCCGTTGTCGCAGATGAGGTCGATGAGCTGAGCATCACAGAAGACCTCGACGTCTTCGTCGACGCAGATCCCGCCAGCGGTGCCCTTCGCCTCGCCCATGAAGTCGATCGTGAAGTCGCCCGCGAAGTCTGACTCCTCGCTCGTCAACTGGATTCCGACGCGATCGCCGATCAGTGCGGCAAGCAGACCGCCGGTCGTCACGACCTCGAAGTCAAACAGATCGGTTGGCCCGCCGCTGTCAGCGGACCCGAAGGCGACGACTTCGCCGGTCAGGAGCACGCCGTCGGCGTCATCGACTCCGTCGCCGTCGAGATCGACTCGCCCCTCGACGTAGAGGTCGTCCCCGGAGATCCCGGACACGAGCGCACCAGACGAATCCACGATGACACCGATCTGAAAGACACGAAGGCTGCTCGACGTCGCGGGGAAGACGATGCGGGGCGGCTCGGACATCGAGCGCCGGACCGCAGTGGGCGATGCATCGACGAGGAGCGTGCCCGTGGCGGCGTCGTACATCGTGCTGCCCTGGTTGTCGAACGAGATCGCGGGCAACTCGGGCTCAACGCCCAGAAGCTGCGCACCGGCCTGGCCCGCCGTCGCGCACATCGCGCTGATCCCGAGCACACACAAAGCAGGTCGAACGCGCATGTCATCTCCGTCTCTGTTCCAGCGGGCACACCCCGGCACGGACCACAAGCCCGGACCAAGGCGAAGCCCTCCTTTCCGAAACCACGCCGACATGGCGCGGGCATCCGCCATCGCGCCTGGGAGACCCAGCGTGCGATCACGGTGGAAGAAAAGTACCCGATTTGAGGGGCCGCCCTACCAGGATGCCACCCTATTGGGGGGGTGTTATCGGCGGACTCATTCATCCGTTCATCCGGATGAACGGATGCTCGTCGCTTGCTCAGACGCCTTCCCGTCGCTAGAGTCCGCCCAGCCAGGGGCGCCAGCCGCCCGAACCGAATGCGTTGACCGGGAAGGACCCCGACTCATGGATTCCCCGTTCCGACAGGCACTTGCTGAGCGCGTCATCGTCCTCGACGGCGCCATGGGCACGTCCATCTACGAACGAGACCTCGACGTCGAGACGGACTTCTGCGGCTGCGAGAACTGCCCGGAAGCACTCCTCCTCCGTCGCCCCGACGTCATCGAACAGATCCACCACGACTTCCTCGAAGCCGGTGCCGACGCCGTCGAGACCGACACCTTCGGCGCCATGAAGCACGTCCTGGCGGAGTTCGACCTCCAGGACAGGTGCTTCGAACTCTCGAAGCAAGCGACCGAGATCGCCCGAGCCGCGGCCGACGCGCACTCGACCAGCGACAAGCCGCGCTTCGTCATCGGCAGCCTCGGCCCTGGCACGAAGCTCCTGACGCTCGGGCAGCAGACGTGGGACGTGATGCTGGACTCCTATGCCGAGGCCGCACGCGGGATCATCGCAGGCGGCGCCGACGCGATCGTGCTCGAGACGTGCCAGGACCTGCTGCAGATCAAGTGCGGGATCAACGCGGTCCTCAAGGCGCTCGACGACGCGGGGCGCACGCCCGAAGACCTGCCGATCCTCGTCTCCGTCACCATCGAGCAGACGGGGTCGATGCTCGTCGGCTCGTCCATCGAGGCCGCGGCCGCAGCGCTGCGCGACTACCCGATCACCTCACTCGGGCTCAACTGCGCGACCGGTCCGACGGAGATGGGCGAGTACATCCACTTCCTCTCTCGGCGCTGGGACCGCACGATCTCGGTCGTGCCCAACGCCGGCCTGCCCGCGCTCGTCGAGGGACGCACGGAGTACCCGCTCGGGCCCAGGGACTTCGCGGAGCAGATGCTGGCCTTCGTCCAGCGCGACGGTGTCGGGATCGTCGGTGGCTGCTGCGGCACAACGCCCGAGCACATCCGCCTGCTCGCCCAGGGCGTCGCGGACACCACGCCCGCCACGCGCAAGGTCACGCCCCAGGCGCCCAGCTGCACGAGCACGTACCAGCCCGTCGAGTACCGCCAGGATCAATCGTTCCTGATCGTCGGGGAGCGATGCAACGCCTCGGGCAGCCGCAAGTTCAAGCGTCTGCTCGAGGAGGAGGACTGGGACGGGATCGTCTCGCTGGCGCGGGAGCAGGTGCGTGCCGAGGGCGCGCACGTGCTGGATGTCAACGTCGACTACGCCGGTCGCGACAACGCCAAGGACATGGCTGAGGTCGTCTCGCGCCTCGTCCGCCAGGTCGACGCGCCGCTGATGATCGACTCGACCCAGATCGCGACCATCGAGGCCGGCCTCAAGCACGCGCCCGGCAAGTGCATCATCAACTCCGCCAACTTCGAGGACGGCGACGAGAAGTTCGACCAGATCTGCCGCCTCGCGAAGACCTACGGCGCGGGCCTCGTCATCGGCACGATCGACGAGGACCCCGAGGCCGCCATGGCCCGCACCGCCGATCGCAAGCTGTCGATCGCGGAGCGTGCGATCGAGCGAGCCATCAACGTCCACGGGCTCAATGAGCACGACATCTTTATCGACCCGCTGGTCCTTCCGATCTCGACAGGGATGGACCAGGACCGGCGCAGCGCGCTCGAGCTCGTCGAGGGAACCCGGCGAATCGCCGAGAAGCACCCGGCGGTCCAGCTGATCTGCGGGCTCTCGAACGTCTCGTTCGGGCTCAAGCCGGTCGCGCGCGTCGTGCTCAACTCCGTCCTGCTCGACGAGCTGACCAACGCCGGCATGACGAGCGCGATCGTCCACGCCGGCAAGATCCTCCCGCTCGCGCGCATCGACGAGGCCCAGCGGCTGGCAGCGCTCAACCTCGTCTACGACCGACGCGACGCGAGCGTTGGCGGCACCGGCCTTCCCACGCACGACCAGCGCCCGGCGTACGCGGAGGGCGTCGATGCCTGACGCGCCGACCAAGCCCGCCTACGACGCCTCGTTCGATCCCCTCCAGGCCTTCATCGACCTCTTCGCCGATGTCACAAGCACGGCCGACACCAAGCCGGACCGTACGGACCTGACGGTCGAGGAACGCTTGCGCGCGCACATCATCGATGGCGAGAAAGAAGGCCTTTCCGACTGCCTCGACGAGGCCATGACCACCTACGCGCCCCTCGAGATCATCAACGACCACCTGCTCGACGGGATGAAAGTGGTCGGCGAGCTCTTCGGCGCGGGCAAGATGCAACTGCCCTTCGTGCTCCAGTCCGCGGAGGTCATGAAGCGGGCCGTCGCGCACCTCGAGCCCCACATGGAGCGCGTCGAGGGGCAGACCAAGGGCAAGGTGATCCTCGCGACCGTCAAGGGCGACGTCCACGACATCGGCAAGAACCTCGTCGACATCATCCTGACCAACAACGGCTACACCGTCGTCAACCTCGGCATCAAGCAGACGATCACGCAGATCCTAGCCGCACAGGCCGAACACAACGCCGACGCGATCGGCCTGTCGGGCCTGCTCGTCAAGAGCGTCAACGTGATGGAGGACAACCTCCGCGAGCTCAACGAACATGACATCACCGTGCCGGTCATGCTCGGCGGCGCGGCGCTGAGCCGCCACTACGCCGAGAGCTACCTCCGCTCGATCTACGAAGGCTCGTGCCTCTACGGCAAGGACGCTTTCGAAGGCCTCGCCCTCATGGACCGCATCGTCACCGACGACCTCGACCATGTCCACGCGGAAATCGAAGCACGCCTGTCCAAGCGAGCAGCGGCCGACGAGGTCGTCGCCAAGGACCGTGCAAAGAAGAGCGCGAGCGTGAAGGCAGCGACCGAGGCACCGGCACGCTCGAGCGTCGCGACGGACGTCGATGTGCCCACCCCGCCCTTCTGGGGCTCACGCCTCGTCGAGCACGTCGAGCTCGACACCGTCTACCCGTACATCAACACCGTTGCGCTCTTCCGCGGACAGTGGCAGTTCAAGCGCGGCGCGGCATCCGACGAGGAGTACGAAGCACTCGTGGCCGACGAGGTCACGCCGATCTTCGAGCGACTCAAGGCGACCTGCAAGGACGAGCAACTGCTCACGCCCAAGGTCGTCTACGGCTACTGGCCCTGCCAGTCCGACGGCGACGACCTGCTGATCTTCGACCCCGAAGACCACGACAAAGAGATCGAGCGATTCACCTTCCCGCGCCAGGCGGGGCGCAAGCGCCTGTGCATCAGCGACTTCTTCCGGTCGGTCCAGTCCGGCCAGAAGGACGTGATCCCGATGCACTGCGTGACCATGGGACCGCGCGTCTCCGACGCAGCACGCAGGCTCTTCGAGGCCGACGACTACACCGAGTACCTGTACCTGCACGGGATGGGCGTGGAGACGGCCGAGGCGCTCGCCGAGTTGTGGCACAAGCGCATCCGCCAGGAACTGGGCCTGGCCGGCGAGGACTCACCCAAGGTGCGCGAGCTGTTCACGCAGCACTACCGCGGCTCGCGCTACTCGTTCGGCTACCCCGCCTGCCCGGAGATGTCCGACCAGGACACGCTCTTCCGACTGCTGCGGCCCGAGCGCATCGGCTGCACGCTCACCGAGAACTGGCAGATCGACCCCGAGCAGTCCACCAGCGCGATCGTGGTGCACCACCCCGAGGCGAAGTACTTCAACGTCTAGTCGGGCGACCCCCTACCCGCGTCTGGACATCGCGCGGTCGATGTCCCGCTGGGCGTCGCGCTTCTTCAGGTCCTCGCGCTTGTCGCTGCGCCCCTTGCCCACGCCAACGCCGATCAGTAGCTTCACCAGCCCGCCCTTGAAGTACATCTTCAGCGGCACGATCGTCGTGCCCTTGGCATCGGCACCCTTCGCGAGCTTCGCGATCTCTCGCTTGTGCGCGAGCAGCTTGCGAGCGCGGACGGGCTTGTGTCCCATCGAGCCCGCCGGCCCGAATGCGCCGATGTTGACGCCGTAGAGCTGCAGAACGGGCGCTCCGTGCCGATCGGCCTCGGCTCGGACGAATCCCTCGCCGAGCGAGACGAGCCCATCGCGGATGGCCTTGACCTCGGAGCCGTGCAGGACGATGCCGACCTCGAGCGTCTCGCCGATGCTGTACTGGTGTCGCGCCTTGCGGTTCTCGATCACCGGCATGGCGTCGGACTTCTTGTTGGACTTGCCCTTGGCCACGCCGAGTACGCTCAGTCCAGCTCGACGATGTTGCGCAGGGTGCCGATCCCGCTGATCTCGACCTCCACCACGTCGCCCGCGCGCAGGAATCGCTGCGGGTCACGAGCCATTCCGACGCCCGATGGCGTGCCCGTGAGGATGACAGTGCCCGGCATGAGCGTGGTGCCCTGGCTGAGCTCGCTGATCAGGCGCGCGACGCTGAAGAGCATCTGCCCGGTCGTGGACTCCTGCATGACCTCGCCGTTGACGCGCGTCTCGATGCGCAGCGCCTGCGGGTCGTCGATCTCGCTTGCGGGAACGACCCTCGGGCCGATCGGACAGAACGAGTCAAAGCTCTTGCCGCGCACGAACTGCCCACCGGCGCCCTCCTTCTGCCACCAGCGCGCCGAAACGTCGTTGGCGCAGGCGTACCCCTCGACGCACGCCAGCGCGGCGATCTCTGGCACGTCGCGCGCCCCCTCGCCGATGATCACGGCCAGCTCGCCCTCGAAGTCCACCTGCTCGCGGTCCTGGCAGATCCGGGGGATCCGGATCGGCTCGCCGTCGATCCCGACTGAGCCGAGCGCCTTCATGAAGACCATGGGGCGCTCGGGGACGCTGGCACCCTGCTCGGTCGCGTGATCGGCGTAGTTTCGCCCGATCCCGAAGACCTGGCGCAACGGGAGCATCCGAATCGGCCCGTCGATCGCCACCTCGCCCGTATCTTCCATCCGTCGAAGTTCCATAGGAGCGAAGGATAGGCGGGGCAGGGCGTGGGTCAGTCGATCCGCAGTGCGTTCCGGGCCCGGCGCCGCGCGTAGCCCCGCGGCTCGCCCTCGAGGACATAGCCCCCCACCAGGCGGTAGCCGTCGATCTCGGGGCTTCCCTCCGCGTAGGGTGCTTCGCCGGCGGCGAGGCGCCAGTAGACGAACGGCCACTCTGTCCTCGGGTTGTCGGGCACCTCGCCGAGGATCGGAGTGAGTTCATCCAGCGCCGCCGGGGGGTTCCCCGTCCGGGCGCGGTGGATCTCGATCGCCACCATGATCCGGAGTGCCTCGAACGTCTCACGTCCCCCGTCGTTGACCCCGAACACGTGCTTCCAGGAGTCCCACCCGATGACGTTCTCGAAGAGCTCGTAGCGCCACCCAAGTGCAGCGAATCGCTGCACAAGGTCAGCCTCGATCTCGGACCGCTCGCTCGGCGCGAGCGCAAGCCCGGCGATGAGCAGGTCGTGGTATGCGTCACAGGTCGCGAGCACCTCACGCTTGCTCGGGTAGGCGATCGACATGAGATTCGAAAACCGGGACTCAGGGACCCATCCGAACGAGTCCGCGTAGACCAGCCCACGGAGTTGACCGAGCAGCGCCTTTGCCTCCGTCGGCATGAACAGCCCCGATCCCGACCCACCGCCGGTGTAGGTGCGTTCGATCACATCATGAGCAACCACCCGGTCGTACTCGACCTGGATCGCCGGCGACCCACGCTCGAGTTCATCCAGCGCTTCTAGCAGCGATTCCCACCGGCGCTCGTCGAACGCACCCGATTCGATGATCGACAGCAACGCGGGCTCGAGCGGCTCGAATGCCGTCGGCGCACGCCAAACACCCACCGGCTGGTAGGACAGCGCAGAAGCGGTCGCCAGTTGGAACAGCAGGAGGCGCTGGATCTCGTCCGCATCCGTGTCCAGGGTCGCCAGGCGCATCAGCCCGGCCCAGCGAAACTCGAGAGTATCTACCTTCATCATCGTCGGATCGAAGTCCAAGAGGAGCGGGCCCATCCCGCTCGGGTCGGCCTGCGCCGGCGTCAACCCGAACCCCGAGGCGCCCGCACGCCCGAGCGTTTCGAAGTACCCCGCTTCCCGGAGCGCATCCCGCGCTTCGCGGCAATGACGCTCGACAAGCGCAGCCTCCCCGTCCGACCACTCCACCCACGGCCTGCCCCACAACGCGAGGTCGTACGGCCACTGTGTGTCCGCCGGCCATCCTTGGACCGGGCTCGCCCCGTGACGCTCGAGCAAGTCAGCTCGGACCGCCTCTTCGATCGCGAACGCCTCCTCCAGAGCGCTCCAATACACCCCCCCCTCACGAGGTTGTGACGTCCGCGCAAGCTCGACGTACGCGCCCCTCGTCGCGGCTCCCGATCCGGGCCGCGCCGTCAGCGCCCAATAGACCTCCGACCCGAGCGCAACAACGAAGACCAGAGCCAGCGCAAACACGCCCCGCCTCACCCACCGACGCCGAGGCTTGATCGCGTGCGCCGGATCGGCCACACCTACTCCTCGTAGTCGTCGACGACGTTCTGCACCGCCGGATCGTCGCCGAACGCGGGCGTCTCGCCGTCGAGTACGTACCCGCCGAACACACGATGCCACTTGCCCACGTCGGGCGCCGCCTCACCCTCTGCCAGCACTCGGTACGGGAACGCCTTGCCGGTTCTCGGGTTGACCGGAACCTCGCCGAGGATAGAGGCGAGTTCGTCGAGCGACGCCGGGAGCGAACCGGTCCGGCGCTTGTGGATCTCGATCGCGAGCATGATCTGCGTCGCGGCTCGTTGCTCGAGGATCCGATCAACTCCGGCGCCCGCTCGCCCGATCGCCGGGACCATCAGCGCTGGGATCGGATGCCGCCACCCCATCGACGTGATGCGCTCCTCGAGTTCTCCCTCGATACCTGCTCGCTCAACCTCGCCAAGCGACAGGGCGCGCTCCATGTCGGCGTACAACTCGTTGGCGAGCTCGGTCGTCTCTTGCCTCGACGGGAACACGAAGGTCGCGAGGTTCCCGATCTCGTGGTCCGGCACCCAGTCGATCCCTGAGGCACCCCACCCACCAGCCAGCATCGCGAACTCCTCCTCGAACGCGTGCGGCAGGAACCGCCCGCCCCCGTTGCCATTGTCCGTGTGCGTCGCCTGGATGACGTCGAGCACGAACAGACGCTCACCCTTCATCGATGCCGCGGTGTCCCCGAGTGGCTGACGATCGAACACGTCGAGGATCCCGCGGCACATCGCCTCATCCAGAAGCCCCGCCTCCAGCAGATCGACGACCGTCCCACAGTTCAATGCCGCCACCGCATTCCCGACGAGCGCACAGATCAGGATCGGCTGGTGCGAATCGGCACGCGCCAAGGACTCATTGAGCTCGAACGCATCAACGACCGCATCGACGTCACCCGCCCGAGCACCCGTCCACATCCGCGAGGCTTGCGTGCGCGCCAGGCGACGCGACTCGGCCAGATGAGGAAGCAGGATGCCCGACAGTCGCGGGCCGCCGTTGAGCGGTATCGGCGCGTACGTGGCTGCCTTGATCGGCCCGAGCGCCCGGAAGTACCCCGCTTCGTCCAATGCGGCCATCGCCTCGAGCGCGCGGGCAACGATCTGGTCGCGCGTCGCCTCGTCGACCTCGCTCCCCTCGAAGAAGCCCGGCCGCAGCACCTCGAGATCGAACGGCCACTGGGCCATCGTCTCGTCCCACGCGACCGGCGGGAACTCGCCGTACTGCTCGATGAAGTCAGCGGTGACCTTGTCCAGGGTCGCGCTCGCATCCCCGAAGGCCTCCCAATACCCCTCGACCGTGCCGGGCTGAGCGGCATCGATCGCGTCGGCCATCTGCTGCCAGTAGTCGATCGCCGAGCCCGGCTTGGCCGTCAAGGCCCAACGGATCTCCCATCCGATGTACCCGAGTACGAGCGCACCAAGCAGGAGGACAACAAGGCAGCCCCTCCGCCAGTTCGATCGCCCGGCCGGTTGCGTGTGCTCGGTCGACATCGGTCACCTCGGTGCCGCCCCACTGCCCCGGCGCCCTGAGCGTTCGCCAGTGCGATACCGATGGGAGCCCGGAGAGGTTCCGATGTCATCGCGCGACTCAGTCCGGCGCAGCCCCGCGCCGACCGCCCCTGCCATCGCCACCCCGAGCAGAAGGAACGCGAGGTCCATGAACCCCCACTGCGAAGCGCACCTTACTTTGCCGACTCGTAAACCCCGTGCCCCGTCTTGTCACCAAGACGCCCGGCCGTCACCAACTGACGCAGCAGCGGGCAGGGGCGGTAGCGGTCGGAGTTGAGCCCCTCGGCCAGCACGTCCATGATGTGCGCGCAGGTGTCCAGGCCGATGAAGTCCGCAAGACGCAACGGTCCCATCGGGAAGTTGCACCCGAGCTTCATGATCCCGTCGATGTCCTCGGGCTCGGCGACGCCCTCCATCCACGCGTAGAACGCCTCGTTGATCATCGGCATCAACACGCGGTTGGAAACGAACCCGGCGCGGTCGTTGGCCGGGAGCGCGACCTTGCCCATCGCCTCGGCAAGCGCGATCGTCCGCCTGGTCGTCTCTTCGCTCGTCGAGAGCCCGTTGATCACCTCGACCAGCTTCATCACGGGCACCGGGTAGAAGAAGTGCATCCCGATGAACCGGGCGGCCGCATCGCCGACGCTGGCCGCGATCTCCGTGATCGAGATCGAACTGGTGTTGGTCGCGAGGATCTGATCGCCCGTGAACATCGGGGCGAGCTTGGTGAAGATCTCCTTCTTCACGCCCGCGTCCTCGACGACCGCTTCGATGACGATGTCGGCCTCTGAGAGGAAGTGCATGTCGGTGACATAGGTCAGGCGACTGGTCGCGGCCTCCATCTCTGCGCGGGTCATCCGCTCCTTCTCGACGGCCCGGCTCAGCAGCTTGTCGTGCGTCTTCTGGCAGCGCGCGATCTGGTCGGACGAGAGGTCGAAGACCGTCGTCTCGAACCCGCTGACCGCGGAGATCTGGGCGATCCCGCCGCCCATCTGCCCCGCTCCGACAACCGCCACCTTCTTCACGCCGTGCATGCCGCCTCCATCCATCGGCTCGAGCCGAATCGAGTATGTGTCCACCCACCGGCCCCGCCCCGGGCACCCCCAGCCTCCCCGTTTGGGCCAGTAGGATAGGACCCCGAGGCGGGTCGAACGCCCCGCTCGGTCGCCACGCGAGGAGCCCGCATGCCCCGTCTTGACCAGCTCGAGAAGCTCCTTCAACTCGACCCGGACGACGCGTTCGTGCTCTACGCGATCGCTCAGGAGCACGCCAAGGCCGGCGACCACGACCAGGCCCTTGGCTTCTACGACCGAGCCATCGGGGTCACCCCGGACGACGCGTACTGCTACTACCACAAGGCCGCGAGCCTGATCACCCTCGGACGCACCGACGATGCGGACGCCGTGCTCGACGCGGGCCTCCAGGCCGCGGGGCGCGCCGGCGACGCCAAGGCGCGTGGTGAACTCGAGGCTCTCCGGGAGTCGCTGCCGCGCTGACCACGATGAAGAAGCAACCCTCAAAGCCTCGCGGCCCCGACCCACTGGCCATCCCCACCGACGCCGGCGCGGAGGTCACCAGCATCAGCCCCGACCCGAGGCGTCCGGGACAGCTCGTCGTCCGCGTCGGGCGCAAGCGCGCCGCCTGCTGCGATGCGGAACTGCTCGACCATCTCCCACTCGCCACCGGCGCACCCTGGACGGATGAGCTCGCCCAGAGCCTCGCCGACGCCCAGCAGTGCTCGAATGCGCGCACGCTCGCGCGGGCCATCCTCTCGCGCCGACCTCTGGCCAGACGTGCGCTCATCGAACGCCTCCGCAGGCGCGGGCACGACGCGGCACACGCCGAGGACGCCGCGGACTACGCCGTCCGGATCGGTCTGCTGGACGAACGCGCCGCCGCCGAGGCGATCCTGCACCGGACCCTGCATGCCAAGCCGGCCGGACGGGTCCTGCTCGAATCGCGCCTCCGCCAAGGCGGTGTTGATCCCGACACCGCGGGTTCGGCGGTCCGCGACGCGCTCGCCTCTCGTGACCCTGTCGAGGATGCCGTCGCGATCGCGACCAAGCGCCTCAGGGCGATGCGGACCCTCGCTCCGGAGGTCGCCAAGCGCCGTCTGTACGGCGTCCTCGCTCGCCGGGGCTTCGAGGCGGACGTCTGCCACGCCGCAATCACACGCGTCCTGCAGGACGACGCCGACGGGGCGTATCCTTGACCGATGCCCACCACCACCCGCGACCGACAGCCCCGTTGGACCCATCGATCCGCTTTCGCGGCCCTCAGCGTGAGCGCACTCCTCGTCGGCGTCGGCTGTGCCGGCTCCACCCGCACCGACCTATCGCTCGATGACGGGCTGACACTGCCCGCCTTCGCGATCGACGCGGAGGGCCCCGATGCTGCGGCCGCGCCGGCGCCCGAGGGCGTCGCACTGGACCGCTCGGGGTGGACCCAGCGTTCGCTGCTGGTGCCCGCGACGAACGTGCGCACCTACACGAACATCCGCGCGCCGATCGCGACCCCGTCGCAGACCGCCTCGCAGCGTGGGCAGTACCCCAGCCGCGACAACGCGCTCGAGCCCGAGACGCGCGACCACGCGCGCGAGAGCCGCGAGCAGCAGGCCCTCGAGGGCCCACTCGCCTACATCGGCGCAGGCCTGGATCTCGCCCTGGCGCCGTTCCGCTGGCTCGACGCCGGACTGAGCGGCGCGAACGGGCACGCGCCCGCCTACCCCTACGAGCGGATCGACCACCGCCCGCACACGCCGCGCGAACCCGTCACGCTCCTGCCGCAGACCGACCTGCCGCCCGAGCTGCAGATCAGCCCGCCCTACGACCCGCTCCCGGGCGAGGACGAGGATGATCAGAACCAGCCGTGAGCCCCGCGCCTGACGCATTCGATGAGCGCGGGCTCCCCCACCGCTATCGCTTCAAGCCGCAGTGGGAGGTCGCACCCGCGCCGATCGCGGCCCGCCTGCGCGACGAGCCGACGACCATCCTGCTCGTCGACTGCCGCGAGGACGACGAGTGGGCGATCAACCGCCTCGAGGGCGCGATCCACGTCCCGCTCGGGCGCTTCGTTGACGAGGCGGACGTGATCGCGGACGAGGCCGAGGCGAGGGGCGCGACCGACGTCGTCGTCTACTGCCACCACGGGATCCGATCCGTGCAAGGGGCGGCCATGCTGCGCAGCGAGGGCATCGAGCGTGCCTGGTCACTCGCCGGCGGGATCGACATCTGGGCGCAATCGATCGACCCAGGCATCCCTCTCTACACGCGCTAGGCGATCCCGGGCGGCGCCCGCGCCCGCCCGCGAGTTCGCGCGCCGCGAGGACCAAGGAGAGATCAGGGCTCCCGCGAAGGAGAGCGCCCGAGGGGGACAAAAAAGAACAGGGGCTCCCGCGAGGGGAGCCCCTGTGATGATCTGCAATCAGATCAGGTCGAGTCGCTGGATTAGCGGCGACGACGACCGGCGACCAGACCGCCGAGGCCGATCAGCGCGAGAGCGCCGGGGGCCGGGGCGAGGGTGATCGAGGAGGCGTTGGAGCCACCCGTGACCGTGGTCGGGGACCACAGAGCGAAGTCGCTGCCGTTGGCGAACGGGTTCACCAGGATGGGCGGGCCAGGCTGCTGCGACCAGTCGGTGATCAGCAGACCAGCGGGGGTGTTCTGCGGAGTCGACGTGGGGTCGTACGCGAAGGTGGCGGAGGTGCCGTCGAACGCGACATCGAAGGTGAGGATGTCGGTCCACGCGCCAGCGCCGAAGGCCGGCGGGTACAGGGCGGCGTTCGGGAAGAAGTTCACGCCCGGGCCGTCGTTCTGGGGGCCGGAGCCGCCAGTGTTCGAGTCCAGGGAGACGGTGGACAGCGTGGCGGCGCTGAAGGCGTCGCCGACGTTGTACGCGCCGGAACCGAAGTTGATGGTGCCGCCAGCGGTGGCAGCGCCGTCGACGTTGTCAACGGTACCGCGAACGGCAGCGAAGCCGAGCGGAGCGGGGCCCTGGGCCTGGAGGACGATGGTGTAATCGCCGGCCTCGAGGTCGTCAGCGTTCGCCGTGACGTCGGCGCCGGTGCTGTCGAAGACAAGGAAACGGGTCTCAATGTCACCGGCCTGGGCCACACCGGCCAGACCTGCGACCGCAAACAGAGCGATAGCCTTCTTCATGTTCTCTCTCTCCTCGAAGTGAAAGGATGACAGACGAGTGTGTTGTCTCTCTTTCGAGATCTCTCTTCCAGAGCTTCCTTCGCCAGAAGCGGGTGTAGAGTACGGGCAACTCGCGACCGGTGCAACCCTCCCAGTCCAAACTCCTCTCACGTTGGTGCAAAAAAACCCCAACAATCGGGGCCCAGCACCAGCAAACCCCGAACAACGGGCGCAAAAAACAGCGGGCCTCCCGAGGGAAGCCCGCTGTGAAAAGATCAGTCTGTCAGTCGCTGCGGAAACTCAGCGGCGACGACGGCTGGCGACCAGACCGCCCAGGCCGATGGCCGCGAGGGCCGACGGAGCGGGGGTGATGATCTGGATCCGGCTGGCGTTCGCGTTCCCCTGACGGGTCGTCGGGGAGAACAGGAAGAAGTCCGGCGGGATCAGGGGCGGGCCAGGCTGCTGGTTCCACGCCGTGATGATCAGAGCGTCCGGCTGACCCTGCGGGGTGTTCGTGGGGTCGTAGTCGAACGTGAACACCTCACCGTCCTGGGCATCGTACGTGAACTCGAAAGTCACGATGTCGATGAAGACGCCCTGGCCGTTGGTGGCGGGGTCCGCCGGGCCGGGAGGCTGGGAAAGGACGGAGAGCTGGGCAGCCGCGAAGGGCTGGCTCAGGTCGACAGCGCCGGCGCCACCAAAGGCGAGGGCGGCGTTGTCGGTCGAGTCACCAGCGCCGAGGCCACCGACGTTCAGCGAACCGCGGATCGCGGCGAAGCCGAGGCCCTCGGGGGCGTTGGTCGTGGCCTGGAACGAGATGAACAGGGTCCCGGAGGTGCCGGGGGCGACCACCAGATCCGGATCACCGGACATGGCAAGGACGGCACCTGTGTCGTCCGAGATCACGAAGCGGGTTTCGATATCGCCCGCAGAGGCAACACCGGCGCACAGACCGGTGGCCGCAAGGACACCAATAACGTTCTTCACGAGAGAACTCCTTCCACTCTTCAGGGGCAGTGAGAGACTTGGTTGAGAGCACGCTAATCAGGGTCTTGAGAGAGACCCGGTCCAACGACCGATGAGAAGATACCTCGACCCTGTGGGGGTGTCAAGGTCATCACCGAAAAGATCACGGTTTGACCCCCAATTTTGGTACGAAGAGCTAAACCACTGCTAGACAGGGGTTTACGAGTCAGAAATCCGACCCATTCTCGGACGCGCGGCCCGCAGACTCCCCAGTTCCAAGCCCCAACAGGACCACACCGACGCCCTCGGACTCCCCCTCTTGCGGCGGCCCCAGAAGCACCCAAGGTCTGGGGGATCGCGTCGTAAGTCTCCCCACGAACGGGGTATCGGTGAGTTCTGCCCCCTCCGTACCGCCTTCCGGGGGGACGTACAGCAACCCCGACCCACGTGTCGCCAACCACCCGCCCCCGGCACTGGTGGGCACCCCGCACGCCGCGAACGTTCCCGACACGAGCTCGAACGACCGACGCCCCGGGCGCACGACAGCCATCCGTCCACGTCGCGGGTGGAAGACCACGAACCCCCCCGCCCCGCCCTCGCCCTCAACCAGCCCCGAGGGCGTCTGCACGCCCGCCACCATCTGGAAGGCCTCGAG
>JANQQG010000142.1 GCA_028285065.1 Phycisphaerales bacterium
CGGCCCGTCGCCGGAGGTGATCCTCGACGGGAGCGACAACTTCGCGCTGCGCTACCTGCTGAACGATCTTGCGGTGAAGCACGGGATCCCGTTGGTGTACGCCGGGGTCGTTGGGACCGGCGCGACGTCGATGACGATCGTGCCGGGTCGGACGCCCTGCCTGCGCTGTGTGGCGCCGGAGCCGCCGTCGCCCGGTTCGATGCCGACGTGTGAGAGCGCGGGCGTGCTGGGGCCGGTCGTGGGGATCGTCGCGGGGGCGCAGGCGGTCGATGCTCTGAAGGTCCTCTCGGGCAACACCGACTCGCTGTCGGGCACGCTGCTGGCGTTCGATGCTTG
The DNA here is from genome assembly GCA_028285065.1 of Phycisphaerales bacterium. GTDB lineage: Bacteria > Planctomycetota > Phycisphaerae > Phycisphaerales > UBA1924 > JANQQG01. The sequence goes on from JANQQG010000142.1 coordinate 337, forward strand.
GGACAACAAGCGTCAGCGCGTGCGGCTCGGTGAACCGGATCCGGGGTGTCCGTGCTGCGGCGCGCACGCGTTCGAGTACCTCGACGGCACGCGCGAGGAGCGTGCGACGTCCATCTGTGCGACTGGCTCCGTGCAGTTGTTGCCCGAATCGGAGGCCCGGGTCGACCTTGCGGCCTTGGCCGAGCGGCTGAGCGCGATCGAGGGGGCACGCGTCGTGGCCAACGACTTTGCCGTGCGGACGGACCTGCCCGAGAAGGGGCAGGGGATCACGCTGTTCCGGGACGGGCGGGCGATCGTGCACGGGACGACGGACGTCTCGCGTGCGCGGTCGGTGTACGCGCAGATTGTGGGCACATAGGGGCGTTTCGCGGGAAGGACCGGGGATCGATCGGCGTTTGCACGTGCAACGCGGGCGGGGCGGGTACAGTCGCTCGGTCACTCGTGGGTCACCGTTGAAGGAGTGCAGACATGGGTCACATCGGAACGACGCTTGCAGGTCCGGCCGGGGCGTCTCTTTGGTACGCGGAGAAGGTCCTCGAGGGCATCACACAGGAGATGGCGACGAAGCGTGCGCGTACGTGCGAGGGGGGCGAGGCCGACGCCAGCCACCCTGCGTTCATCATGGGGCACCTCTCGCTCTACCCGGCCACGATGCTCGAGGCGATGGGCATGGACCCCGGGCCCGCCAAGAACCCCGAGGGATTCGACGAGCTCTTCAGCCCCAAGGCGACGTGCCAGGACGATCCCGGTGGCACCGTCTACCCGCCGATGGAGCAGATCACGAACCACTTCTTCGCGGGCCACAAGCACCTGATCTCGCGCCTGCCCGAGGTCAGCGATGAGGTCTTCGGGAAGGAGACACCCATCGAGGGACTCAAGGACATGTTCCCGACGGTCGGTCAGCTGGCCGCGTTCATGGCGCTGAGCCACACGATGATGCACCTTGGCCAGATCAGCACCTGGCGTCGGTGCATGGGGCTCGGGTCGGTGATGTAGCGGGTCGGCGCATCACGAGGCAACCGGTATCGCACGACACGGATGGCTTGGCCATCCGTGTTTTCTTGCACGGATCGGTCTTGGTGTGCCCTGGGATGGGAGTTACGCCAATGAGTTGGCGAAGTGCTCTTCCTGGACCGGGACGACGACCTCGAGTGTGTGTTGGAGGACGGCCCCGGGGGAGCCGATCGCGTCGACTTCCTTGATGATGTTGGGGTCGTAGCAGTCCAGGACCGGGAAGGTCTCGTCCTCGTAGACCTTCCAGCGTCGCTCGATGACGTCGATCTTGGCGTCGTCGGCGCGGTTCTCCTTGAGGGCGCGCCGGCGCAGGCGCGTGATCATCGCGTCCTTGTCCTTGCAGACGAGGTGGATGACCTCGAGCACGTCGATGTGCTGCTTCATCAGCTCCGCTTGATGCGGGTTGCGGGGGATCCCGTCGAGGACCAGGAGGTCCACGCCCGGCTTGTAGAGGGACAGGATCGTCTGGGCGTGGATGTTCTCTTTCCACATGGCGACGGTGATCTCGTCGGGGACGAGCTCGCCGCGCGAGGAGTACTCGTAGAAGGTCTTGCCGAGGTCGGAGTTGATGTCGAGCGTGCGGAAGACCTCGCCGCAGGAGAGGTGGTAGAAGCCGGGGATCTGCCCGAGGATCTTGCCCTGGGTGCCCTTGCCTGCGCCGGGGGCGCCGAAGAGCAAGACGGTGCGATAACGGTCCGGCATCTGGCGGTCTCCTGGACGGGCGGAAGCGCGATCGCGTCCGCCACGGGTCAGAGCGTAAACCCCTCCCTGCGCGTGGACAACACGATCTTCATTCTCAACGGCGCGATCGTCCGGGCTTGTCGGCCCGGGTCGGGGGGGACGGGCTCGGGGGCGCACGAAAAACGCCGCCCGGCGAAGGCCGGGCGGCGTTGGAAGCGATCGGTCTCGGTCGTTGGCGTCGGGTCTTAGGCTCCGGCGGCCAGGACCTCCTTGGCGAGGTTGGCGGGCATCTCGCGGTACTCCTTGAACTCCATCGAGGAGGCCGCACGGCCCTGGGTCAGCCCGCGGAGGACGGTGGTGTAGCCGAACATCTCGGAGAGGGGGACATCGCAGGTGATCATCTTGACCATGCCGCGATCGTCGGTGTCCTGGATCATCCCGCGACGGGAGGAGATGTCGCCGGTCACGGCGCCGAGGTAGTCCTCGGGGGTGGTGATCACGACCTTCATCACCGGCTCGAGGAGCACGGAGCCGGCACGCCCGACGGCCTCGCGGAGTGCGAGGCGAGCGGCCTGCTCGAAGGCGACCTGGGATGAGTCGACCGCGTGGGACGAGCCGTCGATGAGATCGACCTTGATGTTGATCAGGGGGTAGCCCGCGCTGACGCCGGAGAGGGCGGTCTGGCGGACGCCGGCCTCGACGGAGGGGATGAACTCCTTGGGGATGGCGCCGCCGACGATCTTGTTCTCGAAGGCGACGTTCTCCTTGAAGTTCAGCTCCGCGGCCTCGGCCTCCTCCTTGGTGAAGGGGGCGATGTTGATGATGCAGTCACCGAACTGACCGCGGCCACCGGTCTGCTTCTTGAAGAGCCCGCGGACCTTCTCGGCGGAGCCGCGGATGGTCTCGCGGTACGACACGCGCGGCTTGCCGACGCGGACGTTGATCTTCATGTCGTTGAGGAGCTTGTTCTTGATGATCTCGAGGTGGAGCTCGCCCATGCCGGCGATGATGGTCTCGCCGGTCTCGTCGTTGTATTCGGAGCGGAAGGAGGGGTCCTCGCGCCGGATGGTGGTCAGGCCCTCGGAGAGCTTGCGCTTGTCGTCGGAGGTCTCCGGCTCGATGGACATGGTGATGACGGGCTCGGGGAAGTCCATGCGCTCGAGGATGATCGGGTCATCGGCGTCGCAGAGCGTGTCGCCGGTGATCGAGTCCTTGATGCCGACGACCGCCACGATGGAACCGGCGCCGGCCTCGTCGAGGGGCTGGCGGTCCTTGGCGTGCATCTCGAAGATGCGCGAGGCGATCTCACGACGCCCGTTGCCGGGGTTGAGCACGCGGGTGCCCTTGACGAGCTTGCCGGAGTAGACGCGGACGTAGGTCAGGTCGCCGTGGGTGTCGGAGACGACCTTGAAGACCAGGCCGGAGAAGGGAGCGTCCTCGCTGTGTGCGCGGACGAGCTTCTTCTCCTTGTCGCGCGGGTGGGTGCCGGTGATCTCCGGGACCTCGGTCGGGCAGGGGAGGTAGTCGATGACGCCGTCGATGAGGCGCTGGACGCCGATGTTCTTCAGGGCGGAGCCGCAGAAGACGGGGCAGCACTTGAACTCGAGGGTGCCGACACGGAGGGCGGCACGGATCTCGGCGGCGGTGATGGTGGACTCGTCCTCGAGGTAGCGCTCCATGAGGTCGTCGTTGAGCTCAACGGCGGTCTCGACGAGCTTGTGGTGCCACTCGGCGGCCTTGTCGGCGTAGTCCTCGGGGATCTCCTTCTCGGTGACGACGGCGCCCTTCTCGTCGGCGTCGAAGTAGAAGGCCTTCATCTCGAGCAGGTCGATGATGCCCTGGAGGTCGTTGCCGGAGCCGATGGGGTACTGGACGGCGATGGGGTTTGCGCCCAGGCGCGTCTTGATGGTCTCGAAGGAGAACTCGAAGTTCGCGCCGAGCTTGTCCATCTTGTTGATGAAGCAGATGCGGGGGACGTTGTAGCGGTCGGCCTGACGCCAGACGGTCTCGGACTGGGCCTCGACGCCCTCCTTGCCGTCGAACACGGCGACGGCGCCATCGAGGACGCGCAGGGAGCGCTCGACCTCGATGGTGAAGTCAACGTGTCCGGGGGTGTCGATGAGGTTGATGCGGTAGTCGGTGCCCTTGTGCTCCCAGGGGCAGGTTGTGGCGGCCGACTGGATGGTGATGCCGCGCTCCTGCTCTTCCTTGAGGAAGTCCATGGTCGCGGTGCCCTCGTGCACCTCACCGAGCTTGTAGTTCTTGCCCGTGTAGTACAGGATGCGCTCGGTGACGGTGGTCTTGCCGGCGTCGATATGAGCGGCAATGCCGATGTTTCTGGTGTGCTTGAGGTCAATGGCCATGGTCGGTCTCGCTGTCGGTGTGAGTCGACGCCCGCCTGGGCGCCTTGTTCGTCTTGTCTCTGTTTCGTCGTGTGAACGCCCTGCGTGGGGCGGTCGATGGTCGGTCAGATCCGCCGACGGTCGCTGATGCGATCGGCGGAGGCGTTGGCGGCCGCGAGCGTGCGACCGATGGTGCTTGATGGTCCCCCCGAGAGGCCGGGTCCCGCGTGAGCGCTGGGCTCGTCTACCGAAGGGATCGGCTCGCGGGACGCTGGCGATCAGTCCGGCGAGCCTTCGTCGTCGTCTTCGTCCACTGGAGTACCTCCTGCGGAGCGTCGCGAAAGGCTGCAATGCGGAATTGACACCCGCCCAGATCTCTGGGCAGGCGCGGAAAGTCAGGCGGCGAACCAACCTGTTCCGGGCGAAAGTCTAGACCCCGGGATCCGCCGGTCAAGGCGTTACGCGGCGCTGGGCACGTGTCCGTTCGTCCCGCGTCAGGCCCCTGACCTCGCGGTCCAGACGCATCAGCTCGTCGATCTCGAGGGCCCTTCGGGCCATCGCCCGGGCCCGGTCGTCCTCGCCGATCTCGGCCCACAGATCGGAGGCTCGGATGGCCGCCGACAGGGCGCTCGGGTCGAGCGGGAGGACGCCCTCGAAGGCCTCGGCGGCGAGGCGTCGCTGGGCCTCGGAGTCCAGCAGTTCGGCACGGGCGAGGAGGACGTTGGCGAGGTTCTGCTGGGCGGGGGCCGCGTCTGGGCGGGCGTCGGCTGCGAGCGTGGCGAGGCGAAGGGCTTCGTCGAGGAGTGGGAGTAGGTCGTTCGGCTCGGAGCCGAGGGCGCGGAGGGCGGCTGCGCCGGCCATCGCCAGGTTGGAGCTCGCTCGCCAGGTCCGCCAGTCGGCAAGGGGGGCGGCCGCTTCATCGAGGGCGGCGGTGCCGTCGAGCGTCGTGCGGAGTGTGACCTCCCGGACCAGTTCGACGAGGCGCTCCTGGGGCGTCGCGGGGTCGACGCCGATGGTCTCGGCGATCTCGCCTGCGATCAGCCTCCGGTCGCGCGGGGGCGTGCGGGGGTCGGACATGGTGAGGGTGCGCTCGACGAGGTCGGTCTTCGCGGCCGCGATCGTGGCGGCGCGTTCGAGGTCGGATTGCCAGCGCTGCGCCGGGAGTACGGCGAGCATGGCGACCACCCCGACGAGGGCGAGCGTCGCGATCGTGCTCGCGCCGGACCACGCGCGTCCACCGGACGCAAGTCGCACCGAGGCGATGACGCCGAAGGCTGCGAGGAAGAGGGCGGCCGACGGGAGGAAGGTCGGCGTGACCTCGATCTGCGCGTGCGCGGCCAATACGAGGGCGAAGCCGGCCCCGGCGACGCGTAGAGCGAGCGCGTCGCGGAGGGTGGGGAGGATGAGCAGGCTGACGGCGCCCCAGGCGACGACGCCGAGGAGTCGTGCGCCGACTGGCTCGGGCAGGATCGCGTCGCGCGCGAGGAAGAGGGCGCCGAGCGTGGAGAGTGCGAGCAGGAGCAGGGCCAGCTTCTTCTCGGTGGTGTCGTCGGCGGGGGCCGGAGTCTCGTCGCGTTCCGCGGGCTTGGCGTCTGCTGCGTTGCCCGCGATGCGCCAGACGACGAGTGTCCAGAGTGCGCACCAGGCGAGGCCGAGCAGGCCGAGCGTTGCGCCCCAGTCGAAGAAGATCGAGTGCGGGCTGGCGACCTCCTCCGGCGAGATCGGCGGCTTGGCGAGTGTGTACGCCTCCTTGAAGCCGTCTGGACCGACGCCGAGGAGCGGGTTGTCGAGGAAGATGCGGAATGCGGTTTCGGCGTAGAACGCGCGGAAGAGCAGGCTGAGTTCGCCGATCCCCTCGCCGATCAGTCCGCGCGCCAGGATGCCCAGGAGCGGGAGCCCGATCACGCCGGCCGTGACGATGGGCACGGAGTGGCGCTGGATGGCGCCCGGGAGCCCGCCGAGGATGCCGGTGCGCGAGGCGTAGAGGGCGCCGAAGCCGAGGATTGCGACGAGCAGCGCGCCCGGAGCACCCTTAGAGCCGGAGACGATGAGCATCGCGCAGCAGCCGATCGCGAGGAGGCCGGGTGCGAGACGTTCGATGCCCCAGCCACGCTGTCCGTCTCCTTCGCTGTTGGTTCGGCGAAGCGCAAGGTAGAAGAGCGGGATCAGCGCGGCCGCGACGAACGAGGCGTAGACGTTCGAGAGCGCGAACCAGCCGGTCGGGTCTGGCTGGAGCAGGCGACGCTCGAACGCTCGCGCGCCGGGCGAGCCTGGCGGGAGGCCCCGTGCGAGTAGGCGTTCGTCCTTGTTGGCGGTGAAGTCCGCGACGAGGCGTGGGTGCTCGATGAGGACCTGGTACGCGCCCTGCACGACCAGGAGTGCCGGGAACCCGAGTATGAGCGCGAGCAGCACCCGGCGCAGGGGTGGATCGAGCGATCCCGCGTGCGCGAGTGCCACGGCGCCGGTGATGCCCGCCATCCATGCGCACCCGATGACGAGGTCACTGAGTTCGGCGTCGCCGAGGGCCCATAGGTGCAGCACGACGCCGGCTATGCCGGGCGCGGCCAGCGCGAGCGCGAGGCGGCTCGGGCGTTTGCGGGCGAGCATCAGGGCCGCGAAGACCAGGGCGCTGCCGAGCAAGATGAGCGCGTCGACTGCCACGCTTGTCATCGGGGTCAATGTGCCCAGGGGGACGGGCAGACCGTCGATGTGCAGGGCTGTGGGGGGGATCGGGTCCCAGTGGGGGAGTGGCGTGTACTCGCTGGTGGCGCGGACGATCGCGCCGATCAGGATCGCACCGGCGCCGGCGCGAGCGAGCGACTGTGCCGCAGGGGGCGTCGGGTCTGCGAGTGTTGGTGACGCCGCGTCGGTGCTCACGCGTCGGCTCCCTTGGCGGTCGTGAACTCGAGCAGCGCGATCAGCGCGACGACGAGCAGCGTCTGCACGCCGACCAGCGCGGCCTGCCAAGCCTGGAGGGAGCCGAGCGAGACCCCACCGATCGCGGTGACACCTGTTACGGCATAGATCACCAGGACCCCGGTGCGCTTGGTCAGCCCGCGTCTGACGAGGCGGTGCGAGAAGTGTTGGAGGTCGCCCACGAAGGGGCTCTTGCCCTGGCTCAGGCGGATCAGCGTCACGCTCGTGAAGTCGTACAGCGGCACCGCGAGGACCACCAGCGGCATGAAGACCGCGTACCACCCCCCGCCCAAGCCGCTTCCGTTGGCGAGCGTCAGATCGTCGGTGATGGGTGCGTAGGTCGTGCGCACGGTGAGGAATGCGAGCAGGAAGCCGAGGACGAGGGAGCCGCCGTCGCCCATGAAGAGCTTGGCGCCGCGCGATGTGAACGGGAAGTTGCGGGTCCAGAAGCCGAGGGTTGCGCCGACGAGCAGGGCGAGTGCCGCGCCGACGAACCACTGGTTGTTGATCAGCGCGGCCGCCATGAAGAAGGAGCCGGCGATGATGGCGACGCCGGAGCTGAGGCCGTCCATGTTGTCCATGAAGTTCATGGCGTTGGTGACGACGACGATCCATGCGGTGGTCAGGAGGAGGCTGGCCCAGATTCCGCCCATGCGCCCGTCGAGGAGCGTGAGCAGGCGCGTGTCTGTCAGCCAGGCCGCGCCGAGGGCGACGCCCAGCATGATGGCGAGCTTGGGCATCGCGCCGAGGGGTCGGCGGTCGTCGATGAGCCCGAGCAGGTGCAGGATGGTGACGGCCCCGAGGAGCACACCGGCGCGAGGGGCGGCGGCCGCGAGTTCGTCCGTGTAATCGGCGAGCGACGGGACGAGCGAGGTCAGCATGTCGGAGGGGAGTGCGACGATCGCGATGAGCCCGGCCGCCAAGGGGAGCGCGATCCCGAGGAAGATGGCGATCCCGCCGGTGTTCGGGATGCGACGCGTGTCGGCCTTGACCTGTCCGGCGATGGCCTCGGTGTCCATCGCGCCGACGCGGTGGCTGAGGCGTTCGATGAGGAGTGCCGCCGGGAGGGCGATCACGAACGCGACCGGGATGAGTGCGAGGCAGGCGAGGACCATCGGGGCAGAGTCTACGGGGCTTTGCTGTCGGGCTCGGGGGGTGAGCCACCCAGACGACGGGCGATCGCCCAGGGCAGCCAGGCGAGCGTGCAGGCCAGCGACGCCAGGAGAACAACCCACAGCGCGCGGAGCGGCCACTCGCCGAGGAGTGCAACGACGCCCGGCGGGTCCTCGTTCGGTCCGACGAACGCGTAATCCCACCCGTAGCTCGCGTTGAGGATGAACATCGCGCCGGTGTAGGTGATGCCAAGCGCGAGGACCTCCACGAGGTCGACCCACGTCGGGCGGTAGTCGAGGATGACCGGGAGGTAGAGCGCGACGCCGACGATCTGCGTGTGCGCGATCCAGAAGGCCCAGAAGTAGGGCGAGCCTGGGCCGGCGAGTTCGGTCGGCGTCGCGAAGGCCTGCGTCGAGAGGGCGATGCCGAGGAAGTACGTCAGCGACCAGAAGAGACGCCAGTTCGTCCAGAGCGCGACGCCGGAGAAGAGGATCGCGACGTCGCAGATGTGGATGGGCAGCGACGCCGCGGCGTCGAAGTTCATCGGACACAGCCAGAAGACGTTGTAGGCGATGACGAAGAGCGTGCCCGCGATGGCGAGGAGTCGGCGGAACGCCGGCTCCTTTCTCTTGCGCTTGAGCCGGTGGGCGAACAGCAGGACGCCGGCGATCCAGGCGACGAAGGCGGTGCTGATGAGGATGTGCTCGTGTGTGAAGAGCTCGAACGATGCCCGCGAGGCGCGCTGCTCGGCGAACGTGGCGAGGGTTGCGATCACGCCGTCGCGGCCTTCTCGTGGCGGAGCTGCCCGCAGGCGGCTGCGATGTCACGCCCACGGCTTGCGCGGATGTGGGCGTTGAGGCCCTTGCCGACCAGGATCTCCTGGAACGCACGCACGTCCGCGCCCTGGGGACGCTTGTAGGGGAGGCCGTCGACCTCGTTGTAGCGGATGAGGTTGATGTTGGCGCGCAGACGAGAGGCGACACTCGCGAGGCGTTGGGCGTGCTCGGGCTGGTCGTTGATGCCGCCGAGGAGGATGTACTCGAGCGTGATCTCGCGTCCGGTCTTCTTGAACCACTTCTCGCAGGCGCCGAGGAGTTCCTCGACGGAGGTGTACTCCGCCCAGGGGATCAGCTCGCGGCGGAGGTCGTCGGTCGGCGCGTGCAGCGAGAGCGCGAGCGTCACGGGGATCTCGAGTTCGTCGGCCAGGCGCTCGATTGCCTTGGGGAGGCCGACGGTACTGATCGTGATGCGGCGCGCGCCGATGCCCATGCCCCAGGGAGCGGCGATCGTGCGCACGGCCTGTGTGACGCTCTTGAAGTTTGCCAGCGGCTCGCCCATGCCCATGAACACGATGTTCGTGATCCGACCACCAGGCTCGCCCCAGGCGACGCCGGACTCGTCGCACATGAGGCGCTGGAGGCGCCAGACTTGTTCGACGATTCGTCCCGCTGAGAGGTTGCCGTCGAGCCCGCCGAGGCCGGAGGCGCAGAAGCGGCATCCGACGGGGCAACCGACCTGGCTGGAGATGCAGGCCGTGAAGCGTTCGCGGCTGGTGCGCCCGGGCTCGGCGCTCTCATTGTCATCGAGTGGTGTGCCGCCGGCGGGGATCATGACGCACTCGGTCTGGCGGGCTGGGTCGAGGACGAGTTGGGGGAGCAGGCCGCGGTCCTTGTCGGCGGGCTTCTCCGCGTCGCCCCACTGGACGAGGATCTTGCGGACGCCGTCGGAGGCGCGGCTGACGGTGACGTCCGGCCCTGAGAGGAATGTCATCTCCTTGGCGAGCGTCTCTCGATCGCGCTTGGAGAGGTCGGTCATCTGCTCGGGGTCGATGGCGCCCTTCTCGTAGACCCAGGCGAGGATCTGCTTGGCACGGAACGGCTTGAGGCCCCATCGCGAGCACCACTGTTTCAGGGTGTCGGGGGTATGGGCGAAGATGTGGTTGGACGGGTTGTGCACGAGGGATTGTTCGCTCGTGGGGCGGGGGATTGACCACAGAGCCTTACGCCTCGACACCCTTCGCCGAGACTGTCAGCGGGACGGCGCCGTAGCTCTCGGCTGTGAGGTCGTAGTTGCCGACGCGGATCTTGCGGCCGTCGGGGTCGACGCCGCGTTCGCGCATGAGGCGTTTGAGCGTTGCGGGGAGGCCGAACTCGACGTCCTCGTTGAAGACGTCTCGCTGCTCGATCTCGCCGCCGTAGCGTTCGATGAGTGTGCGGCAGAGTTCGGCGACGAGGTCCTCGGGAGCGCTGGCGCCCGCGGTGATGAGGACGGTGCACTCCTCGGCGCCGTCGGGGAACCAGTCATCGCGCAGCTCGGAGACGTCGTCGAGCAGGAACGCCGGCGTGCCGACGTTGCGGCTGATCTCGGTCAGGCGCTTGGAGTTGGACGAGTTCTGGCTGCCGATGACGAGGATCAGGTCGCACTCGGGCGCGATCGCGCGCACCGCCTGCTGGCGGTTCGTCGTCGCGTAGCAGATGTCGGAGCTCGGCGGCTCCTTCACGTTGGGGAAGCGCTTGCGGATCTCGGCGATGATGATCGCGGCATCGTCCGTCGAGAGCGTCGTTTGCGTCAGGTACGCGACGCGGTCCTCGTCGCGGACCTGGACGTTCCAGACGTCCTTGGGTGTCTCGACGACCTGGATCGACTCGGGGGCTTCGCCGCGCGTGCCCACGACCTCCTGGTGGTCGGCGTGGCCGACGAGGAGCATGTCGTAGTCCTGTCGCGCGTAGCGGATCGCCTCGGAGTGGACCTTGGTGACGAGTGGGCAGGTCGCGTCTACGGCCGTGAGGTTGCGTGCCTTGGCCTCATCGCGGACGGCTGGGGAGATGCCGTGCGCGCTGAAGACGACGATCTTGCCTTCGGGGACCTCGCTGACGTCCTCAACGAAGGTGACGCCGCGGTCCTTGAAGCGGTCGACGACGTGCTTGTTGTGGACGATCTCGTGGTAGACGTAGACGTCGTCCTCGGGGCAGACGTCGAGGATCTGGTCGACGACGTCGATCGCCATGTGGACGCCGGCGCAGAAGCCGCGTGGGTTGGCCAAGAGGATGCGCATGGGGGCGATCCGGCCTCCTGCAGGGGGGTTTGATTGGGTGGCGTCGACGCTCATGGTCGCTCGTGGGGTTCGGGGTTTCCGTGACGTCCGAATCGTAGGGGGTCGGGTGGCGGGGGGCTGGTGTTTGGGGCTTTGGGGGGGGGCGGGGCGTAGGCTTGGATCAAGGATGGGAACGATCGACGCCAGAACGCCGGTGGCCGAACTGCTGACGCGGTTCGGTCCCGAGGGTGGTGAGGGTGTGGAGCGTGGCGCGGGCGTCGCGTACGCCCGGGCCCTTGCGCGATCGCACTACGAGAACTTCTCGGTGCTGACGAGGCTTGTCCCGCCTGATCTGCGAGACGACTTTGCTGCCGTGTACGCGTTCTGCCGCTGGGCTGATGACCTCGGCGACGAGATCGGCGCGGACGAGGCGTCGCGGGCGGAGTCGCTGCGCCTGCTGGGTTGGTGGCGGACGGAGCTCGAGGCGTGCTTCGCGCGGGCCGGGAGCGCCGACGATGGGGGTGGCGTTCGTGTCCACCCGGTCTTCGCGGCCCTCGAGCCGGTCGCCCGCAAGCACGGGCTGCCCATCGAGCCGTTCGACAACCTGATCCGCGCGTTCGAGCAGGACCAGACCGTCACGCGGTACTCGACTTGGGACGAGGTTGTCGGGTATTGCCGCCTCAGCGCTGACCCGGTGGGGCGGATCGTGCTGCACTTGGGTGGGTACCCCAATGAGCCGGCCAACGCCGAACTTGTGCGCATGAGCGACTCGATCTGCACGGCCCTTCAACTGACCAACCACTGGCAGGATGTGCGGCGCGACCTCCTCGAGCGCGACCGGGTGTACCTGCCGTCGGACGAGACGGGGCTCTCGGCGGATGACCTGCGTGGGCTGATGGACCGCGGTGACGACTTCGAGGCGCGGCTGCGGTACATCCGTGCGCTGCGGCCGCTCGTCGATCGGACGCGCGAGATGTTCGAGGCGGGGCGTGAACTGCCCGAACGACTGAGCCCTCGGATCGGGCACGTGGTCTGGCTGCTGGGCGCAGGGGGCGAGGCGGTGTTGGATCGTGTGGAGCGTGGCGGGTGCACGACTTTGTGGTCGCGTCCGCGTCTTGGGACAATCACGCGGGCCCGGTTGTTGGGGCGCGCGTGGGTTGGCTTGCTCCGCGCGAAGAAGGCGAGGGTCGTGCAGCCGAGTCCCGCGACGGGGGGTGCGTCATGAGCGGTGCGGCGACGCAGGTCGGGCTTGAACTCGGGGGTGTTGCGCCCGGCGTGCTGGGAGAGTCGCTCGAGGTCTGCCGTGATGTGGTGCGCGCGCGGGCTCGGAACTTCTACTACGGGCTGAAGCTGACGCCTGAGCCGAAGCGCGGGGCGATCTACTCGCTGTACGCGTGGATGCGTCTGGCCGACGATCTGGCGGATGACACGGGGCGTGACGAACCCGCCCGTCGTGCAGCGCTCGCCGAGCACCGGACTCGCACCCAGGCGGTGCTTGGGGGGGACACGGGCGAGTCCTACGGGGGCTTCTGGCCGGCGTTTGCTGCGACCGTGCGGACGTACCCGATCGATCCTGCGCTGTTCGAGTCCATGCTCGAGGGGCTCGAGACGGACCTCGGGGGTGTGGAGCTTGGGACGGAGGAGGAGCTGCGCCGGTACTGCTATTGCGTGGCCTCGACCGTCGGGCTGGCGTGCGTGGCGATCTGGGGTGTGCGTGAGGGCGTGGATCCGGAGGAGGTCACCCGGAAGGCGATCGCTCGGGGGCAGGGGTTTCAGCGGACCAACATCCTCCGCGACTTCGCGGAGGACTACGACGAGACGCCGCGACGGGTGTACGTCTCGCGCGAGTCGTTCGATGCGGCGGGGCTGAGCGCGGAAGCGCTGCGTCGGTGGAGCGACGCGGCGGCGTGCGAGCGTTTCGTGCGTTCGGCGTGTGCTGTTGCGCGCAGCGAGTACGAGGCGTCGGCGGGGTTGGAAGAGATGATCGATCCGGCGTGCCGCCCAACGCTGTGGGCGATGACACGGATCTACCGGGGGCTGCTTGAGGTGATCGAGCGTGAGCCGTCGCGGATCGCGCTCGGGCCGCGCGTTCGCCTGGCAGCGGCGCGGAAGGCGACGATCGCGGTGACTGCGAGCGTGCGCTCGAGGTTGGCGCGCGCATGAGTGGGGTCGAGTGGGACGCGGCGATCGTGGGTGGTGGGATCGCGGGGATGGCGTGCGCGATCCGCCTGAGCGAGCGTGGCCTGCGGGTGGTGTTGCTGGAGACGCGGAAGAAGCTCGGCGGGCGAGCGTCGTCGTTTATCGACCCGCGCACGGGCGAGGCGTTGGACAACTGCCAGCACGTCGTGCTCGGGTGCTGCACGAACTACATGGACTTCCTCGAGCGTGTCGGGACGGCCGATCGGATCCTGTGGCACGACTCGCAGACGTGGATCGAGCCCGGGGGACGGCGCTCGGTCGTCAAGCCGGGGCTGCTGCCGGCGCCGGCTCACTATGCGGGCTCGTTTGCGCGGGCGCGGTTCCTGACCAAGGGCGAGGTCGCGTCGATCGGGCGAGCCAGTTGGGCGATCATCCGCGCGGATCGGGGCCGGCACGAGGGCGAGACGTTCGGCGCGTTCCTTGCCCGCGCGGGGCAATCGGACGAGACGGTCCGCAAGTTCTGGTCGCCCGTCGTGATCAGCGCGTGCAATCTGGACGTCGATCGCGTCTCGGCCGCCTCGGCCTTGCACGTGTTCCAAGAGGGGTTCCTTGCGCGGCGCGATGCGGCACGGATGGGTGTGCCGACCGGGACGCTGTCGGAGCTGTACGAGGGGGTGGCGTCGATCGTCGAGGGTGCGGGCGGGGCGGTTCGTCTCGGGGCCGCGGCTCGTCGTGTGGGTGAGGACGAGGTCGAGCTGGCCTCGGGCGAGACCGTCCGCGCGCGGTGCATTGTGCTGGCGACGCCTGTGGAGCGCGTCGGTCGGCTCGTGGACCCGGCGCTTGCCAAGCGCGACGGGCGGATCGAGGTGTTGGGGTCGATCGGTCACAGCCCGATCGTGGGTGTGCACCTGGCGTTCGAGGAGTCGGTCCTCGATGTGCCGCACTGCGTGCTGGTGGGGATGGGGACGCAGTGGCTGTTCCGGAAGGACGGGGGGGGTCGGCGGGTGCACGCGGTGATCAGTGCGGCGTCGGACTGGGTTGGGCTGGACGAGGACGCGATCGTGGCGCGCGTGCTCGAGGACATGCACGCGTGTTTGCCGTCGAGCGCGGGGGTCGAGCTGTCGTGGGCGCGGGCGGTGAAGGAGAAGCTCGCGACGTTCGCGGTGGTGCCGGGTTTCGAGTCCAAGCGGCCGGGTCCGGTGGGTCGGGGGTCGCGCTTGGTGTTGGCGGGCGACTACACAGATACGGGGTGGCCCGCCACGATGGAGGGGGCGACGCGGGCGGGGTACCGGGCGGGCGAGGCGGTGATGGAGGCTCTGGGCGAGTCGTTGGCGCCCGCGCGGATGTCCGCGGGGCGGGGCGAGGGCGCGGGGCTGAGCGGGGGCGGGGTCGTCAGGTCGCGCCGGCCGGCGTTCTTCCCGCGCCTGCTGGGGTTGTCCTAGGTGCCGGGCGGGCTGGCGGGTCGGCACGAGGTCACGTAGGCTCTGTGATTCCCCGGAGAGCCCCGCCCATGCGAACACCACGCAGAATCGTCGCGAGTTCGGTCCTGGTCTCGCTGCTGATCGGCGCCCCGGCGCTTGGGCAGACGGACGCACAGGTCGACGATGGGATCCGGCTCGGCGTCCGCAAGGCGACGCCGAAGGCGCCGGGCACGCTGCGCCTGGCGACATACAACGTCGAGAACATGTTCGACGAGAAGGACGATCCGGCGGTCGTCGACAACCCGTCGACCCCGCGCAGCGAGGACGACAAGGACATCTTCAAGCCGCAGGAGGAGCTCGAGGCGGTTGCTGCGGCGATCCGCGCGATCGACGCCGACGTGCTGGCTCTCCAGGAGGTGGAGTCCGAGGAGGTCGTCCGCTGGTTCCGCGATACGTACCTGGCGGACATGGGGTACGAGCATGTCGCGTCGCTGGACTCCGGCGACCGGCGCGGGATCGAGTGCTCGGTGCTGAGCCGTTTCCCGCTCAGCGGTGCGGAGGTTTGGCCGGGCGCGGATCTTGGCGGCGTGCATCCGGAGAAGTGGGGCAACGGGCGGAACTGGCAGGCGGGTGAGCCGATTGTCTTCCGGCGTTCGCCGCTGAAGGTCGACGTGTCGGTGCCGGTCGAGGGGTCGGGCGATGCTCCGGCGTCGACGCGGTTCGGTGCGGAGCCCGCGGGGGGAGATGGTGGGTCGTATGACCTGACGCTCTTCGTGGTGCATCACAAGTCCGGGCGTCCGGGCGGGTACTGGCGCGAGCGTGAGGCGAGGTGGATCGCTTCGAAGGTCGCGACGATCGAGAGTTCGGATCCGGACGCGAACGTGATCGTGCTCGGCGATTTCAACGCGGAGCCCGGCGCTTCGTCGCACGCTGTGTACGCGGGCGCGGGGATGCTGGACGTGTTCGGTGATGTCGATCGGACCGACCCCAAGTGGGTGACGCATTCATCCGGTCGGGTCATCGATCACATCGTGGTCAACGAAGGCGCATTCCGGGAGGTTCTTCCGGAGTCCCGGTTCGTGCTCGGGACGCCGCACCGTCCGGAAGGGTCGGATTGGCGCGTGATCGCTCCGCCTGTGGGGTACGCGTCGGATCATCTTCCGGTGGTTGTGGACCTCATGGTGGGGGATCAGTAGGTCATGGCGGACTTTGAACGTTCCGCGAAGAACGGCGATCCGGCTGGCGGCGTGCCGGTCCGAGGTGGAACAATGGGCAACCCAAGCGGTTCAACGGTGCGCGGGGCGGGGCTGCCCTCGGGATCCGAGCAGGAGGCTTTGGACAGATGAAGGGCGCCAAGTCTTGGCAGATCGTGGTGATCGTCGTCGGCCTCCTGGTCGGCGGCGCCAGCATCGGGTGGGTCGTGTTCGGAGGGGGCGGTGCGAAGCTGGATCACCGGACCTATGTCGTTGACGTGCTCACCGGTGAGCGGTTCAGCATCGATACGAGCCGCGGGATCATGCCCCCGGTGAAGAATCCGAAGACGGACACGATGTCGTGCCTGCCGGTCGTCAAGGACGAAGAGGGCGAGTGGTTCATCAACCGCCGCTTCCTCGACCAGATCCGCGAGATCCTGGCGGCCCATCCCGGCGTTGATCCGGCGGTTGACCCGGAATCCGGACGCCTCGTCCGAACGGTGGAGTAGACTATGTGCAGGACCCTTAGCGAGGATTGACCCATGATGAGACGGCCCAAGGCGTTCACGCTGATCGAACTGCTCGTGGTGATCGCGATCATTGCCCTGCTGGTTGGGATTCTGCTCCCGGCCCTCGGCCAGGCGCGAGCGGCCGCTCGAAAGATCGTCGGCCAGGTGCAGCAGCGTCAGTTGGCGGTGGGTCAACAGACGTACGCGGCGGAGAACAACGAGTGGTTCCCGGGCGTCAACACGAACCTGCACTACTACGCCCCCGGGCGTTTCCTCGAGATGTGCTTCGACTCCAGGAACGGCCCGTCAACTCCGACGAGCATCGAGGATTGGATCAGCCCGTCGATTGGAGAGGGCTCGGGCCTCTCATCCAATCGCGCACGGCGCACGCAGCAGATCTTCGGCGACTATGGCTGTCCGACGGCGGACGTTTTCAACGACCTGCTGTACGGGTCGGCGCCCGACCGCAACGACTTCGCGGATGTGCTCGCCGATGGGGGCTTCACTCAGGTCAGTTTCCTGGCTCCCGCGGGCTTCATGTACGTTTCGAAGAACAAGTCGGTCGCCGCCCGGCGTGTGAACATCGGGACGACGGCGGTGCTTCAGCGGGCGCAGCATCCTTCGGATGCCGTCGCCACCCCGGTCGATTACAACCCGCGTCTGTTCCAGGTCGGCACGAACGCGTCGGAGAAGATTGCGTTCAGCGACGGCACTCGCTTCTACGCCGGCGACAGCGGGACGCTGGATTTCGACATCAATCCGCTCCCGAGCATCTACGGGTCCTTCACCACCTCCGGGCCCAGCTACCACCAGTCGACGGCGATGGGACGGGCGCGTTGGGGCAACGGTGACGAGACGAACGTCGATCTGACGTTCCGTCACCCCGGGCGTACCGCGAACGTTGCCTACTTCGACGGGCATGTCTCGGACATGAAGGCGACCGAGGCCTGGTCCGACCCGACCCCCTGGTACCCCTCGGGGAGCATCTACACCGGCGACGGAAGCCCGACGCCCGAGATGCAGCAGAACTTTAGCAACGGCGACGAACTGAACTGACGTAGAAGCCTGAATCCAAACGACTTGCAGCGGCCCGCCCTCGGCGGGCCGTTTGCGTTCTGGCGGGGTGCTTCGGGCAAGCGCGTGTCTTGGCGGAACCTTTACCCCCTTAGTGCGGGTATCGTGGGCGGAACTTTGGTATCCTGATGCTCGTGGGGTGTGGCGTCGAGCGTCACGCACCTTCGCAGGCGAGGAGAAATGGGCGCGCTGTTCCCTCGCGCCCTCAAACGAAGCAGGAGAGAGAGACAATGAAGAAGGCTGTTTTGATCCTGGGCGTTGCTGGTCTGGCGACTGGTGCGAACGCCGAACTGTTCTCGTACGACTTTGAGGCTGACTCGAACCAGGCGTTCGGCTTCACCGCTGAGGACAGTTTCGCAACCAACATCCCCGTGCTTGGCGGTGACGGGTCGGGCGACTTCTTCGGCATCACCGATGCCGCAGACACGCCGAACATCCACGGCGGGTTCGTCGATTACAGCAGTGGCGCCGATGGTCAGTTCTTCGCGACGATGGATCCCGATTCGGGCGACGCCAACCCGACGCCTCCTGGCGGGCCCGGCTCGCCGGGTCACGTCGAGCCCTTCTACCTGACCTTCGCCACGTTCAACCTGAACGGCGCCGACAGCGTCGACTTCTCGGTTGACCTGGCCGAGGACGATGACGGCCTCAACCAGGACTGGGACGAACTGGACTTCGTCAACTTCCAGATCTCCCTCGATGGCGGCGCCTTCACCAACATCATGTCGGTGGGCATCGCCGGCACCGGCTTCAACCAGGAGCCCGAGGTCAGCGGCACGGCCGTGACCAGCACCTGGGCGACGTTCAACGCCTTCGGCATCAACACGAGCGGTTTCACCACCGCCGCGATCCGCGTCGAGATCAGCCTCGACTCGGGCGATGAGGACATCGCGATCGACAACCTGACCGTCACCCCGGCGCCCGGCGCCGTGGCGCTGCTCGGTCTGGCCGGCCTCGCCGGCGTCCGTCGTCGCCGCTAAGCCGGTTCCGTCCGGTCCGCCGGACGACCAACTCTGATTCCAAGGCGCCCCGTCGGCATCAGCCGGCGGGGCGTTGTCGTTTTGCTCCGCGTCCTATCCTGATGACCCATGGGGCGGGCGGGCAGGCGAGGTGATCGATGTCGTACGACAAGGCCGCGGCGTGGCTGGATGAGCACGAGGGTGAGTCGATCGAGCGGACGCTCGAGTGGCTGCGGATCCCGAGCGTCTCGACGGACCCGGCATACCGGGACGACGTGCGCCGGGCGGCGGAGTGGGCCGAGGCGCGGCTCGAGGCGTGCGGCGTCGACGCGAAGCTCGTTGAGACAGGGACACCCGGCGATCCTGGGCACCCGATCGTGATGGGTGAGTGCGGCGAGCAGAGCGAGGGCGCCCCGCACGTGCTGTTCTACGGGCACTACGACGTCCAGCCGGCCGATCCGGTCGAGCTCTGGGATTCACCTCCGTTCGAACCGAGCGTGCAGCCGGCGGTCGCCGATGGGCCCGGTGAGCGGTTCGTCGGACGCGGCGCCTGCGATGACAAGGGACAGGTCATGATGTTCCTCGAGGCGCTCGCGGCCTGGAAAGAGACGACGGGCCACCCGACCGGGGGCGTCCGCTTCACGATCCTGCTCGAGGGGGAGGAGGAGTCGGGGTCGGCGAACCTCGAGCGGTTCGTCAACGAGCACGTGGACGCGCTGGGCGCGTGCGACTTCTGCTTGGTGTCGGATACCGGCATGCTCAGCCGCGACAAGCCGGCGATCACGTACGGGGTGCGTGGGCTGACGTACACGGAGATCACGCTGCACGGCGCGGATCAGGACCTGCACTCGGGGTCCTGGGGCGGGCGTGCGCCGAATCCCAACGCGGAGCTCGCCAAGGTGCTGTCGGGGCTGTGGGATGACAACGGGCGTGTGACGATCCCTGGTTTCTACGACGGTGTGCGCGAGTTGAGCGATGCCGAGCGTGAGGCCTGGCGCGGGCTCGGGTTCGATGCGGGCGAGGCGCTCGCCAAGATCGGCCTCGGACCGGAGGCGGACGAGTGGGGGGGGCAGGAGAGCGGGTACAGCGCGATCGAGCGCGAGTGGGCGCGCCCGACGGCCGAGATCAACGGGATCTGGGGCGGGTACACGGGCGCGGGCGCCAAGACGGTGATCCCTGCGCACGCGTCGGCGAAGGTCTCGTTCCGCCTGGTTGATGATCAGGATCCGCAGCGAGTCGCCGATGCGTTCTTCGAGTGGCTCCGCGGGCGCACGCCGCCGGGCTGCCGCTGGGAACTGACCGACATGGGCGGTGGCCACCCGGTCACGGTGAGCACGGACTCGTCGTGGCTGACGGCGGCCAAGCAGAGCGTGGAGCGGGCGACGGGGGTGCTCCCGGCGATGATCAAGACGGGTGGGTCGATCCCCGTAGCCGGGATGCTCAAGGCCCTGACCGGCGTGGAGACCATCTTCATGGGCTTCGGGCTCGACGACGACCGGGTCCACTCCCCGAACGAGAAGTTCGAGCTCTCGTGCTTCCGTCAGGGTGCGCGATCGCATGCCGCCCTGATCGAGCGATTACGGGGGGCATGAACCAGTGGGGCGTTTGGGGGCTAGATACCGGGGTGGAGGCCGGGGTCAGGCGGCGGCTCGTGTCTCGTCCTCGGCGGCTTCGTCCACGGGGATCGCGAGGATGGGCTCGCCGGCTTCCTCCTGCTCGTCCTGCATCGCCTGGAGGCGGTGCATGTACTCCATCCTGAGGCGGAGCGTCTTGACACGGAGGTCGTGGAGCGTGAGCTGGTGCTCGAGCAGGGACCCGAAGACCGAGAGGATGGTCAGGATGGCCGCGGCCCCGATGACGCCGACGAGGATCCAGCCTTCGGGTGGGAGCTGCACGGGCATGTGGTGGGTGATCGGCCGGACGCCCGCGGGGCTTGACCTTGGTTTAGAATCCCGCGGCATGCGATCCAGGACGGCCAGCTTGTTCGCCCTCGTCTTCCTTGTTGTCGTTGCGTCGCTGGGCCCGGCGCCGGCGTCCGCGATGGCGCAGGGCGACGTGATCGGTTCGATCGAGGTCGAGCCGGAACTGATCGGGGTCGGCGGCAAGGCCCGTCCCGGGGAGTGGACGGGTCTGCGGGTCGTGCTCGACGACTTTGCGCAGCGCGACGAGCTTCGCGAGGTGGTTGTTCGTCTTGCGCTCGACGATCCCGACAAGGACGAGGTCGTGTACGTGCGCACGGTCGCTTCCCGCGGGCAGGATTCGCGCCCGGTCTGGCTGTACTTCCGAGCGCCGTTCGCGCCCGATTGGTCGCGCGGGGTGCGCGTCGATGTCGTCGAGGCCGACGAGCGGGGGAGGGGGACGGGCGATTTCCTGGGGCAGGGGTTCGCGCAGTTCGAGCGCAACTTCTTCGATACCGGGCGCACGCTGATCGGCGTCGTTGGCAGGCGCAGCGCCGGGATCAATGAACTGGCCGCGATCGACACGCAGGGTGGGGTCAGCGCGCCGGTGACGGCGCACGAGATCCCGGCGATCGCCGGTGGCTTGCGCGTCGCGGACCTGCCCGATCGTTGGATGGGCCTTGCCGCGCTGGACGTGCTGCTGTGGACGGGGTCGGGTCCGGATGAGGGTCCGGAGGGGCTCACGCCCGAGCAGACGGAGGCGATCGAGGAGTGGGTGCGGCGCGGGGGTCACCTGGTCGTTGCGCTGCCCGCGACGGCCCAGGGGTGGCTGCGTCCGGGGAGCCCGCTCGAGCCGCTGATGCCTCGCGTCGAGGCGAGGCGGATCGAGGGGGCGGACCTCGAGATGTACCGGTACCTGCTGACGACCAGCAAGCGCGTGCGCATCGACCCCGGGACGCTGCACGTTCTCGAGCCGGTGCGCGGCGCGGACCGCTGGGATGCGGTGCGGCTGCTCGAGGGGCCGACGGGTGATTGCGTTGCGGCCCGGCGGAGCGTCGGGGCGGGCATGGTCACGCTGGTCGGGCTGCCGGTCAGCTCGCGCGGGATCGCGGGGGTCGTGCAGGCGGACGTGTTCTGGAACCGCGTGCTCGGCAAGCGAGCCGAGGTCATGACCCAGATCGAGCGGCGCACCCTCGCCAATGCGGGCGAGCTGCGCGGGGGTGGGCGCGGAGCGACGATCTACATCGATGAGCAGATCGGGGCCCAGGTGCAGAAGAACGCGGCGGCCGCGGCGGGCTTGCTGCTGGCGCTGGTCGTGTTCAGCGCGTTCGGCGTGCTTGCCGTGGCGAGCTACTTCGTGCTCGGCACGCGCGGGCTGCGTCAGCATTCCTGGCTGGTGTTCGTGCTGATCACGGGTGTGTTCGCGGGGATCGCGTGGGGCGGGGCGACGGCGATCCGCCAGCGTGACGTCGACGTGCGTCACCTGACGTTCCTGGATCAGGTCTACGGGCAGACGACGGAGCGTTCCCGGTCGTGGTTCACGGCGTTCTTGCCCGGTTACGGATCGCGCGTGGTCGAGCTCGAACCGGCGGGCGAGGGCCCGGACGCTCGGTTCCACCAGGCGCTTGCGCCTTGGCAGGGGTACGAGAGCGGACGTTTCGCGGGCTTCCCGGACAAGCGTTCCTACGAGGTCGACTCCGGCAACCCCTCTCGGATGGACGTGCCCAGCCGCTCCACGGTCAAGCAGTTCCGCGCGGACGTGCTGCGCACGGTGCAATGGAAGGGCCCGGCCCCGGTGATCGAGGATGCCTCGGTTCGCTTCGGCGAGGAGCTTCGGATCATCGAGGAAGAACTCGAGCGAGGCGGGACCCGTTGGCGCGTATCGGGCAAGCTCAAGCACCAGCTCCCCGGCGATCTCAGGGACGTGCGGATCGTCTTCGTGCGCGGGCAGCAGCGGGCGCGCGGGCGCCCCGTGCGTGGGCAGCTCGAGTTCGAGGCCAAGATCGTCAGCCGAACCGGACGTTGGTCACCCGACGAGGAGATCGACCTCTGGGCGTTGACGGGGCGTGAGGCGTTCCACAAGCAGACGGGTGGCGATTCGGCCGCCGGGCTTTTGCGCCAGCTCGCGAGCCCGCGGAGCTTCGCGGACATGTGCAGTGCGTGGTCGTTCTACAGTCTGCTGGAGACGCCGAACCCGCGTTTGAGTTCGCCTCGTCTGAACGTGATCAAGCGTCGCGAGGGGCACGAGCTGGACATGTCGGCGTGGCTGACGCAGCCGTGCCTGATCGTGATCGGGCGTCTGGACGATGCGCCGGCGCCGTACCGGCTGACGATCGATGGTCGGGAGGCTCCGACGCTCGGTCGGACGATCGTTCGTTGGGTGTACCCGCTGGGGTCGAACGCACCCGAGGTGGCGGTGCTCGAGCGGACGGAGCGGGAAGAGGCGAAGGACGAACCGGCGGAGCCAGGGAGTTGAATCCGTGCCGATGATCGAGACGATCAACCTGACCAAGCGCTACGGGGATCTGGTCGCGCTCGACTCGCTCAACCTCTCGATCGAGGAGGGCGAGTGCTTCGGCTTCATCGGCCCGAACGGTGCCGGCAAGACGACCACGATCAAGATCCTCGCGACGCTGCTGAAGCCCTCGAGCGGTCAGGCCATGATCGACGGGCTGACCGTCGGCTACCAGAACCGCCTGATTCGCCCGCTGATCGGCTATGTGCCCGACTTCATGGGCGCGTACGAGGACATGGTCGTCACGGAGTACCTCGAGTTCTTCGCGGCCTGCTACAACATCCACGGGCAGCAGCGCAAGAAGGTCGTCGGCGACGTGCTCGAGCTGACGGACCTGACCTACAAGGCAAACGCCGAGGTCAACTCCCTCTCGCGCGGCATGCAGCAGCGCCTCAGCGTTGCGCGCGTCCTCCTGCACGACCCGAAGGTCCTGCTCATGGACGAGCCCGCCTCGGGCTTGGACCCCCGCGCCAGGATCGAGATCCGTGAGTTGCTGAAGGAACTCAAGCGGATGGGCAAGACCATCCTGATCTCCAGCCACATCCTCCACGAGTTGGCTGAGTTGTGTACGGCCGTGGGGATCATCGAGCGGGGCCAGTTGCTGCTACACGGCTCGATCGATGACATCCTGCGCCGGGCACAGGTGGGCTTGGTGGTGCACGTGGCGGTCGCGGAGCGCACGGGCGATGCGGCGAAGCTGCTGCACGCGCTCCCCGGTGTCACGAAGGTGGTGATCGCGGAGGACGGGCCGAAGGCGAACGGGCTGGGCGGTGATGGACGGGTGATCCACCTGTCGGTGGACGCCGACTCGCCCTCGACGATCACGGACGTCCCGAACGTCCTGATCAACAACGGGTTCCGCATCCTGCGCTTCAGCGAGGAGGCGGTGAACCTCGAGACCGCGTTCATGCGCCTGACCAAGGGTGTGGTGCAGTAACGACACGCCCCCGTTGAGACGCGGGGCTGGCCGGGCAGGGGGGATGTTGGGAAGCGATCAGTCGGCGGTGAGCAGCGCGCCGGGATCCTCGGAATCGAGGACCTGCTGGGCGACCTGCGCGAGCGGGAGTCGTTTGTTGCGGGCCGACTTCTGCATCTTCTCGTGGGCCTGGGGCTCGGTGAAGCCGGACCGCTCGACGAGGCGCCACTTGGCCTGCTCGATCAGGCGTCGGTTGGCGAGGTTCTTCTCGAGCTGGCGGATCCGATCGTTCTTGTCACGCTCGGAGCTCCAGCGCTGGATGGCCACGTCGATGGCGACGCGGAGCGAGTCGCGGCTGACCGGCTTGAGCAAGTAGCCGTAGACCCCGCACTCGTCCCCACCCTCGCGGATGGA
Organism: Phycisphaerales bacterium; assembly: GCA_028285065.1. GTDB lineage: Bacteria > Planctomycetota > Phycisphaerae > Phycisphaerales > UBA1924 > JANQQG01. Next base: position 24,475 of record JANQQG010000142.1, read on the forward strand.
CTTGAGGTGCTCCTCGTCGGAGTACGCGCTCACGATGACGGAGGGCGTGGCGTGATCTTGGAAGAGCTTCGCGGCGGCCTCGACCCCCTCCATATTGGGCATCTTTATGTCGAGGAGCGCGAGATCAGGCCGGTGGGTCTTGGCGAGGTCCATTGCGGCGGCACCGTCTGCCGCGACACCCACAATCTCGTGGCCTAGATCGAGCATCAGGTTCGCGAGCCCAAGTGCGACGAGGTGCTCGTCGTCGGCGACGAGCACTCTCAACTGCGGGAGCGGGCGATCCTGCGAGGACCGGGCGGATGAATGGTCGGTCTTTACGTCAGAGTCCATTCGTGCGGCCTGGGAGGAAATCGTTGAGGGATGCAGACGCACGACCGTGGTGCCGGAGCAGAGGCGATAGTACGCAGAACAAGCAAAGGCGGCGACCGAGGATGCCCCCACTGTTCTGTCGGGGTTCGGCTTGGATAGGTATTCGCCTGCGACGCGCGGGTCGCGTCAGGCCTTGGGCCGACCGATCGGTCTGGCAACGGTGACGGTCCGAGTCGGGGCGCCTCAGGCGAGCCAGTCCTCGGCCTCGAGGCGCTCTGGGACGTAGACCTCGGTGACGTAAGAGATGTCCTTGGTGATCAAGGACTCAACCTCCATCTTGAAACCGTTCTTGAGCAGGAGTTGGATCTCCTTCTTCCAGCCGCGATCGCCCTTGAACCATGGGTAATCCAAGATTTGCTTTGCGCGTTTGATGTCGCGGTCGTTGAGATCGATCTGGACATCATCGGAGAGGTCGCAGCGCTCGTAGTCGTGCGCGCGCAGACCCAGGAAACGCGCGTCGGGGATCGCAAGACGCTCGGACTCGAACGCGAGGCTGATCGAGCCCTGCTTGATCACGCTGTAGATGTAGTGCCCCCACGGGTCGCAATCGAGCAGGCAGATCACCGGGAGGCCGAGCTCCTTGTTGAGCCGGTGGAGCATGCGGCGTACGCCGCGCGGCGGCTGGCCGGATCCCTCGGTGAGGATGCAGTTGTGAGTCTCCCAGAAGCGGTCCTCGTTGAAGCGCTGCCAGACGGTGTCCTTCTCGACATGGAGGACGAAGTCGGCCTGCACGTCCTTGAACTGGATCACGCTCGGTTCGCAGATCGACGGGATGGCGTAGCCGCCGGTGCCCATGCGACGGCAATCGATCTCGTCTCCGTTGTCGACGACGGTGATGTTGCCGACCATGGTGCCACGCTTCTTCGCGAAGATGTGGAGCTCCTCGCGGAGCGATCCGAGCGAGACCTCGAGATCTTCGAGGATGCCGTCCGACTCGGACTGGTCGTCGAAGGTCTTCTCCTTGGTGCCGCTGATCGTGTGCAGGCCCTGATAGAACATGCCACGGAGGGAAGACGTCTTGTCGCGGTCGAGGAGCTCCTTGACGCCCTTGGCGTGCAGGAGCGTCTGCATGAACTTCTTCGATTGGTTGAGGTTGAAGAGCTGTCGCTCCTGAGCGGCCGAGCCCATCTGGAGGATCCGGCGGCTCTTGTTCCACTTGGTGTTGCTCAGGGCGCGCGTGGGGACTTCGAGCTTGGGCTCGCGTCCGGCCAGCGACGACTTGACCACGCCTTCTGCCAGCGAGATGACTCGCTTGCGTGTCTTCTCGGTGGTCTTGGGGTTGCGGGCGGGGCGCGTCGCGCCGTCGGAGCCGGCGGCCTTCTTGGATGCCTTGCTCGTGCGCTTCTTGGAGGTTGGCTTCTTGGTGGTCTTCTTTGTCTTCTTGGCCATGGTCGTGCTCGGGATCAGGAGAACAGGTTGGCCTGGCTCTCGCCGGCGGCTTGGAGCTTCACGCGCACGCGCGGCTTCTCGGCGGCGCCCGAGCGCTTCGGCTTCTTCTTGGTCGTCGGCGCCTTGGTCTTCTTCTTGCCCGCGCTGCTGGGTTTGCGGGCGGGCTTCTTCTTCGTTGGGCTCTTGGTCGAGCGCTTCGCTGGAGCCTTGGGCGTCGTTGTCGGCGCGGGTGCGTTAGGGCTGTCGTCGGGGGAGGGGGGGTCGTCGAGGATGATGACGCCGTCGTCGCCGTCGAGGGGGTCGCGCCTGCCGGCGTTGGCTTCTGCCTTGGAGCCGATGACCTTGCCGTCCTCGTCGAGGATGGCGTCGGCGATCTCGGTGCGACGGCGTGCCTGTTTGAGGAGTCGCTCGTAGAGCTCCTCGGCGTCGGCGCCGGTCAGCGCGTTGCAGGCGCGTGAGATCTCGCCGATGTAACGCTCGAAGACGTCGCGCCGTTGGCCCTCGCGGCGCATCTTCTGGCGTTTGCGCAGGTACGTCGCGAGCTTGCGCCCACATTCTTGGAGCGCGAGCTTCATCTCCTTGCGGATCTCGTCGTAGTCGGCGATTGCCTCCTTCGACTCGCTCGTGAACGGCACCCACACGCTGGCCATGTGGATCATCACGACCACGGGGCCGACCGGGAGGCTCCCGCGCGGCTGGGACATCTGGTAGTTGCGCCACCCCGTCTCCACCACCGCCTTGAACGAGCAGCACGAGGACTGCTGGTAGAGCAACGGCACACGGTTGGCGAAGCGGATCACGCGCGCCGGCTCGTCGCCCGGCAGACCGCCGCCGTAGGCGATGGCCGCTTCGATCTGGAACGGGTTGCCCCGATAGACGGCGGGCGGGCGCGTCGCGGCGGAGTAGAACTCGGCGCTGACGCCCTTGAGGAGGCCGGCGAGGAGCTGGCGCACGCCGATGGGGGCGAGGCAGTCGGTGGGCGGGGCGCGGAGCTTGGCCTGCTGGAGCGCCTTGTAGATGCGCTCGGCCATCGCGTGGTCGATGGACTTGATCCAGCTCTGCCCGCTGATCGAGTTGCCCTTCGTGCTGGCCTGATCGGTCACGCCCTTGAGGATCGCCGGGGTGACACGGCAGAACTCGCGTTTGAAGAACCCGCCGAGCTGCTTCTCGTCGGTCTTCTTGAGCATGGAGAGGAACGTGCCGAGCTCGACGCCGTAGGGGTGCGGCTTGATCTCGCTCGTCTCCGGCGGCAGCTCGTCGACGGTCCGCGGGAAGATCACGCGATCGTCGAGACGGATCGTCCGCAGCAGCCCGCCCGCGTTCTCGGCGTGCTCTGCCTTGGCCTTCTCGGCGACAGCCAGATCCGACTCCTCGCCGGCGAGCGTGGGCTGGTCATCGTCATCAGCGCGACCGCCGTTGGCAGGCGGGATGAACGTGATCTCGGCGTGAGGGTTGGCGATGCCGGTCTGCTCGAGGTAGGCCTCGACGGAGGTCTTGCCGCGCTGGTACTTGGCTTCGAGCGTGATCTCGACGCGCGTGCCGGTGCCGCTGGACGTCTCGGGGAAGTCGTCCGTCTCGACGTCCATGGTGACCTCGGGACGGTTCTTCGTGGTGTCCATCGCGAGTTCGAGGTGGTGCGCGGCCTTGCGCTTGCCGGGCTTGGTCGTGATGACCATTGGTTTGCCGGTGGTCATCAGCCCGTACATGCCGGCGGCGGAGATGCCGATGCCCTGCTGGCCTCGCGACATCTTGAGCCGGTGGAACTTGGAGCCGTAGAGCAGGCGACCGAAGATGTTCTCGACCTGCTTCCGGACGATGCCGGGTCCGTTGTCGGTAACGATGACCTTGTACTTGCCGGCCGCGCCCGAGGCGCCGCGCCCTTTGGCGGGGGCGGGTGGCGCATCGAGCTCGACGATCTCGACGGTGATGTCCGGGAGGATCTCGGCCTCTTCGCAGGCGTCGAGCGCGTTGTCGACCGCTTCCTTGACGGTGGTGAGCAGTGCCTTGCGCGGGTTGTCGAAGCCGAGGAGGTGCCGGTTCTTGGCGAAGAACTCGGAGACGGAGATGTCGCGTTGCTTGGCCGCCATGGATTCGGCGGTGGCCTTGCGGGACGTCTTCTTCGCCATGCGTCTGCTCTCCGTAGCAGGTCGTTTCGGGGCTCCGCCCCGGGGTCGGGACACTATAACGCCTCCCGACTCTGGGGAGTCGGGCAGATCGAGGTGATCGTTGGCGGCATCCTCGCGCCGGGCTCGCCGGTACCTTCGCCTGATGGAGACCCAAGGCCTGCGTCCGGAGTTTCTGCGTTGCCACGGGTGCGGCTACTCGCTGGTGGGGGCGCCGGCTGATACAGAAAAGTGCCCGGAGTGCGGTGGCGAGACCGACGCCCTCTGGCGCGCACGGGCGGTCGATCAGATGGGTCTTGTCGCCCGCATGGCGCGCGAGCGCCGGTGGCGTGTGCTCGAGCTGCGGGTGCTGGCGGTTGTGCCCGCGCTCCTGGCAGCGCTGGCGATCGTCCTGCAGTTCCGCATGCACCTGCTCGGATTCACCATCGCGGTGACCGGCTTGCTGCTGATCGCGATCCTCGGGGGCGCGCTGACGTGGGGCGCGGCGGTGGCGACCGAGCACATGGCGTTGTCGATGGCGCCGTCATGGAAGCACGAGGTGATCCGGGCGGTGTGGTGGTCCCGGTGGGGATCGGCGCTCGCGATCTGGGCGGGGTCGCTGTTCATCGGGATCGTCGTGTTCGCCACGGCTGGTATCTGGACGAACGGCTACGACGATGGCGAGGCGTTCCTGGTCGGCGCGCTCGGTCTGCCGTTCGTCGCGTCTGGCCTCTGGGCGATGGGCGTCGTGCTCTCGATGCGCGGGACCCTCGGGCGTCTGGTGGGGATCGACCTCGGCGCGCTCGTGGCCCTCGGGGTTGGCTACGGGGTGATCACGCTCCTCGCGTGCCTTCAGGGCATGATCTTGATCGGGGTCGGCGCGTTCATCGGCGGGAACGTCTGGGGGTAGCTCCGTCTCGGGCGCGGCCTATGCTTGGGCCCGCCGTTCCGGATGCCGGACCGGCGCCGACACGCACCACCCCCGACGACTCAGGAGAGACCAGATGGAGACCACGCTGATCATCCTCAAGCCCGACGCCGTGCAGCGCGGCCTGATGGGACGCATCATCGGACGCTTCGAGGACAAGGGCCTCCAGGTCGTCGGGTGCAAGCTGATGAAGATCAGCGGTGATCTGGCCGCGACGCACTACAAGGACCACCAGGGCAAGCCCTTCTACGACGGGCTCGTGCGCTTCATGACGTCCAGCCCGGTGCTGGTCATGGCTGTGCGCGGCGTCGGCGCGATCGGCATGGCCCGCAAGATGATGGGTGCCACCTTTGGCTCGAAGGCCGAGCCGGGCACCATCCGCGGTGACTTCGGCGTTAGCAACTCGTTCAACCTGATCCACGGGAGCGACTCCCCCGAGGCGGCCGAGCGTGAGCTTGGGTTGTTCTTCGGCGCCGGCGAGGTGCTCGAGTTCGAGCGCCGGATCGAGCCGTGGGTCTACGACGTGAGCAGTGGCTCGCCGGAGTAAGGCAGAGGGACAGGATGCTGGTTGCGGCCCGGGGGGGTACGGCCGGGTGTCACGGCCCGGTCGCGACACCGTTCTTGATGGTGCCGATGACCTGCGGGCCCTGGTCGAGGATCTGGTTGGCGACTTCGCGCCGGTGGACCTCGATCTGGCGCGGGAAGTCGAAAGCGACGCGGACGCGATCGCCCTTGATCGACGCAATGCGCACAACCCCAATGGGATTGCGCGGGTCGCCGATCACGACCTCCTCCCCTTCTCGACGTGTGATGACGAGCATCTTCGTGGACCTCCTGTCCAACTGCGGACAAACGCAGCAACAGACGACGGTTGCACTATACCACGACCCGGTGGGCGCAAGACAAGAAAAACCGTCCACTTGGCGTGGGGTGCGCACGGGTTCTGTTTGGTTGGATCCGGGTCGCTAGTTGACTGATTCCACGCGACTTACCTCCGGGACGTGCTCGCGGAGGTTGCGCTCGATCCCGATCTGCAGCGTGATCGAGCTGGAGGGGCAGCCGACGCACGCGCCGTGCAGGCGGATCCGCACGGTCCCGTCCGGGGTCAGCTCGACGAACTCGACGTCGCCCCCGTCGCTCTGGACGGCCGGGCGGATGAGGTCGAGGATGCGCCGGATGCGCTGCTCTGTGTCGGCCTGGTCTGACATCGCTGGGCGATCTGCCATGAACGATCATAGGTGCGACAGGGGCGGCGCGGCGCGTAGACTGCGCGGGGGTTGGGGCTGACACGGAGGTCCGGATGGGGCGCACCACATCGGTGATGCTCGGCGCGGTGCTCGCGCTGGGCCTGTTGGGCGGCTGCCAGCAGACGCAGACCGTCGTCTCGG
>JANQQG010000147.1 GCA_028285065.1 Phycisphaerales bacterium
CAACGGCGCCGGGCTTGCGATGGCGACGATGGACATCATCAAGCTGCACGGCGGCGAGCCCGCGAACTTCCTGGACGTCGGCGGGAGCGCGACCGAGGAGGCCGTCACCGAGGCGTTCAAGATCATCCTCGACGAGGACAAGGTCGAGGGCGTGCTTGTGAACATCTTCGGCGGGATCATGGACTGTGCCGTGATCGCCAAGGGGATCGTCAACGCCGCCAAGCAGGTGGGCTTCACGGTCCCGCTGGTCGTTCGCCTCGAGGGGACGAACGTGCAGGCCGGACGCGCGATCCTCAAGGAGGCGTCGGGTGATCTGAAGACGCTTCAGGCGGCTGAGGACATCGAGGACGCAGCGAAGAAGGTGAGGGGGGCGGTTGGGGGGGGGTGAACCGGATCACCCGATGAAGGCTCCATCCGACATCGCGCGCCAGTGGATCGAGTGCTGGGGCAACGCCGACCCTGCCACGCTCCCGCTTGCGGATGACTTCACGCACACCAGCCCGCTCGGGCGCATCGAGGGGCGCCAGGCCTACCTGGACATGGTCCGCCCGCTGGCCGCGGCCAACGTTGCGTCGCTGCACGTCGAGGACATCGTCGGTGACGACGAGCGTGCCTGCATCCGGTATCGGATGGACACGCCGAACGGGCCGGTTGCGTGTTGCGACTGGGTGAGCGTGCGTGACGGGATCATCACCGAGGTGCAGTCGTACTACGACACGCGGTTGTTGCCGAAGCCCGACACGTACTAGGCGCTACCAGGGGCGGATCGGTGGTTCGTCCGTCGGGAGCGTCAGGACGGGCTCGTAGCGCAGCGGCTTGTGGTGCATGCCGCTCCGGTTCTCCTCGACGTGGATGGGCAGGTCGGTGCGCGGGATGACCCAGATGCCGTAGCTGCGCCCGGGGTGCGGGTCCTCTTCGGCCTTGGGCTCGTCGCCCATGACCAGGCCGGTGGAGGTCTGGTACGACTCGCTGTCGAAACGGAGGATGACCCTGTCTTCGGCGATCACGATGCGCTCGACGGCCTCGCCGTCGGTGTTGACGCCCGAGGCTCGGAAGAACGCCACGACCTCGTGGGTGTCGAAGTCGATCCTTGGGATCATCGACCATCGACCGGTCGGCTCGAGCGCGTCGCCCTTGTGCTCCTTCCAGACGCGGGCGAAGTCCTCCTGCGTGCGGCAGCGGACGAGCCACCCGCGGCTGTACGCCGAGTCGCCGATCACGTTGAGGAACCGATCGTGACGCGCACTCGTGTGGATGCCGACCCACTGCACGAGCGGCTTGACGTCGCGCGCGTTCTTGATGATCCGACCGGTTACGCCCGGGCCCGGCACCGCTGGGTCCATTGGTCCTGGCGCGCTGTCGATCAGGAAGATGTCGCCTGGCTCGAGCGCCTCACTCGCTTTCTCGGGCTGGACGGACGCCTCGGGCGTCGCGTTGGCGGTCGGTGCGATCAGGTTCGCTGCGCCCATCGTCGCGGCCGCGAGCGCGCAGGCGCCCAATCCGACGAGCAGGTCACGCTTGATCCAGTTGAGCTTGAGCATGGCGTTGATCTCCGTTCGCCCCCGCGCCCACGAGCGGCCTCCGTCCTGAGGCCATGCGACAAGTATCGTCGCGGCGCACAGCGCGCGGGGTAACGACTCTGTCACACCCGTCGTGGCATCCACGCGATCGCGTCGATCCGGTCCGCGAACAGCAGGCTCTCCGGCTCACCCTCAAGCTCGATCCCCAAGAGGCGCGTCATGTCGAGGGTCTGGCACGTCCAGGCCGCCGGGCGCAGCGACCAGTGTTCGTGGTGGATCTCCGAGCACCAAACGCGCTGGGTCGGTCCGGGCGCGGATGCGGCATACATGCAGTACCGCTCGGTGAGCCAGTGTTCGAGCGACCCGGGCTCGGCGCGGAAGGCGGGGCCGATGGGGCGGTACCCGCAGGAGAGTTCGGCTGTGGGGTTGCGTTTGTCGGTGCGTGTTGTTTCGTAGACGACGCCGCCGTTGGGTCCGGGGGCACGGTCGCACGTGATCCGCGCGGTGCAGTAGTTGAGGTGGAAGGCGCGCCGTGCGACTTCGACGGCCAGTCTGTGTGCCGCGTCGAGGCTGAAGAACCAGACGCCGGTGCGTTGTTGGCCGGAGCGTTCGCGCACGTACGTGCGCACGTTGAGTTCGGGGAATCGTCGTGCGCCGGGGATTGCGGGTGCGAGGCGGTGTCGGATGCCGCTCATGTGGAAGGGGACGACGCCGACCCAGGCGCTGCGATCGAACGTCTCGAGCTCGAGCGCATCGGGGATGAGCGGGCGGATGGCGTCGTGGTCGACGCGCCAGTGTGCGAACAGCAGGTCATGCCAGCGCATGAAGACGGACCAGCCATTGCGCGGCGCCGGCCACGGGCGGTGGTCGGTCGAAGCGAGGATGGAGCGTGCGCTGCTCACGGGGGGAAGGTACCGCATGCGGCGGTCGCGCGTGCCTGCTACGTCGCGGCTGTGCGTCCTTGAATCGAAAGAGATAAGCTGGACACTCGATCAGGGATCGCGGATGTAAGGGAGGTTGGCCATGGTGCTGCGAGGGGTTCGAGCGGGCTCGCAGAGTGGGGTTGTCACCGATGAGGTGCGCAAGATCGCGCGCTACCACCGCGGGCTGAACATCGGAATTCTCCTGATGTTGCTGTCGCTCGGTCTCATCGTGTGCGTGGCGGTCATCGGAAACAACGCGGACCGAGCGGCTGGCGAGCCCCCGTCGCCTGTTGTGCTTCCACTCATCGCGGGTGCTGCGCTTCTCTACATCGCCGGCGTCATCGGCGGGCTGGTGGATGCGATCCGTCTTACCCACGTGATGTCAGAGAGTTCGATCGTCTTGGTGGCGATCGCTGTGATTCTGATCATGGTGTTCATGCCGTGCGGGAACATCCTCGTCCTGCTCGTGTTGAATCACAGGGCGACGACGCGCCTCCGGGATGCGGGGCTTCGCGTAGGTCTACTCGGTGCAAAGGTGCCGAAGGATGCCTGACGAAAACGAGGCCGAGAGCTCCCTGATCGGGTTGCTCCCGGCCCCTTGAGACGAGTGCCGTTGTCATCCGTGTCGTTGTGCTGGCGAGCTCGTCGGCTAGACGGCCGGTCCGCGCCGTCCCGCACCGTGGCTGGCGGGGGTGGCGGGGGGCTGGCCATCGAAGGAGCGGAAGCCGGCTCCGTCCGGCCCGGGCTGGCCCGGACCGAACGGGCCGGGGCCGAAGCTGTCTGCATCGAAGTTGAAGCCCTGGGGTCCGCGGGGACCGCGCGGGGTCTGGGGACGCTGGTTGCGTTGGAAGCCTTCGCGCTGGCCGCGCTGTGCGTTCCCGCGCTGCGGCGCCATGCCTCGCTGTCCGCGCTGCATGTTCCCGCGTTGCCCGCGCTGGATGTTGCCGCGCTGGGGCGCCATGCCGCGCTGGCCGCGTTGCATGCGCTGGGTGCCGCGCTGGGCCTGGCCGCGTGCGCCGGGGCGCTGGGCTTGTCCACGTGCGCCAGGTCGCTGTCCGCGTGCGCCCTGGTCGGCGCCCTGGCGGAGACGCTGGATGAAGGCGCGCCGGCGCTCGGGGTCCATGTTGCTCAGGCGCTCGCGGAGCGCCTGGCGGGCCTCGGGGCTCGCGTTGCGGATGCGCTCGCGGAGGTTGTCCGCTTGTGGCGCTCGTGAGGCCTGCGGGCGGCGTGCGCCGTCGCGCTGCTGCCCGCTGGGGGCGCGCCGCGCCTCGGGCTGGTTGCCGCCGCGGAGGCGCTCGGCGAATGCGCGCCGATCCTCGGGGCCGGCATTACGGAGGCGCTCGATCATGGCGCGGCGTTGCTCGGGGGTGGCGTTCTCGAGGCGCTCGCGGAGGCCGCTGCGGATGCCCTCACCGGCGCGCTCGCCCTGACCACGCCGAGCGCTCGGCTGCGGACGCTCTCCTCTGCGCTCGTTCATTGCCTCGGGTCCACCGGGGAAGCCGCCGCGCTCGGCCGGCCGGCGCATGAAGGACTCGCGATCGCGCTGCTGGCGGTCGATGTCTGCGCCGGGTTGCGCGCGTCGACCCTCGCGGGCCTCGGCGCCGCGCTGGCGTTCGCCGGCTCGGTTGAGTCGCTCGATGAGCTGTGCACGATCTTCCTCCGAGAGTTGCGAGAGGAGTTCAGCGATCTGTCGCTGAGGTGTTGCGTCGCGTTCGGCGCCGCGCTGGGCGAGGGCCGTGGTGCTGCCCGCGCCGAGCACGAGCGCACCGATGCCGATCGTCATGAGACGGGTGTTCATTTCACACTCCTGCGTTGGTGTCGTCTGCCCCTTCGGTCTTCCGCTCGCGGCGACAACGCAGCCGTGCGCATCCAAGACCGTTTCCATTCCATTCGGTGAGCCGAACGCGGGGGCGTGGGGCTGATTGCAGGCGTTACTCGCTCTTCCTCATGACGAGTTCGAGATCGAGGATCTCCATGAGCTTCTCGAGCTCCGTGGAGGTCAGCGTGCGCTGCCCGTAGACGAACTTTTTCAGGACGTCCTCGCGCATGCCGGATTCGGCGGCGAGTTCTTCCAAGGACATGCGTCGGTGGATCGTCGCTTGTTGGATGGCCTTGCCGAGACTTGCCACTGCCGTCCCTCGAAACGCCCGGAGGAGGTGCCGGGACGCTCTCCCGGCTGGTGAAGAGTAATCGGGCGTTGGACGCACCGCCTGTGACAAAGTGGGGACCCAAGCGAGGGAGGGGTCCGACTTATCCCTTCTTCCGGGTAGTTTTCCGGGTCGTGGATGCCCTCGTCCTGGGTTTCGGCTTGGGCTTGGGGGTGGTGGTGGCGGGCGTCGGCTGAGGTTGGGCGACGGCGTCTCGGATCGCCTCGCGGATCGCGTCGGCGATCGGGCCGGGCTCATTCTGCGATGGCGGGGTCTCGGCGCTGATGGTCTCCAGCCGGCGCGCCACCCGCTCGAGCCGATGCACGGCATCGGACGCGTCCCGGAGGACCAACTCGTGGCGGGCCGCCAGGTGCTCGAGGCGAGCGATCACGGCCGCCAAGGCGCCTGGGCCGGCGCTCGTGCTGGGGGCGGGCGCCGGCGCGGGTGCGGGCGAGGGGTCGACGCGCACCGGCGTACGCCCGCCGAGCAGCGCCTTGACCCCAACGGCCCGTCGGTGCAGGTCCTCCAAACCCGGCCCGGCCTCGGGGGTGGGGGGCTCTGAGGAGGTGGGCGAGATGTTGGTGGCTGGATCGCTCATCCGTGCGTGCGCCTAGGTTACCCTCCTGCCCGGACCTGGGCAGAACCCTGCTCGTGGGCAGGGGTATGGATCGACGGGCGGACGAGGCGGGGGCCACGTTTTCGAGGCGACGACCATGCGCGATCGGTGGATCTCCCTGGCGGCTCTGGCGGCTTTGATGCTTGTGCCTACGGCCGGCGCACAGAGCGAGACGCAGCACTGGATCGGGTTCATCCAGATCCCCGATCCGGCACGTCCCGAGTTGCTCTTCATCGTTGAACTCACGCGCGACGACGCGGGCGAGTGGTCCGGGCAACTGGACATTCCTTTGCAGGGCCAGCTCGCGGACCAGGGCATCGAGGTGCGCGACATCGAGATCAAGCCCAATGTCATCCGGTTCCTCGACCCCGCGCCGCCGATGGACAACCTCTACGAGTTCCTGCTGGACGGGACCGGACAGCATGGCGGCGGGCGGATGATGCTCGGTGGTCAGCAGCAGCTCTCGGCGAGGATTCATCGTGTGAGTGAGGCGGAGGCCGCGACCGCGCGCACGCCGCGTCCGATGGCGGAGAGCGCCGGCCCCGCGCCGGTGTCGCGCGAGGGGTCGTTCGCCAACAGCACGGACGGGACGCGGATCGGCGGGACGTTGACACTCCCGCTGAATGCCACGGGCCCGGCGCCCGCGGTGCTCCTGCTTTCGGGCAGCGGGCGTCACGACCGGGATCAGCTCATCGGTTTCCACCGGACGTTCGGCGTGTTGGCTGACAGGCTCGCCCGCGCCGGCTTCGCCACGCTGCGCGTCGACGATCGCGGCGTCGGCGCGTCGAACGGGACGTACGAGCAGTGTTCGATCACCGAGCTCGCCGGCGACGCACGCGCGGGACTGGCGTTCCTCCGCAGCCAGGGCGAGGTCGACCCCGCGAAGGTCGGCGTCCTCGGTGTCAGCGAGGGCGCGACGGTCGGCGCGCGATTGAGCGCCACCGGCGGCGCCGAGACCGGGCCTGCTTTTTGCGTGATGATCTCGCCGGTCGCGATGACGGGGAACGAGATGCTCGCGCTGCAGGAGCGACAGCGACTCGAGGCCGAAGGAGAGGAGCCCGCGTACATCGACGCACGCCTGGCGGCCCGTGCCGCCGCGTTCGAACTGATCCTCGCCGGCGCGGAGACGGCCGAGATCGAGGAGGCGCTGCTCGAGGGGATCCGCGTGATGCACAAGGCGAAGCGCGGCGACGGGTTCCCCATGGACGAGGACCAGATGCGCACGCGGGTCGGTGGCCAGATTGCTGCGTTCGAGGAGCCGCGCTACCGCTGGTGGCTGGCGCACGATCCGATCCCGGACTTTGAGCGCATGGCGTGCCCGACGCTCGCGCTCTGGGGCGGCCTCGACCAGGTCGTCTCGCCCGAGCCGAACAAGGCGGCGCTCGCGCAGGCCGTTGCTTCGGCGCCCGCTTCTGCTGACGCGGTGCTGCGCATCTTCGACAACTGCAACCATCTGCTTCAGCCCAGCTTGAGCGGCGCCGACCGCGAGTACGCCATGATCGCGGAGTCGATCGATCCCGAAGCGCTGGAAGAGATCATCTCCTGGCTTCAGAAGGAGACCGAGTGATGCCCCTTGCCCACCTGTTCATCGCGGGCGCATTGCTCGCTCAGCCCCAGCCTGGCGACCCCGCGGCCGATCTGCTGGCGCCGCCCGTGGAGACGCCCGACGCCCGTGCGCCCGAGTTGCTGAACTTCGAGGTGCGCCGAGGCTACCAGGTCACGCTCGGCGTCGCGTTCATCCCGGGCGCACGCTTCATGTGCTTCGACGACGACGGCGCGTTGTACGTCTCGCGCCCGTCGTACTCGGATGTGCTGCGGTTGACCGACGAGGATGACGACGGGGAGTACGAGTCGCGCACGGTGTTCGCCACGGGACTTCCGACGGTTCAGGCGATCCAGTTCGAGGGAGGGGCCCTGTGGATGGCCGCGACCGGGTCGATCCACCGCGCGACCGACGCGGACGGTGATGGGGTTGCGGACGAAGTCGCCGACGTGCTCGAGGTCGGCACGCTCCCGCGCGAGGGCGTCAACCACGAGCGAGCGCTGCTGGTCAAGGGCGAGCAGTTCTACACGGTGATCGGTGATGGCTCGAACATCTCCGATCAGTCGTCGACGGAGCGTCAGGCGATCTGGCGGTACAACGCCGACGCCTCTCGCAAGGCGCGCTACGCCGGCGGCATCCGCAACTGCGTCGAGCTCAGGTTCCGGCCAGGTTCGAGCGAGATCTGGGGTTTCGACGAGGCGCCCACCGGCATCGGCTGGTCCTACGGAGAGCAGCCCGGGTCCGGTGCGCAGTCGCAGCCGATCGGGAGCGTCCAGGCGCCGGATGAGTTGAACTGGTACCGGCCACAGCGGACCTATGGGCATCCGCACGTGATCGGCGCGAGGGTGCCGCACCCCGAGTACGCGGACGACGAGAACATCGGCCAGAAGCTCGCAACGAGCGAGCCGCCGGAGTTCCTCCTGCCGGCGCACTCGTGCCCCGGCGGGTTCGACTTCCTTCCGGCGGAGCTCGCCGGCGAGGGCAAGGGGATGCCGGCGGATCATGCCGGTGACGCGTTCGTCGCGCTGCGCGGGCGCAGTCCGCTCCCCGGCTTCCCGATGGAGACGTTCGAGGCCGGCTACAGCGTCGCACGCGTGCTCTTCGACGGCGATGAGCCCTACGGCATGCTGGAACTCGTGCGCACGCGCGACGCGCAGTCCGATGGTGGACGCATGTGGGCACGCCCCGTAGACGTCGTCACGGCTCCCGATGGCTCGCTTCTGTTCTCGAGCGAACTGCCCACCGGGCGGATCTACCGGATCCGTTGGGTGGGCAACGAGTAGCCCGGGCGATGCTGTCGGGCGGGTCTCGGAGCACGTAGCTGAGGCGTTTGCTGAGCTCGGTCCGGTTGCGTTCGTTCGTTGCGGCGGATCGTCCCACTGTTTTTGGGGAGGCGTCTGAGCCGGCAGAGACGCTGGGCGGAATCCCCGGATCGGCTGAAGGGGAGGATCGTGCGGGTCGATACCGGACGCGAGCCCCCGTCGTCCCGATTGGTCGGGCGTGCGGGCCCCGTGTGCTCAGGCAGGGGCGTCCGACGCGATGAGCGAAAAACCACGCGAACTGGTGGTGCGCCAGCATGAGCGGTACCGGTGTGATCTGCCGGCCAAGCTCGAGCTGTGCTCCGACGACGCCGAGCGCGTCATGCTCTCCGGCCAGGCGACCGGCGCGGACGGGCGGATCGAGGCGCGACTCGAGGATGCCTCGGTCGGCGGCTTCGGCGTCCGTACCAAGGTCTTCCTCCCCAAGGGCGCCCGCGTGCTCGTCTCAATCCAGGTCGGCGAGCAGGGCGACGGCGACGACGCGTCCCCGGTCGAGCTGCGCGTCAGAGGGCGCGTCCAGCGCGCCAAGATGGTCGAACGCGGGCCGCTGTACTACCTCGGCATGGCGGCCGACGCGAGCGAGGACGCACACCAGCTGTCTCTCGAGGTGCTGCTGGCGCACGTGCGCGATCTGTGGGTGGAGGAGCAGCGTCAGGCGGAGGGGGGCGCGAGTGCTTGACTACGACGACTTCGTGACCGCCGCGATGCTCGAAGAGGGCGTCATCGACGCCGAGACGCACGAGCGTGCCACGCGCATGGCGACCGAGCGCGGCAAGCCGGTGCTCGAGGTGATCGTCAGCGAGGGGCTTGCGTCCGTCCGCGACGTCGCGCTCGTTCGCGCGGGGATCAGCGAGTGCCCATTCGTCGATCTCTCGCACTACGAGATCGACCTGAAGAACGCTCACCTCGTGCAGCGCAGTGTGGCCGAGCGCCACCGCGCGTTCCCGTTGTTCGTCTTCGACGAGCACGCCACGCTGGGCATGGCCGATCCGCTCGACCTCCGGGCGGTGGACCAGCTCCGATCGATCCTGCGCCGTGACATCGAGCCCGTGCTCTGTGAAGAGGAAGCACTGGCCGGCCTGATCTCGAGGGCCTACTCGATGGTCGGCGGCGAGGGCGACCAGGGCGCGACCCCGACGGGGTTCGAGGCGATCGACCTGACGACCGGCGAGGAGCCGATCGTCGCGGCCGTGAACCAGATCCTGGCGCAGGCCGCGGAAGAGGGCGCTTCGGACATTCACATCGGGCCCGACGAGCGCGACCTGCATCTGCGCCTGCGCGTGGACGGCACGCTGCGCCGGCGTCAGGGACCGCCCCTGAGTGCGCACGCCGGCATCGTGCAGCGCCTCAAGGTCATGGCGAACCTCGATCTGACGCAGACCCGGCGCCCGCAGGACGGCAAGTTCCGCTACACGCATGCCGGGCGCAAGGTGGACTGCCGCCTCAGTGTCATCCCGACGGTGTACGGCGAGAACGTCGTGATCCGCCTGCTCTCGTCGGCCGCGACGATCGGCTCGTTCGACAACCTGGGTTTCCCGGCTTCCGAGTTGGCGACGTTCCAGAAGATGCTCGAGCAGCCCCACGGGATGATCCTGGTGACCGGCCCGACGGGGAGCGGCAAGACGACGACGCTGTACACGGGCCTGAAGCGCCTGAACTCGCCGGACGTGAACATCATGACCATCGAGGACCCGGTCGAGATCCGGCTCCCGATGATCCGCCAGGTGCAGGCCAACCCGGAAGTCGGGCTGACCTTCGCGGGCGCTCTGCGCTCGATCCTCCGGCAGGACCCTGACGTGGTGCTCGTCGGCGAGATCCGCGACGAGGAGACCGCTCGCATCGCGCTGCAGGCCGCGCTGACGGGGCACCTGGTGCTCTCGACGCTGCATACGAACGATGCGCCCGGTGCCGTGGCGCGACTGCGCGACTTTGGTTGCCCCCCGTTCGCGATCAACGGCGCGCTGCTCGGCGTGCTGGCCCAGCGTTTGGTTCGTCGCTCGTGCGAGTCGTGCGCTCGTCCTTACCGCCCCGAGGCGTCGATGCTGGAGCGCTTCGGTCTCGAGCAGGCGGACGCCAAGTGGACGCGCGGCGCGGGGTGTGCACGCTGCCTGACGACCGGCTATCGCGGACGCGTCGGGATCTACGAGTTGCTCGAGATGACGCGTGGCGTGCAGCGCTGCGTCGAAGCGGGCGCTTCCACGGAGACCGTGCGTGATCAGGCCGTCGCCGACGGGATGAAGCTCATGCACGCCGATGGCGTCGAGAAGGCCCGCATGGGCCTGACCACCCTCGAGGAGGTCGCGCGTGTCGCGGCCGTGCAGGCTGTCGAGCCCGATGAGGGCGCTGATGGTCAGGTGGAGGCATCGCGGGCTGCATGAGCACGCTGGACTTCCAGTACGTTGCGGTTGACCGCAGCGGTGCCAAGCACCGCGGGACGGAGCGTGGCGCGACGCGCGAGGACGTGTGCCGCAAGCTTGCTCGTATCGGCTTGACGCCGCTGGACGTGCGAGAGCGCAAGGGCGGCGCCGGCGGGAAGAAGCGTCGTCGCAAGCGTGTACGCGGTCGCGACGTGGCGCACTTCACGTATCAGTTCAGCGTGCTGGTCGATGCGCGGATCCCGCTCTCCGAGGGTCTGATGAGCATCGCGGAGCAGGAGACCAACGAGACGCTCAAGGGCGTTCTCGAAGACGTCGCCCTGCGGATCGAATCGGGCGAGTCGGTCGCCCAGGCGCTCGGGGCGCACGAACGGGTCTTCGGGAGTGTGTACGTCGAGACGGTCCGCGCGGCCGAGACGTCGGGCACGATGTCCAAGGTCCTCGAGCACCTCTCTGAGATGCTCGAGCGGACGGAGGAGACGAGCTCGCAGATCCGCTCGGCCCTGATGTACCCGGCCTGTGTGGTCGGCGTGCTCTCGCTGGGCGTGACGTTCCTGATCGGCTTCGTGATCCCGCGCTTCGCGACGATGTTCGAGGAGCGGGGGGTCGACTTGCCGGCGTTGACCAGGGTCATGATGGGGCTCGGTGAGTCCGTCCAGGGTTTCTGGTGGGCGTACCTCGCCGGGCTTGTCGGGCTCGTGTTCGGCGCTCGCGCGATGTGGAACAACCCACGCGGGCGGCTGATCGTCGACGGGTGGCTGCACCGCGTTCCGGTCGTGCGCTCGATCCTGATCGGGCTTGCGATCAGCCGGTTCAGCCGCGTCTTCGGGATCACCGTGGGCTCGGGTCTGAGCCTGATCGACGCGATCGGCTTGAGCGGTCGTGCGTCGGGTCGACCCACGCTGATGGCGGACTCGGAGCGGATGGCCGCCCAGGTCCGGTCCGGCGGTCGTCTCGCGGGGGTGCTCGGCTCGTGCACGTACCTGACGCCCTTCGCCAGGCGGATGCTCTCCGCTGGCGAGGAGTCTGCGGAGCTTGGTCGGATGTGCTCGATCGTGGCTCGCCACTACGAGCGTGAGACGACACGTCAGGCGAAGAACATCGCGACGGTTATCGAACCCGTGATGGTGGTGTTGATCGCGCTGGTCGTACTGGTTGTTGCACTGAGCATCTTCCTGCCAATGTGGAACATGGTGACGCTGATGCAGTGACCGACCGAGTAACTACCCAGGCCCCCGTGTGGGGGTGGACGGCCTAGGTGAACTAGGCAGAACAGTGGACCGAGACCGAAACGCAAAGAGGGCAGACAGCCATGACTGGTAAGAAGACCATGAAGCGGGCGTTCACGCTGATCGAGCTGATCGCCGTGATCGTTGTGCTCGCGATTCTCTCCGGCGTGGCGCTCCCGCGCTACTTCGACTACGCCGATCGCGCCAAGACCTCCGCCGTCCAGGGCGCTCTTGGCAACGTCCGCGCAGGCATCGCGAACTTCTACGCCAACTCGGCGATCGAGGGCAGCGCGGCCTACCCGACCGCCGCCGAGCTCGCCGCCGTCGGCAGCGTGATGCAGGAGGGCATGCCCGCCAACCCGTACAACGATCTGAAGACGATCCGCGCGATCGCGTCGCTTGCCGACGCGCAGAACCGCGTGACCGACGGGACCACCGGCTGGTGCTACTACGTGGACAACACCGCCACGCCTCCGGTCGCCATCCTCTACGCCAACGACACCACCGAGACCAAGGTCTCCGATGGTTCGGGCGGCTTCGAGCAGGCCAACGAGCTCTGATCCGGAGCCCGCGCACGCCTCAACGGCGAGCCATCACCATGCAACCACGCACACCGCCACGCCGGGCGCTCGCAAACGCCCGGCGTGGTTTCTCTTTGGCCGAGCTGGTCGCGATCATGGTCATCATCGGCATCACCGCCGGCGTGATGGTCAGCGTCACGATGCGACTCGACGGCGCCCGCGCGGGCGCCGCCGCCGGGAGGATCGAGTCGGACGTGGCCTTCGCGCGCCACTGGGCGCTGGCGACCGGGACACGAACGTGGGTCGAGTTCGACCTGCCGGCCCAGAGCTGGCGCGTGCTCACCGAGGACCCGGCCGCCCCTGGCAGGGCCGGTGCGACCCCGCTCGATGATCCGGGCACCGGCAAGGCGCTCGGCGGCCAGGTCGGACGCGGTGCCTTCGTCGGGGTCACGCTCGACTCGGCCCTCTTCGGTGCCGATCCCGTCGTTGGCTTCGATTGGCTCGGGCGTCCCCTTGACGCCTCGGCCAGCCCGCTCGGTGCGGACGGGAGCGTCGTGCTCGGTTCGGGCACGACGATCAGCGTGCAGGTCTCCACTGGCCACGTCAGCCGCAGCACGCCATAGCCAAGGAAGGACCGCGCCCGATCATGGCTCGTCCGCGACGCATCCCGACTGACCGATCCGTGCGCAGCGCGTTCAGCCTGGCCGAGCTGGTCATCGCGCTCGTGGTGTTGACCATCGCGACGCCGGCGATGCTGACCGCCCTACGCGACTCGCAGGTGCGCCAGATCGATCCGGTCCTCGCGTCGCGCGCTCGCTGGCTCGCGGTCAGCAAGCTTGAGGACGTGATCGCGGACCGCCACTCGGCGACGCGCGGGTGGGACCACCTCGTCGGCGCGAACTACCGCGACGAGGCGCCCGTCGCGGGCTACGACGACTTCGAGCGCCGCGTCACACTGAACGAGACCGGTCCTGACCTGGCCACCGCCGGTGACGGGTACATGAGTGTGACCGTCGAGGTGAGTTGGTTCGACGTCGGCGGGACCGCCCGTTCGCTCTCGGTCTCCACCGTGGTGACGGAGTATGGACCATGAAGCGCGCGGCACGGAGCGCCCAGCGCAGGGGCTTCACGCTCGTCGAGGCCATCGCCTCGATCGTGGTTGTGTCGATCCTCGGCTCGGTCGTGTCGGGTCTGATTCTCCAGGCCGCCGACGCGCACGCAGGATCCAGCGTCCAGGCCGATCTGCACGCGGAGGCCTCGGCCGCCCTGGACAGGCTGGTGCGCGAGATTCGCCGGATCGACCCGGACCCGGACGCGCCGGCGGGCGAGCCTGCGGCCGACGTTGACCGCCTGACCGCGACGTCGATCGAGTGGGCCGGCGACAGCGTTGCGCGCCTCGACGGGACGGAGCTGATCCTCTCGATCGCGGGCGAGGGTGACGGGGTGCTCGCGACGGACGTGAGCGCCCTCGAGATCATCGCCTACGACGATTCGAATGCGCAGCTTGGCACAAGCATCTCCGGGGACGGGACGCGCCAGATCCGGCGCGTCGAGATCCGGCTCACGCTCGAGCGTGCCGGCGCCTCAGAGACCATCGAGGCCAAGGTCTACCTACGTGGTGCGATGGCGGGGACGACTGCCGCGGGGGCGGGACCATGAGGCGCGCAGACACCAATCCGAACGCGGAGCGCGGCGGCGCAGCGGTTGCCGTGCTTGTTGCGCTCGTGCTGTTGCAGCTCGCAGTCGTCGGCGTCGTCGTGTCCGGCGGGCGCGAGACCACGCTGACGGCGCGCCGACTCGAGACTGTCCGCTCGTTCTACGCGGCCGAGGCGGGCGTGAACATGGCAATCCGCGAGTTGAGCGTGGGCGCGGACGAGGACGCCGACGGGGGGATCGGATCGATCTCCGATGACTCCGACGACTCCACCGACCCCTTGCTGGCCGGCGCGCGCGTGCGCGTCGAGATGACAGACGAGTCCGACGGCTCGACGTTGCTTGCCAGCATCGGCAGGCAGGGCGACGCGACGCGGCGCATCGAGGCGTCACTCGCCGGTGGGGGAGGCGGCGCAGGCGGGATGGGGAGCGGGCCGGCCGTCGTCGCGGGCCTCGCGGCCTCCTGGTTCTACGAGAGCTCCACTATCCAGCAGCTCAACGATATCGACTGGTCGAGCACCCCCGACGTCATGACCGTCGAGGCCGATATCGACTGGAACAACTCGGGGTGGCCGCGCGACAGCTACCTCGGGCTCGAGCTCAACGGATGGGTCGACGTACCGGCAGGTGGGACGTGGACGTTCTCCCTCGCCTCGGACGATGGCTCGGCGCTCTGGATCAACGGGGTCGAGGTCGTCAACAACGATGGGCTGCATTCGGTGCGGACCAGGAGCGGCACGGCTGATCTCGCGGCCGGACGCCACGCGATCCGTGTTCGGTTCTTTGAGAACACGGGGGCGGCCGTGCTCATCCTGGGTTGGAGCGGGCCCGGACAGAGTTACCAAACGGTCCCGGAGGGTGTCCTGTGGCACTGACACGAGCGATGTGGATCCTGGCATGCGTCCTCACTCTCGCGCCCCTGAGCGCGTGGGGCCAGACCACCTACTACGTGCGCACCAGCGGGGACGACGACGATGACGGCCTGACGCCCGCAACGGCGTTCGAGACCATCGAGGAGGCCGCGGATCACGCGGGCCCCGGCGACACGATCTACGTCGGTGGCGGCACGTACAGCGACGAGATCAAGCTCAAGGAACTAAAGGGGACGTCCGCCAGTCCGATCCGCTTCGTCGCGGACACGACCGGAGCCCAGACGGGCGACTCGGGCACGGTGCGCTTCCGCGACGACGACGGCCTCCTGCTGCTCGAGGACTGCGACCACCTCATCTTCACCGGCTTCGTCTTTGATGGTGACGACGGCGATTCGGTCATCGAGCTCAAGAACGACAGCACCGGGGTCGTCTTCTCGGGGTGCAGCATCGAAGACAGCGACAAGGCGCTGCTCGAGCTCGACGACAACAGCGAGGTCGAGCTCCGCGAGTGCACGCTCGACGACTCCGACGCCGACGCGATCGAGGTCAAGAAGTCGACGCTCACGATCATCGGCGGCGTGATCACCCGGGTGGACGACCGCGCCATCGATGTCGACGACGAAGAGTCCGTCCTCGTCCTCCGGGGCGTCACGTTCGAGGACGTCGGCGCCGGCGTGCGCCTCAAGAAGGGGACGGCCGAGGCGACCAACTGCTTGATGCGCAACGTCGGCGGCGATGCGTTCGACTGCGACGACGACAAGGTGAGGCTCACCGTCTGGCATTGCACGCTCGTCGACGTCGACGGGGACGGGATCGATGCCGAGAAGGGCGTCGTGGCGCTCCACAACACGATCATGTCCGACGTCAATCGTTACGGCGTCCGGATCGATGACGCGACCCTGACGCACTCCCACAACATCTTCCACGATGTCAGCTCCGGGGCCTTCCGGGGCGGGCCCTCGCTGCACTCAAGCGAGTCGACGGCCGACCCGCTCTTCGCGGCCTCGGACAACGCGCGTCTGACGTCCACCTCGCCCGCGATCGACGCCGGCGCGGACGCTTCGCTGGTCACGAGCGTCGATCTCGACGGGGCGGCGCGCCCGGACGGCTCCGGTTACGACATCGGCTGCTACGAGTCGTCGGACGGGCTGGTCGCTGCCCCAACGCCCTACCACAACGACTTCGAGGGGACGATCGGGGCCGAATGGTCCAGCCCACCCGTCAGCAGCGACGGCGATCTCTCGACGTTCCTCGGCAGGCTCTGGGACGAGACGGACTACACCCTGCGGGTCACGGTGGAGCCCGGCGAGACCTATTCGTTGCTGCTGAGCATGTACATCTTCGAGGGCTGGGAGGGGGACGGGAGCAACGTCGACTGGGTCACGATCACCGTCGACGGCGCACAGGTCTTCCGCGAGAGTTTCGATCAGCAGGCGTCACCGCAGACCTACCCGAAGCAGCCGGACCGTATGGGCAACTTCGCGTTCTCGAGCGGGTCCGACTCGGTCTACGACTGGGTGCGCATCGACTTCGTTGCGCCCGACTCGGTCGTCGACATCGTCTTCAACGCCGACGTGAGCTACGCGTCCGGTGAGTGGTGGGGGATCGACAACGTTCACGTGCTCAAGGAAGCCGACGCCGACCTGATCCTGCCGATCTACTCGGACATCTCCGGTGCCGTGTCGTTCAACGTTCAGGCAACCGGCGGGCTCGACGATTGTGGCAGCCCGCTCTGGTCGGACATCGACGCGGACGGCGACCTCGACGTGTTCATCACGGGGCGGACCGCGCGGAATGGACTCCAGAGCCTCGGCGGCTCGTTCACGTGGCAGTCCATGGGATCGGTGCGGGGCCAGGGCGCGGTCGGCGACGTAACCGGCGACGGCGCGCCCGACATCTGGACCGCGCGCACCGGATCGAGCGACGGAGAGAGCCTCTTCATCAACGACGGGACCGGTGTCTTCTCGGGCGCCGGCGACCTCGGGATGATCGCGGCGACCGGCAACGGAGCGACGGCGTTGATCGACGCGGACGCCGACGGGCGTCTCGATGTCTTCATGGCCAGTGGCAACGGCAACTGGGTCGGGTACGCCCGGTCCGGAAGCCCGATCACGCTCGAGCCCAGCAACGATCCGTCACTGATCCCCAACGCCGGCACGGATCTCGGGCGCGGTGGCGGCATGTCCGTCGCGCACCTCAACGACGATCGCACCCCCGACATGCTCATCCACGCGCCCGTCAGCGGTGTGCTCGCCTCCACGGAGGTCGAGGTCGATGGCGAGGACGTGCCCGCCTTCGAGCGCGACCTGCGGAGCCTCAGCGCAGGCGTCTCCTCCACGCCCACGGGCTCGGCGTGGGGCGACTACGACAACGACGGCGACGCGGATGTGTTCATCGCCGGGGCGAGCTCCTCCGACCCGGGGCGCTTGCTGCGCAACGACGATGGGACGTTCGTGGACGTGACCGATGCCGCCGGCATCGACGTCGATGGCGTGCAGCGCAGCTGCGCGTGGGGGGATATGGACAACGACGGGGACCTGGACCTGTACGTCGTGACGGGGTCGGGTTCGGACAACGTCCTCTACCGCAACAACGGGGACACGACGTTCTCGGCGGGCGACCTCGGTGCCGGTCTGAGCGGCGATTATGTCGACGCGGTCTTCGTCGACTACGACGCCGACGGGGATGCGGACCTGTCGGTCGTGCCGGCGTCGGGGACGGCCGTCCTGCTCGAGAACCGCACCGACGATGGGCGGGGGATGATGGTGCGTCTTGTGGGCGCGGGGCACGGCGGGACCAACCCGTCGGGCGTGGGCGTGCGCGTGGAGCTGTACAACGCGGACGCCAGCCAGCTGCTGCAGTTCCGGGACCTCGGGGCCGCCCGCGGGTTCGGCTGCGAGCCGCTGTGGGCGCATTTCGGCGGGGTCGAGCCTGGGACGAGCTATGTGGTCCGTGCCCACTTCTTGTCTGGGACGGTCTCGTCGCAGGTGGATCCGGCGAGCGTGTCGAGCACGATCGGCTCGCGGATCGTCTCGGGCCTGCTCACGATCGAGGAGCCGGACGCGGCCCTCCGGGTGGTGCGCTGGCGTGAAGCCGCGCCCTGACGGGTTCTTTGTTCTCGGACGTTGCCTCCCCGGGCAGGGGATCGGACCAAAGCGACCCCTCGATCTGGTCGATTGCAGCATGAGGGAACGACCGATCCGCGCCGCCATCGCGTAGACAGGACCACCGAGTGCGCAAGCTCGTGATCATCGAGATCAGCCCGACCCGCCTGGAACTTGGCGTGGTGATCGGTTCGCGTATCGAGACCTCGCGTATCGCGCGCTTCGCGCGCGATGACGCTGAGGACCTGACGGCACAGCTCGCTCGTGCTGAGTCCATGCTCGGTGGCTGGGTCGAGGAGCTCTCGCTCGCTGGACGCGCCGCCGGGTGCGTCTACCGCAGCGATGAGTGCCACGCCTCCGTGACCTCCTGTCCCGTCAGCGCTGGACGCGCGGGGGCGATGGGGGCGGCCAGGCTCAGCGTCGGCGAGGGCGTGAGCTTCGCGGTCGACCAGAGCCCGCTGGCGTTGGACATCCTGATGACCGACGCGCCCTCCAAGGAGGAGGGGGACGCCGGGGCGCGCCAGATGCACACGCTCGGCGTCGCCGACAGCGAGGGCGTCGTCGGCGAGGTGCTCTCGATGCTCGAGCGTGTGGGGCTCAAGGCCATGTGGTGCGCGCCCGCTCTGGGCGTGCAGATGATCGAGGCCGTCCGCGCCGCCAACCAGGGCGGTGCTGGACGCCAGGTCGCGATGTGCATCTGGGAGGAGGAGACGGTCCTCGCCGGCTCCGTCGACGGCGCGCTCAAGTTCGTCCGAACGATCGGCATCGGGACCGAGTCGCTGGTCGCCGCCTGTGCGCAGATCGCGCCCCAGGGCGAGCCGGAGGATGCCCAGCAGTGGGCCCGCCAGTTGCTCTTCGGGCAGGGGATCCCGGATCGCGACGTCACCGTCGACGAGGAGTTCGCCATTCGCGGTGGGCAGGTGCTCGCCCGCGTCTCGCCCCTGCTCCAGCGCCTCGGCGTTGAGATGAAGCAGTCCGTGCGGTTTGGGCTGGGCGACGGCCCCACGCCGACCGTCAACATCACCGGCTTCGGGCGCGCAATCCCACACCTCGACGAGGTCGTCGGCGAGGCGTGCGACTGCACACTCGAGAGCGCCGAGACGGATCAGCCGGGCGGCGCCGAGCCGACCAGCGCCGAGGTCGGAGCGATCAACGCGTTCGCCGAGGGGCGCGGGCTCAAGAGCACGTTCGTGACCAAGGTCAAGGACCGCGCCCGCGGCATCAAGCGCGTGCGCCAGGCCACCTGGTTCGGCGTTGGGCTCGCGCTGCTGGTGATGGGCTACGAGTACGCGGATGCCGGCATGCAGCTCAAGGAGGTGCATGCCAAACTCGCCACGCTCGGCGAGGTGCACGCCGAGGGCACCGGCGCGGGTGACCTGCGCGACCAGGTGGTCTCCGGTTCGGCCGGCGTCAATGCCGCCCGCAAGGAGATGACCGATGCGATGGGCGAGTGCATCGATACCGGGGCGGTGCTGTTCGCGCTCTCGGAAGCGACGCCTCAGGAGATCCGCTTGCAGTCGATCAACATCAGCGACGCGAGCCAGAGCGCGACGTGCATCGTGCGCGGGCTGGTCGCTGGTGACGCGAACGAGGCGAGCGAGATGATCACGTCGTACTTCGACGCACTCCAGGGCTTGCCCCTGGTCGAGCGCGTCCGTCTTGGGACGACCGGACGCCAGATGGTCGACGGGCGCGAGGGGCGACGGTTTGAGATGACGGTCGACCTTGTGCGCATGCCGCCGCGTGTCCTGGCCGGTCTGATCGACGGCGCCGAGGGGGAGGAGCAGCCATGAGCCAGCCGGACGCCCCACGCTCGATGCTCGCCGAGGGCGTGATCGCCCTTGCGGTCTGCGTCGGTGCGTACATGCTCGGCCTCGAGCCCGCTCAGCGCGAGCTCGCGGAGGCCCGGGCGGCCATCGAGCAGCGCGAGAGCACGGCCGCCGAGCAGGAGCGCTTCAGGGAGATCCTCCCGCGCCTGAGCTCGCGCCTCGAGAGCGTGCGTCAGACCGGCGAGCGCATCGACAGCGCGAGCGAGCCCGCGCGTGACCAGGGACGTCTCTACGCCGACCTCTCCCGTCTCGCCTTCGAGCACGACGTCCGCCTCGACAGGCTCAACCCGGTCGGCGCGAGCGGCATCAACGACGGCGGGCGCACGATGAGCGTCGGCTACGACCTGGCCGTCGTCGGTATGTACGCCGACCTGATCGGCTTCCTGCAGGCGCTCGAGTCCGATGCGGGCTTTACGCGCGTTCGCTCCGTGACCGCGACGCCCGTGATGGATCCCTCCCAGGAGGCGGTCCTGGCGCTGATCCGCACCGAGCACTTCGCCTTCGACCCATCGCCGGTGCCCATCGAGGCGCTCCTGGCGGCCGAGGGCGACCCGAACGCCCCGGCGGAGGGCATCCATTGATCAACGATCCCTCGACACGCCGTCGCATGATCCAGATCGGCGCGCTCGTCACGCCGGTGGTGGTCGTGCAGGTCGCTCGCGTCATGCTCGGCGCCGGGCCGGCCGTCGCGCCGGCTGCGACCGACGCGGGCGCACAGGGGATGAACTCGCCGGAGATGATCGCGGCCCTGGACGACCCGTCGATCCAGACGACCGACGCGCAGCAGGCCGCCCGGCAGTGGTGCGCCTCGCTCGACTTCGATGCGATGATCCTCTCGCCGTTGGACCACCCGGACCCCGTCGGCGATGAGGGCCCGGTGGAACCCGGTGTCGATCCGATCGACCTTGGGCCCGAATCGGCGCCCCGGTTGGTGCTGACGGCAGTCGTCGCGGGCTCGAACGGCGCGGTGGCGTTCATCGAGGGGCGTGTGTTCCGCGTCGGAGACGAGGTCGCGCCGGGCTGGAGCGTCGAGTCGATCGACGCTCGGAGCCGGCGTGTCGTGATCGTGGGTGAGGGGGACGCAGAGATCGTCCTGACGCCCGATCTCGAGCGCTAACACCTCGTTCCCGCTCGGTCCGTAAAGGGTCTGTTGCGAGCGGGTTAGAGAATCCAGAAGACTGCTGCTGGTGCGGGAAACGGGTGCTGAGCGCGCCACAGTTGGGCCGACCAAACGGGTGTTTGGTGGAGGCCCCGCCCATGGCTCGTCGCAGGCTGCAGATCGAGACCGTACCGGCCGATGGCCCCTGGCGCACGCCGGCACGAGCGCAGCGCCCGGCTCTACCGGCGGCCTCGGAGCGCGATGAGCTCTCGGCGCGCTGGCTCGGGCACGCGAGTGTTCTGATCCGAGTCGGCGGAGTGACCATCCTCACCGATCCCGTCCTCTCGGATCGGGTCGGCGTACGCCTCGGCAAGTGGACGATCGGCGTTGAGCGCGTCGCGGCCCCGGCGCTGACGCCCGCAGACCTGCCGCCGATCGATCTCGTCCTCCTCTCGCACGCACACTTCGACCATCTCGACCGACCGACCCTTCGCGCGATCGCGAGCGACCGGACGACGGTCGTCACGCCTCGCAATGTCGGACGCGTCGTGCCGCGCGGCTTCCGACGCGTGATCGAGTTGCCCTGGGGTCGGCAGATGCGCTTCCGCGGGCTGTGCATCCGCTCGATCGAGCCCGCGCACTGGGGCGCGCGCATCGCGTGGGACAGACACCGCGAGTACGCCGCGTTCAGCATCCTCGCACCCGACCACTCGGTGCTGTTCGGCGGGGATACCGCGATGACCAACGCATTCAGCGAGTTCGGCCCGATCGATCTAGGCATCCTTGGCATCGGCGCGTACGAGCCGGAGATCCACAACCACGCCACGCCCGAGCAGGCGTGGGAGATGTTCGTCGGTGCCGGCGGTCGGTACCTGCTCCCGATGCATCACTCGACGTTCGCATTGGGCAATGAGCCGCTGGACGAGCCGATGCAGCGCCTGCTGGCGTGCGCCGGGCGTCACGCGGATCGCGTGGTCTGCCGCGTGATCGGCGAAGCCTGGGTCGGGACTGACGCGCCGCTTGCGTCGACGATCGATGAGCCTGTTGGCAATGCTCAGTCCGCGCTCGTCTAGGAGACTCAGAGTCCCTTGAACGCCCCGATCGCGCGTTCGCGTGCGGCGCTGTGGTCGACGATCGGCTCTGGATAGTCGATCGCGTTGAACAGGCCGCGATCGATCCGCTCCGGATCATGCAGCGCACCGGTCGGCAGGTCCGCGAGGTGGGGGCAGTAGCGCCTGATGTACGTCCCCTCGGGGTCGCAGCGCTTGGCCTGGCTCGTGGGGTTGAAGATCCGGAAGTACGGTGCGGCATCGGTGCCGGTCGATGCCGACCACTGCCAGCCCCCGTTGTTCGACGCGAGGTCGCCATCGACGAGGTGCTGCATGAAGAACCGCTCGCCGCGGCGCCAGTCGATGAACAGGTCCTTGGTCAAGAACATGGCCACGATCATGCGCACGCGGTTGTGCATCCAGCCGGTTTGGAGCAGTTGGTTGATGCCCGCGTCGATGATCGGGAAGCCGGTTCGCGCTTCACACCAGGCGTTGAAGGCCTCGTCGTCGTCGTTCCACTGGATCGAGTCGGTCGTGGTCTTGAAGGCGCGTCCGGTGCAGACGCGTGGGAACCCGACGAGGATGTGCTTGTAGAACTCGCGCCAGACGACCTCGCTGATCCAGTGGGCGGCGCCCGGCGAGCCCCCGTCAAGCTTGCCTTCGTTGGCGTCGCGTGCCGCGACGACGCACTGGCGGGCCGAGATCGCGCCGATGGTCAGGTATGGGCTGATGGCGCTGGTCGCGTCGATCGAGGGGATGTCGCGTTGCGACTTGTACGCGTCCAGACGTTCGCCGATGAAGGCGCCCAGGCGCTCCAGGGCGTGCTTCTCGCCGGAGGGCCAGAACGTCGCGCCGTCGGCGATGTGCGACCCGAACCCATCGACCGTGCGCGGGACGGGGTCGAAGCTGATGCCGGTCGTCTCCTGCCGCTTGGGCTCGGGTGCGAGGGCCAGCCCACGCTCGCCGATGACGCTCATCCACTTCCGTTTGAATGGGCTGAAGACCGTGTACCACCCGCCCTCGTTGGTGAGGACGTCTCCGGGCGCGAGGACGACTTGGTCGTCGCACGCGACGGTGGTCCGGCCGGACTCATCGAAGGTCCGCGCGACCTCGTCGTCGCGGCGGCGCTCGTTGATCTCGTATTCACGGTTGAAGTACAGCGCGTCGCAGGTATGGCGCTCGCTGATCGCGAGCAGCGCGTTGGGGACGTCGGCGAAGCGTGGGACGGTGAGGATCTTCAGCGGGATGTTCAGGCGCGCCAGCGAGACGCTCAGATCGGAGAGCGTGCGGAGCATCAGGTCGACCTTCACGCCCGCCCAGTCGTGCTCGGACCACTGCTCGGGGCAGATCGTGAAGACCCCGATGACCCCGCGGGTCGCCTCGTGCGTCGCGCGGCTGAGTGCCGTGTTGTCGGCGGTCCGCAAGTCGGCGCGGAACCACATCAGCGCTCGCATGGGCGGGCTCCTTCAAGGGCGTGCTTGAGGGGTTGCGAGGCCGGGTGCGTTAGCTCGCGTCGGCGTCCTTGGGCGCGGGCTGGGTCTCGGACGGTCGCGCGACGGGGCGTACCGGGATCTGCATCTCCGACCACTTCACGCGGATGTAGGGGCCGTTGTACGAGAGGGAACGCGGCGGCCCGGCGGCCTCCCACTCGGGGTTGTCCGCGAGCCACGCCTTGAGCCTGGCCATGCCCTGCTTCGTGCGCGAGAAGCCGTACTGACCGCTCTGTCCGATGGCGACGACGGTGACGGGCTCGGAGTCGTTGACACTCACCTGCTCGTCGGACTCGATCTTGCCGACGTCGGTGGACTGGTAGAGGAAGCTCATCTCCCATTGCATCTTGGCCGTGTCGTCTTTGGCCTCGTCGTAGTTGAGGTATGCGACCTCAACGGGCGACGTCATGGGGATGTCACGGTCCTTGATGTGGTTGAACAGCGGCCAGAACCCGCGGCTCGATCCGCGGTCGGGGTTCATGGTGCTCGTGTAGGTCGCGCGCCGTGCGCCCGGGTACGCCTTGATCTCGATCACACCAGGGAGCGTCGGTGCGGGGTAGCCGACGGGAAGGGCCGCTTCAATCACGAGCGGGCCGGCGCGCCAGGTCTCGCCGTCCTTGCGAAGGTCCAGATCGCTCTCGCCCTGCACCACCACGCTCTGCGGGACGGGGGTCTCTGGATCTGTGTCCACGACGGGCTCAGGCGTTGGGGCGGCGGGGGCGGCGCACAGAAGCGAAGCCCCTGCGATCAGGGAGGTGAACATGGAGGCCCTTTCCGTTGGAAGGAAGGAGTGCTTTGCGGACACTCGCGTCTTCGGGAGCCCCGCGGGGCTGGATTCAGGACCTCTCAGATCCCGCGGTACTCACCCGGAACGTCCCCGTAGTCGGCCCGGACCACGGAGCGGATCCCGCCCCGTCCGCGCCAGTCCGTGATGATCTGGAGCCACGTCGGACGCATCAGCCCGACCAGGTCATGGCGGATCCGGTGGGTCACGGCCTCGTAGTAGATCCCCTCGTCGCGGAACGACTGCAGATAGAGCTTGAGGCTCTTGAGCTCGACGCACCCGGTCTTGCCGGCCTCAGAGTCCGGTGGCGCCGGCTGGAAGCGCAGCGTCACCTCGCCGAAGTCTGGGTGACCCGTCACGGGACAGACGGAGGTGAACTCCTCGGCCACGTGCTCGATCACGAGCGGCTGGTCGGTCGGGGTCTGGAACGCTTCGAGCAGGGAGGGGTCGGGCATGGCGGAATATATGCAGCGATCGCGCGACGGATCAGGCCGCAGGCCTCGTGTGCAGAGTTGATGGGGGGGAGGGTGGGCGGGTCAGCGGGAGTAGGTCGAGAGCAGTTCGAGCACTCGCGGCTGGTCGCGGTTGATCTTGATCGATCGGCGGAGCATCGCGATCGCCCGGGTGTGCGCCTCGACGTCCTTCTGGCCGGACTGGATGTACCGGTTGAGGAGGCTGATGCCGATCCCGTTGAGGGCGGGGTAGTAGTCCTCGTCGATGTCGAGCGCGTCCTCGAACGCGCCCAGCGCGTCCTCGAAGCGCCCGAGCCGGAAGAGCGCGAACCCGCGACGCTCGTGCGCGGCCGCCGACGGCTCCGTGCGCACGACCTGGTCGACCGCGTTGAGCATCTCCTCGTACCGATTGAGCGACTTGAGGCTCTCGGCCAGGTTGAGGAGGAGCCCGCTGGTCAGCGGCATCAACTCGGCCGCCTGCTGGTACTCGTTGACCGCGTCCTGGTGCCGGCGCATCGAGGCGTAGACCGCGCCGAGGTTGAAGCGGGCCTCGCCGTCCTCCGGGTCGAGCTGGACGGCCCGGCGTCCGTACTCGAGCGCCTGGTTGTTCTCTTCGAGTTGGTAGTAGGCAGCGGAGAGGTTGAGGTTCGTGCGGAAGTCGTTGGGATCGATCTGCAGCGCGCGGAGGTACGCCTGGATGGCGTCGGTGATGCGATCGAGCAGGTGGAGCATGAGCCCGTGGTAGAACTGCGAGTCGAAGTCTCGCGGCTCGATCTCGGCAGCCGTCCCGTAGCTCTCGGCCGCGCTCTCGTAGTCACCCTCGACGCGGTAGATGTCCGCCATGCCGAGGTGGGCGCGGGTCAGGCGCGGGTTGAGCTCGATAGCAGCGGCGAACTGCTGGAGCGCCCGCTCGGTGTCGCCGGAGCGGACGGACTCTTGCGCGATGACCGCGAGCGCCTCGGCCTGCTGGACCTTGCCGGGTCTGGTCTCGTTCGAGCTCGACGAGCCGTTCCCGCCCCAGCCAGCGCAGCCCGTCAGGGCCAGCACGCACGCGAGCAAGACGGGTGCGGCCAGTCGGATCCCAGCGGGGGCGTGGGGGGGTGCGAGGCGGGCTGGGGTCATCGTGCGGATCTCTCCGAGCCCCGGGGGGGGAGGGGGCGTGGGCCGAGCGGAAGGGGGAATCCCCGGTTGAGACTACTTCGGCCAGACAAACTCTGTTCGTTGAGCCGGGCGGGCCGGTTCGGCCTTAGCTGGCGGCTCCGGCGGGCTGGCGCGCCACCAGGCGCCTCAGACGCCTGGCGTTGAGGGTGTCGAAGGCGGTGCCGTCGTCGTCCTCGCCCTTTGGGGTTTCCATGATCATCGGGGCGTCGGCGAGTTCGGGTCGGTTGACGACCTCGCGGAAGCCGGGCGATCCGATGGTGCCCTTGCCGATGTGCTCGTGCCGGTCGGCGCGGGAGCCGCAGGCCTTCTTGGAGTCGTTCAGGTGTACGACTCTGAGGTTCTTGAGCCCGCAGCGCCGGTCGAACTCGTCCATGGTCGCCTTGGCCGTGTCATTGGCGGCCACGTCGTAGCCGAAGGCGTGCGCATGGCAGGTGTCGAAGCAGTAGCCGACGCGCGAGGGCTTGCGGTTGCGCTTGAGGATCCGCTTGCGCAGGTCGGCCAGTTGCTCGAAGGGGCCACCGAGGTTCGAGCCGGATCCGACGGTGTTCTCGAGGCAGAGGACGACCTTCATCCCGTCGGTCTCGACGAGCAGTCGTTCGTAGGCCATGGCGATGCGATCGAGTCCTTCGTCCTCGGTCGAGGTCGTGTACGCGCCGGGGTGGTGGACGAGGAAGGGGATCCCGAGCGTGTCGCAGCGTGTGACCTCTTCGATCATGAGCCCGATGGACTTCTCCCAGAGTTCGTCGTTGGGTGAGCCGAGGTTGATCAGGTACGACGCGTGGGAGACCAGGCGTCCTTTGGTGCCGTTGGTCCGCCAGCCCAGGCGGTCGACCTCGCTGCGCCACTCTGTGATGACCTCGTCCTTGAGCGGCGGGACCTTCCACTGCTGCTGGTTCTTGGTGAAGACCTGCACGCAGTCCAGGCCGAGGTCCTCGGCTGTTCGGAGGGCGTTGGACATGTTTCCGGCGATGGAGAGGTGGCTTCCCAAGAGCATGGGGCGACTCTACGCCGCGCCGGGGGCTTGGGTAGGATGGCCGCATCATGAACGGAGTCATGCGATCGTTGCTGGTTGTCCTTCTCGCGCTCTCTTTGGGGCTGTGCACCGGGTGCGCCTGGTTCAGTTCGTCCGGGCCGATCGAGGTCGAGTACGTCTTCAGCGGGGTCTCCGGCGAGGAGGACCGCAACCAGTGGATCGCCGTGCGCGCCATCCTGGCGGAGTACGCGATGGATGGTGACGTGCGCGAGGTGGGGGGGCCTGGATTCGACGAGATTGGTGGGGTGCCGGGCGGAGTCGGGGCTGGTGGCGACTCGCGGCGGACGCTCCGTGTGCGCCTCAAGCGCGTCCGCGACATCGCCTGCATCGACCACGAGCTGAGCGAACTCGCATCCGAGGGACCGGCCGGCTCGCGCGTGCGTCTGGCGCGCGGCGTCGCGCGCATGCGCTACGACGGCACCTTCGTGGCCGGACGCGTCCGCTTCGAGGCCTCGGGCCAGACCGCTCCAAACGCCACCGTCTACCTCTTTGTCGACGACACGGGCATCCCGACGCGCATCCCCGCGGGCTCCGACGGGTACTGGAACCGCACCGTCTCGTCGCAGGTCGGCAAGCGGTACGTCTACGGCTTCAGCGAGTCGCGCCTCAGCGGTGCCCGCGAGTACTTCCGCATCGACACCAGCCGCCCGACCAACCCCTTCGACATCATCACCGAGCGCGAGTTCGCCAGGTGGCACGAGGTGCCGCCGCGCGACGGGTTCGACGATTAGCGCGTACCCCACCCCCCCGCGTGCGCACCCAGGAGTGAGTCGTGAACGAACTGACGGATCGGATCGGGGTGGTGACCGGCGCATCGGCGGGGATCGGGCTGGCGATGGCCGAGGCGATGGTCGAGGCCGGGGCGCGTGTGGTGATCAACGCGCGTCGTGCCGAGCGGTTGCAGCAGACGGTCCGGCGCCTCAACGAGGGCAAGCCTCAGCACCGGGCGGTGTTCGTCGCCGGCGATGCCGCGGACGAGGGCGTGATCGAGGCGATGCTCGACGCGGCCCGCGAGTCGTTCGGGAGCGAGGCGGACCTGGTCGTGGTCAACGCGGGGCGCGGGCTCGCGGGCAGCGTGATGACCAGCGACACGAAGCAGTGGGAGGAGATGGTCCGCGTGAACCTGTTGGGGGCGGCCAGGCTCATGCGCGCAGCGGGCGGGCGGATGGCGGACCTGTACTCGGATTCGCTTTGGGGTACCTCCGAGGCACGTGCGCGGGACATCATCGTGATCGGTTCGAACGTCGGGCGTCACATCAGCCCGTTCAGCTCGATGTACGGGTCGACGAAGTTCGGTGTGAACTCCCTGGCCGAGGCGCAGCGGCGCGAGCTTGCGCCCAAGGGCATCCGCGTGAGCCTGCTCGAGCCGGGGATCGTGCGCAGCGAGTTCCAGCAGGTGGCCGGCTACGACCCCGAGTCGTTCGGCGCGCTGATGGAGAAGTTCGGCCCGGTGCTCGAGCCGGAAGACGTTGCGCGCACGGGCGTCTATGTAGCCAGCCAACCGGCGCACGTGCACGTCAACGACGTGGTGATCCGGCCGACGCGGCAGGACTACCCGTGAGCGAAGGCGAGCATCCGTGGATCGTCTGGTCGACGCGGCCCTCGAAGCTTGAAGAGCGGGAGCTGTTCGAGAAGTGGGGGGATGACCTGCATGGGGGCGGGTTCGCGTGGTGGGAGCCGATCGGGTGCATTGCAGCGGTCTTCGCGGTGTTCAGCGTAGTCCTGGCTCTCGTCATCGTGCCGGTTCTCTGGTTTTCCGGCGTGCCACTCCTGACCGGGATCAAGTGGGGCTGCATCGGCGGGATGATCGGAGCGGCTGGGTATCTGTTGATCAACTGGTGCCTCAACGTCCGGGAGTCGCGGAGGAGGCCCGCACCCGACACTTCAACGGCCACCGAGGTCCTCCTGCGCCCGTCTGGCTGGCTTGGGATCACGGATCCGGAGAGTCCGGAGCGCAAGCCGAGCCGCTGGGCAAACCCCTGGGAGTTCTACGAGGCACGCTCATTCGAGCATGTGGCGATCTTCGAGACCGGGCGTGACACGAAAGGGCTGCTCCTGCCCCATAGTGCGGGGATCACCACAGCGTCGGTTGTTGGCACGGCGCCCTCGAGGGTCGTGCGGGTCACGTGGCTGGATCATGTGGTCGTTCGCGTGGCCTACGAAGGCCCGTGGGATGGGGCGGTCGATGAGGTGGCGTGGCGCGATATGCCGCCGAGCACGATCTTGTTCGAGCTCCGGCCGAAGCGCACCAGTCTCGGGCGGCCGGTGTTGGGCGGTGCTGAGGCCTCGAACTGATCGCGAGCGAGACGTGCACTCCGGGGTGGCACCAGGGAAGTAAGCTGGCGACCTATGAGCGAGTTTTGTTCCACGCGCATTAGCCTAAGGACGCGTCCGCCGACGCCGGCGGAGGTCCTCGAGGCTCGCGAGAGCGTGCGCGATCTCGGGTGCAGCTCGTTCGGGTGTCTTCTGTTCGCCGTGCTCCCGCCGCTGCTCGTCGGGCTACTGGCCGCGATCCCGTTTGCGAGCCTGACGCCGGTCTGGGTGGCGTTGATCGTGGGTGGGCTGGTCTGGCTGTTCGGCCTGAACATGCTGGTGCGTGACTGGATCCGCGACCGTGGCGAGTTGCGCAACGGGGCGGTCAGCGAGTGGACGCTCCATCCTTCCGCGTGGTGGCGCGTCGCGCGCCCCTTGGGGACACGGGATGACGGGTCGGGGAGCATGTTCCTCTTCGAGCTCGAGCCGAACATCATCGTCCGCATCGAGCTTGGGTCGATGGCGCCTGAGGGTGTCGTTGGGCGTGCTCCGTGTGCGGAGATCCACGTGTCGGAGTTCAGCACCACGACGCTGCGTGTTGAATACAGGGGCGCGTGGGCGGGCTCGGTTGGCAAACTGGCTTCCGATGAACT
Organism: Phycisphaerales bacterium; assembly: GCA_028285065.1. Lineage (GTDB taxonomy): Bacteria > Planctomycetota > Phycisphaerae > Phycisphaerales > UBA1924 > JANQQG01. The sequence continues at coordinate 29,626 of JANQQG010000147.1, forward strand.
GCCGTCGGGGTGCGCGCTGCTGTCGGGCTACGCCTCGCTTGACTCGCTCGGCGAGCTGATGCGTTCGCCAACGCTGCGGACCTTCGACGAGCTTCGCGAACAATAAGAAAAACCGCCGCCTTGGGGGAGGCGGCGGTCGGTGCGTTCGTTGCTGCTCAGCGGCGTCTCGGGTTACGGGAAGATCCCGCGGACCTCGTAGACGTTGGCGATGTGCTCGAGTGCGGCGATGTACGACGCCAGACGCATGTTCGTTTGGTAGCGCGAACGGGCCAGCATGGTGCGCCGCGCTGCCATGACCATGTGCCGGTTCAGCTCGCGGTCCACGCGCTCTTCGTCCCAGTACATGCACTGCTTGTTCTGGACCCACTCGAAGTACGAGACGGTCACGCCGCCCGCGTTGCAGAGGATCGCGGGGAGCACCTCGATGCCGCGCTCGGAGAGGAGGCGGTCGCCGGCAGGTGTGGTCGGTGCGTTGGCGGCCTCGGCGACGACCTTGCAGTCGAGCATGGCGGCCTGCTCTTCCTTGATCATCTGCTCGAGCGCGCCCGGGATGAAGACGTCCACCGGCGTGCGGTAGAAGTCCTCGGTGCTGATCGCCTCGGCGCCCTTGGCGGTCGAGCCGCCCGAGCCCGTCGAGGCGCCGAATCCCTTGACGCCCCCGGTCTTGACGCAGTGCTCGGCGAGTGCGTGGCAGTCCAGGCCCTCGTCGTTGCGGATCGCGCCCGTGTGGTCCATTGTGGCCACGACCTTGGCGCCAAGGTCCTGGAGGATCCGTGCTGCCCACGAGCCCACGTTGCCGAAGCCGAGCACGCTGACCCGCATGCCCTCGACGGGGATGCCCTCCTCGGGGAGCATCTCGACGAGCACGTCGACGACGCCCTGGCCGGTCGCCTTCTCGCGACCGAGCGAGCCGCCCATCTGCACGGGCTTGCCGGTGACGACGCGGAGCCCGTCGTTGGAGTTGCCGGACTCCTGGCTCATCATGTACGTGTCGGCGAACCAGGCCATGACCTGGGCGTTGGTGCCGACGTCGGGCGCGGGGATGTCGTAGTCGGGGCCGATCATGGTGCTGATCGCGCTCATGAATCGACGGCTGACGCGCTCGAGCTCACCGGGGGAGAGCTCGCGCGGGTTGCACTTGATGCCGCCCTTGCCGCCGCCGTACGGGACGCGGACGAGGGAGCACTTCATGGTCATGAGGAACGCGAGCGCCTTGACGTCGTCGAGGTGAACGTCCTCGTGGAAGCGGATGCCGCCCTTGTAGGGGCCGCAGGCGTTGTTGTGCTGAACGCGGTAGCCCTTGAAGAGCCTGTGGTGCCCGTCGTCCATGCGGACGGGGAAATGCACCATGATCTCGTTCTTGGGCTGCGCGAGGATGATCTTGACGCGGTGACGGATGTCGATGTGGTCCGCCGCCTCGAGCATGGTGGCGACCGTCTGCGTGTAGAGGTTGTTGGGATCGGAGGGGAAGTCGAGCTCGTCGAAGACGGGGTCGCGCTTCGTGGTCGTAGAGGCCTGATTCGTGGCGGCGGTGCTCATTGGTGGCTTTCCTGGTCCAACGCCATTTGGATGTGCCAACGCCCTGGGGCGCTCGGATCGCGGATGGTACCCGCTCCGGGTGTCAACTTCGCACCGGAAACCGATGAACGCAAGGCGCTTGGAGCGGTTTGCTTGGACAAGTCCTCGCCCGCAGCGCCGACCGGCTCAACGATCACCAGTCTCAACTGCCGGATCGCCCCAGCTTCCCCAATCCTCGCCCGCCCGGAGTCAGACCCATGATCCTCTACGCCGCCTCCGATCTGATCTGGGCGACCCGTATACGGACGACGGCCGATGAGATGGGGATCCCGGCCCGCCCAACGCGGACGCCGGAGATGCTCCGCGACCGGATCGAGGACGCGGCCCCCGTCGGGCTGGTCGTGGACATGGCCAAGGAGTCGGACGCCCTGGAGATGGTCCGCCAGGGAGTGGAGGCGGGGCTGCGGGTCGCCGCTTTCGGGCCCCACGTGGACGTCGAGGGCCTGGCGATGGCCGAGCAGGCCGGCGCGATGGTCATGCCGCGCGGCGCCTTCGCGGCCCGGATCGGGCACGTCCTGACGTGGCTGAGCCGGGGCGACGAGGCAGGTGAGGGTGGCGAGACGCCCTGAGGCCCTGGCCGGAGGCCCGGGCTAGGTTGGAGTGGGGGGCTTTCCATCGCCGGATCGCGGGCTATTGTTCGCTTCGGGACACGGGTGTCCCAGCAGTTGATCCGCCCGCGCTGTTGCGGGCGGCTGCGTTCAGATGGACTTTCACTGTTTGCGTTGGACGGACCTGTCTGCCCAATGTCGGGCGTGAGCGGGTCTTGTCCATGGCGGGAGGCTCCGGAGCGTTCGTGAGCTGCCGCCGGAAGAAGGAAACACATGATCGATGAGACCCTGATCGCCTCGCTGGGCGTCAGCGATGACGACGCGACCGCGCTGCTCCGTGACGCCTACGGCGACGCCTTCGCCACGGGAGACATGGAGTCGGTGCTCGAAGAGAGCGTGGCGGACCTGACCCCGGGGAGCATCCTCGAGGGCAAGATCATCGGCTTCGCCGGCGACGACGCGGTCGTCGAGGTGGGCCTGAAGTCCGAAGGCCTGGTCGCCAAGGAAGAGTTCGGCGACGAGCCCCCCGTCGTCGGCGCCAAGATCAAGGTGCTGCTCGAGAAGATCGACGGCGAGGGCGGGCAGATCCAGATCTCCAAGCGCAAGGCCGACCGCCTGCTCAACTGGCAGCGGATCATCGACACGACCGCCGAGGGCGACGAGGTCGAGGGGCGCGTGATGCGCAAGATCAAGGGCGGCCTGCTCGTCGACATCGGCGTGCCGGTCTTCCTGCCCGCGTCGCAGGTCGACATCCGTCGCCCGCACGACATCGGCGACTACATC
>JANQQG010000154.1 GCA_028285065.1 Phycisphaerales bacterium
CGAGCAACTCCCACGCCCCAGGCTGATCGAACAGACGCTCCGCCCGGCGCCCGTTGCCCGCGCGCACCAGCCCGATCGCCTCGGCGACGTCGAACGCCAACTGATCCACCGCACCGCCCTGCCCACCCGTCGGATCCGTCGTCTCGGTCAGCCGCTCCGCCCGCCCAAGCGACGCCCCCAACGCACGCAACCACCGTCGATCGACATCCGTCGTCGCAAGCTCCGCCAGCGCCAGACACGCCGACGCACGCAAGCGCCGGTTCTCCTCCGGCGCGTGGTGCAGAGCAAGCACGTACAGCCGACGCGCAAGCGCCACCATCTCACGCGTCTCCGCGAGCTCATGCACCTCCTCGCCGAGCAGGAAGTACGCGTCCGGATCGTCCGGCGCAAGCACCACAAGACGCGCAGCAATCCCCTCCTCCCCCACACCGAAACGAACCCGCTCAGGCCCCGTCTCCTCCGGCTGGCCCACCCGTGCGGCGCCGAGCATCAGCGAAGCCGCAAGCACCGAAACCACCATCATCCTGGATCGCTTCATCGCACACCTCGCCGCGCCGGGGCCCGGGCCACGCTCCCGCCCCGATCCGACCGCTCACGGAAACGGATCGACCACAACTCAACCATCGCGTGCTCCACCGCACGGAGCTGCGCGAACACATCAGGCGCCCGACGACGACTCAGGTGCATCGCCTCGGTGATCGCACGAACCTGATCGGCGCACCCCACGCACTCACCCTCGACCACCACACCCATCAGCTCCGCGATGCTCACCTGCTCCGCCGCAAACGTCCGTACAGGCCCGTCCGCAAGCTCCAAGCGCCCCGCTCGACGACGACGAACATCATCGATCGAGAACGGAGCACCAGGCCCGGGCAGGACATTCGCGGCCTCCTGCTCCCACAACCGCCACAGCGCCGCCGACGCAACCCCCAGCGACCCCGACGCCTCCCCGGGGCTCAGCTTCCCGCCCGACGACGCCAGCCGCGCCCGCCCGAGATAGGCGTCCGCCAACAACGCCGCGTAACCATCGATCGACGCATCCCCCTCCGGACCCGCGAGCAACTCGATCGCCCGCTCGACGAGCGCGCGCCGCGCCTCCACGTCCCACGACGCGCTCCGCACGTCCGGAAGCGTCCTGCCCGTCGCCACGCTGATCAGACGCGACGTCCCGCGCACCTTCCCCGCCCGCGGGGCCGTCTCCAGCAGCGACACCATCACGCCAGGATCATCCCGGTGCGTCAGCAGCACCCGCTGCGCAAGCGCCCGCAGCTCCGCAGGTACACCGAGCAGCGCTTGCTCGGCCAGCAGATCCGACTCGACCGACAACAGAGGACCCGATTTCCGCTCCAGCTCATTGAGCAGTTCCATCCGCGCCGGGATGCTCTGGTTCGCCGCCAGGAACCGCCGGGCCCACTCCGACTCACCCCTCGGGATCGTCACCTCACCCCCCCACGCCGGAGCAGCCGCCGCGCGCAACCCGGCGAGCCCGTCGACCGCCGTCGCCGCCTGCTCAGAATCGCCCAGCCACAGCAGCGAGGCCGCTTGGTTCAGCGCCGCACCGTACGCGGCGTCTCGCAACACCCCCAGCGAGTCACTCGGCACATCAGCCTGCAACCAGCGCATGCTCTCCGTCCGCCAACGCGCGAGCGTCTCATCCTGCTCACGAACGCGGATCTCCCAAGCCCCCGCGTACTGATCACGCAGCGCCGTCCGAGCCTCTCCGCTCGCGTTCGCCGACAGCACCAACGAATCCGCCACGCCCGCCCCATCGTGAGCCGCCACGACCCACGTCACCTGACGCAAGTCCTCCGTGCTGACGCGATCATCGTCGAACCACGCGATCAGGCGACGACGCACACGCTCGTTCGACCAATCCGGCGCCCCCGCCAGCACACGGATCGCGCCGAACGTCACCCGATCCGTCGTCGGCTCGCCCGCGTCCATCATGAACCGCTCGAGCATGTCCAGGATCAGCCGGTCACGCTCGACTTCATCCGACGCCGCCCGCGAAACACCCGCAGCCCACCGCTCCATCGCCTCGATCGTCCGCTCCGAGTCATCCCGCGGCCCATCCAGCACCGACCCGCCGACCCGGCGCAGCGCCGCGATCGCACCCTCGCCAAACCCCGCGCTCGACGCCGGACGGGACGACCCCAGCGATGCCAGCAGCGTCCCGTCGATCCGCATCGCCACCGCCGGACCGAGCTCACGCTCACGACCCAGACGCACCAGCATCCCCACCCCCCACGTCGACCGCGCGACACCCTCCGGCGGCACGCCCGCCCGGTCGAACCCACGCAAGTCCGACCACGCCACCAGATCATCCATCACCTGATCGCGCACCAGCGTGTTCCCACGCGACACGAACAAGAACTCCACCACCCCATCGATCGCCGCCATCAGCCCCGCGTCATCCAGCTCCGGCCAACCCAGCGCGATCGCGTCCGTCGCCCGACGGTACTGATCGAGCGCACCCTCCGCATCCCGCGCAAACAACCCCGACGCAGCGCGAAGCTCCGCGATCGCCCCCGAACGCTGCGGCCCGGGGCCAACGCCAACCGGCGCCTCGAGTGGATCCGACACCGGCCCGTCCGCATCACGATCCGGCTCCCCCGGCTCGTCATCAACACCCACCCCCCGCGCCGGATCCCCCGGCTCCACGAACGAGACCGTCGGCCCCGCATCACCGAGCTGATCCGACACGATCTGGATCAGCACCCACAGACCGACCGCCGAGATCACGAAAAGCGCCAGCACCCCGCCCGCCGCGAGCACTCGCGTACTCAGCGGCGCCTCCTGAAGCACATCCGGTTCGGGCGCCGACGCATGCCCAGCGTGAGACACGCGCACCGGCGTCTGCTTCGTCGCGCTCGACGATCGCTGGTCCGCGAGCTTGCGCAGCGTCGCGCCGAGC
>JANQQG010000156.1 GCA_028285065.1 Phycisphaerales bacterium
ACGCTCAGGACTGGTTCGACTTCGTCAACGCGTTCTTCGCCCCCGAGCCGGGCTGCGAGCCCTGATCGCACCCGCCACCGGCTGATCGTCCAAGGCCCCGTCGCGATTCGTGGCGGGGTCTTTCGTGCGCTGTCGATGATGGTCTGATGGCGTTGGCCCCGCTTGGCCGCGTGTTACAGCTTTGGCTCGCCCGTCGGGCCGTCCAGATTGCGGATGCGCAGGCCCCATGAGCACACGACGAGGACGACGGCGTCCGGGAAGTATGAGACGCTCCAGGAAGCGCTCGGCGCTGTGTTCGGCGTGTGCATCGCTGTCGCTCGCGGCGTTGGCCGCAGGCGAGCCTGACGTCTCGGGTCTCGCCCTCGAGCACGTAGCCGCCATCGCCCTCCCCACGTCGCTCACGCACGCGCCCGAGGACTCCGAGCGGTTGTTCGTGACGGAGCTCTATGGACAGATCTTCGTCGTTCGTGGCTCGCTGGCGACGGTCTATCTCGACCTGACCGACGTCGTCGTTCGCGCGGGCGAGGGCGGGATGCTCGGGCTCCCGTTCGATCCGGACTTCGCGACCAACGCGACGCTGTACGCCTGCTACACGACGCAGGACGACCTGGGCACGAACCGTTGGCTCGTCGAGGCGATCCGGGTCGACGACCCGGACGCCGACGCGCCTCAGATCGTCGAGCGAGCACCTGTGTTCACGCAGGTCGACGGCGCGGGGCGCGGACGGCAAGGGGGGTGGATCGGTTTCGCGCCCGACGGGATGCTCCTGATCGGGTTGGGTGACACGGGGCGCCCTGCCAGCGCGCAGGACCTGACCGATCCGCGTGGGAAAGTGCTGCGCATCGACGTGCGCGCCGACGACTTCCCCGCGGATCCGGACCAGAACTACGCGGTGCCGCCGGACAACCCCTTCGCCGGCGTGCCCGGCGCTGAGGGTTCGATTCTGGCGTACGGGCTGCGCAACCCATACCGGTGCAGCGTCGATCCGGTCACCGGCGACGTATGGGTCGCGAACGTTGGCGGCCCGCTCCCCGGTGAGTTGCACCTGATCCCGGCAGGCTCCGGTGGTGGGCAGAACTTCGGCTGGTCCTGCTTCGAGGGTGGCGTATGTCTGAACTCGGTCGGCTGCCCCGAGGACGGGTGCGCGGATCCGGCCGTACTTCTGCCGGTTGCGTCGGTGCCCCGCGAAGACGGGCGGTGCGCGCTGACGGGGGTTGAGGTGTACCGCGGCTCGGCGATGCCGCAGCTGCGCGGGACTGTCTTGTTCACGGACTACTGCGGGCTCGCGATCGAGGCGGTCGACCCTGCAGACGGCTCGATCGCGAGGGGACCGAGCGCTGGGCAACTCATCGTCAGCCTGGGGCGCGATGCCGACGGCGAGCTCTATGTCCTCGATCGCGATGCCGTCAAACGCGTTGTCCCTGCCGATGGCGGCTGCCCGGGGGACTGGAACGCGGACACGTTCTTCAACGACCAGGACTTCTTCGAGTTCATCAACGACTTCTTCGGCGGCGCCGGGCCGCGCGGGCACGCCGACTTCAACCGCGACGGCTTCCAGAACGACCAGGACTTCTTCGACTTCATCAACGCGTTCTTCGTGCCTGGGCCCGGCTGCGCCTCCTGATCGGCCCTTCCCGTTACTAGGAAGCCGGCACGGAACCGACCGTTGTCCATGGGCGTATCGGTTCCCGCGTTCATTCTGGGCGCCGCTCGTGCAGTTCCGCAACAACCCGGACCCCGCCATCGGGAGGATCCATGATGCATCCCACAGGCTTTCTGTGCGCCGTCGCCGGCGTGCTCTCAACCGTCGCGACCACGCTCCCAGTCCAAGCGGGCGGCCCCGACCTGTCGGGGGTCGAGCTCGAGCACGTCGCATCCATCGATGGAACCCTGACGTTCGTCACCCACGCGCCGGGTGACCCCGAGCGGCTCTTCGCCACACGCCAGATCGGTGAGATCTGGGTCGTGCGCGGCGGGCAGGCGTCGCTCTACGTCGACCTGACATCGACCGTCGTTCCGCTGGGCGAGGGCGGGCTGATCGGCCTCGCGTTCGATCCGGCCTTCTCCGCCAACGGCAAGCTGTACGTCTGCTACACCGCGGGCGAACTGGCGGGAGTGCGTCGTTGGGTGGTCGAGATGATCCAGGTCGATGACGTCGCTTCTGATGCACCATCGGTCAGCGGGCGCGCGACCGTCCTCACGCAGTTCGACGGCGCGGGCTCCAACCATCAGGGCGGGTGGCTCGGCTTCGGGCACGACGGATTCCTGCGCGTGGCCCTCGGTGACACCGGGCGCAGGCAGACCGCGCAGGACCTGACCGACCGACGCGGGAGCATCATGCGCATCGACCCGAACGCCGATGACTTCCCGGCGGACCCTGCACAGAACTACGGCGTGCCGAGCGACAACCCCTTCGTGACCACCGTCGGCGCCGCATCGGAGATGGAGGCCTACGGCATCCGCAACCCGTACCGGTGCAGCGTCGATCGCGAGACCGGGGACCTCTGGATCGCCAACGTCGGCGCTGTCCTCCCCGGCGAGTTCCACATCATCCCCCAAGGCGCCTCCGGTCAGAACTTCGGCTGGCCCCGCTG
>JANQQG010000175.1 GCA_028285065.1 Phycisphaerales bacterium
TCTGCGTCTTCCAGCCGCACCAGCACTCGCGGACGCGGTTCCTGCTCGAGCAGTTCGCCGAAGCGTTCGGCTCTGCAGACGTCGTCATCGTCCCGCACATCTACTTCGTTCGGGACTCGGAAACAGAAAGGACACGTGTGTCCGCAGCGGATCTCGTCGACCGCCTCCGGTCGCGTTCGATCCGGGCGATGCACCTCTACCCGTTCGACGCCATCGTCGAGCAGCTCGAGAACGTCTGCCGCCCCGGCGACACGCTCGTCGTCATGGGCGCAGGCCCCGTCGACACCGTCGCACGCGGGTTCCTGCACGCCTAGCCAAGCACAGTTCCCCGATGCCCACGATCACGTCGCCATTCCGACCTGCCTTCGCTCCGGCCCCACGCCCGCTGGCGACGTGGTTCGGAGTCGGCGGCGGCGCGTCGCGCTTCGAGTCGCCCGCGACCATCGACGAGCTGCGCACGCTGCTGGGCGACGATCCCGACCTGCGCATCATCGGCGAGGGCGCGAACCTGCTCGTGGACGACGATGGGGTCGACGGGCTCGTCGTCAGCCTCGAGCGTCTGAGCGCCGTCGAACGCACGAGCGATGACACGATCCGTGTTGGCGCCGGCGTCCCGCTGATGCGCCTCGTGGTGGATCTCGTGCGCGAACGCCTCGCAGGCCTGGAGAGCCTCGCGGGCATCCCCGCCTCGATCGGCGGCGCCGTCACCATGAATGCCGGCGGACGGTTTGGTGAGATCGCCGACATCACGCGACGCATCCACGCGATCGACCGCGACGGCAACGAGCTGACCATCGAGCGCAACGAGATCGCGTTCGGCTACCGGCACTCGGGGCTGGGCGATCTGATCGTCACGGGCGCAGACCTGGCGGTCCGTCCCGTCGCGCCCGATGAGGGCGAAGAACTGCGGGCGCGCCTCAAGGAGATCATGGCCTACAAGGGGCGCTCCCAGCCGATGGGCTCGCACTCGGCGGGCTGCGTCTTCCGCAACCCCACGCTCGAGGCGGACCTCGACGGCATCGGCGATGCCGGCCAGCGCGTCAGCGCGGGGCTTCTCATTGATCGCGCGGGGTGCAAGGGCCTGGCCATCGGCGGCGCGAGCGTCTCGGCCCGGCACGCGAACTTCATCACGACCAGTACTGGCGCCCAGGCGCGCGACGTCATCGAGCTCATCGAGCTCGTCAAGGAGCACGTCGAGGACGAGTTCAACATCGGGCTCGAGACCGAGGTCGTGATCTGGCGCAAGGGGGACAAGGCGTCATGAAGCGCGCTCTCGTCCTCGCTGGCGGTCCCGACGCCGAGCACGACGTCAGCCTCGCCTCCGCGCGCACCGTCGCCGACGCGCTCGGCGCGAGCGGGCTGTTCGCGCCCGAACTGCGTGTCATCGAACGCCTCGACGCGGACGAGCTGCGCGCGATCGACACGGACGTGATCGTCCCGGTCCTCCACGGTTCTTATGGCGAAGGTGGGCCGCTCCAGGACCTCCTCGAAGCAGATGGGCGTCCCTACGTCGGCTCCGGCCCGAGGGCCGCACGATTGGCGATGGACAAGATGGCGACGAAGCTCGCCGCGGCATCGCTCGGCCTCCGCACGCTCCCGTCGCACCTGTTCGATCCGCGTGATCTCGTCTGCCCGTTCGACCTCCCCGTCGTCGCCAAGCCGGTCCACGACGGGTCGAGTTGCGGGCTGCATGTCTGCCGCACGCAGGACGAGTGGTCGTCGGCGTGCAGCGCGATGGCAGCGTCCATGCGAACCTCGCCTCGGACGTACATGATCGAGCCCTGTCTCAAGACGCCGAGCTCGGGCCGCGAACTGACGGTCGGGCTGCTCGACGAGTTGGCGCTGCCGGTGATCGAGATCGAGCCGAACGCCGAAGCGACGGATGGCGTGTACACCTACGAAGCCAAGTACCAACGCGATGACACGCGATACAGCGTGCGCAAGCCCGATGACGGGGGGCCCGAGGCACTGCCAAGCCGCCTGCTCGAGCGCGTGACAGACGAGGCCAGGCGGATCGGCAATGCGATCGGGGTGCGTCACCTGGCGCGCGTGGACTTCATCCTCGACGAGGACCTGGAACCGTTCCTGCTCGAGGTCAACACGATGCCCGGGTTCACGGAGCATTCGCTCGTCCCGATGGGGGCGCGTGCGGCGGGCATCGAGTTGCCCGCATTGTGTGCGCGACTCGCGGAGCGTGCGCTCGGCGTGGGCGCGAGCGTCGCGTAAGAGACGAACAAGGGAGCACGACCCATGGCACGAGCCAAGGCAAAGGGCGCGACCCGGGCCAAGACGACGGCCAAGACGACCAAGCCGAGCCGCAAGGACGAGCACGACACAGAACCCGGACTGTGGCTCAACCACGCGAGCCGCATCTTCACGGGTGTGGTCTTGGTCGGGTTGGTGATCCTGCTGACCGTGGCGCGTGGGCCGCTGAGCGCGAAGGCGGGCGAGGCGCGACAGCCACGCCCGGGCGTTTCGTTCGCGTGGCCGACGGACGCGACCGGAGTTGCCGAGCGCCACGGGTCAAGCAGCGCCAAGACGTGGCTGAGCGAGACGGTCCGCAATGGGCTCGAGGCGGTCGCGCTGCGCTCGCTGACGGACGACCCTTTCGCGCCAGGCGCTCTGGACGCCGCTCGCGTCGCGCTCATCGAGACCGGATGGATGCGCGACGCGAGCCTCAAGCGACGCGCCGATGGGGTCATCGCCATCAGCGGCCACTACCGCCTCCCCGGCGGTGTCGTCACGCGACACGCACTGCCCGGGCAGTGGCTCGTCGCACGCGACGGCGTCTTGCTCGAAGGTGTCAACGAGTGGAGCATCCCACGCATCGTCGGCGTCCGCCTCGACCCGCCCGAGTACGGGCAGGCCTGGATCGGCGGGGAGATCGATGCCGCCTTGGAACTGCTCGAGCTGCTGCGCACCGCTCCGGATCTGTTGGAGCAGGTCGAGGCGATCGACGTCTCGCGATTCGTCAGCGACGACGAGCTCGCCATCATCACCGACACCGGCGGGCGCGTGGTCTTCGGCGGCCCGCCCGCTCGCCCGAAGGCCGGTGAGGCGAGCACCGAGCGGAAGCTGGCGAACCTCCGCGCGATCCACGACCGGACCGGTCGGCTCGATGCAGGGCGTCCGCTGGTCGAGGCGCAGTTCGATGAGCCGCTGATCAACCGGATCCCCACGGGCACGCCGTGACCGACGAACACGACCACCCCCCCCTCCCCCCCGACCCTCGGCTCCGCCTGCGCCGGCGCCCCCTCCCGCTCCGGAGGCACCGGGGACTGTCGCGGAGGGCGTGCAGCGTGTGCCGCCGCCGCCGGATCGCGCCGGCGCATCCCGATCAACGAAGGGGCAGCCCGACCCGTGGGCGCACCGTCGCGGTGAGCCGCGCGTGTTTGCGTTCCTGTGGACGATCTACCTGCTGATGGCCGCGATGGGTGTGCTGATGTGGATGGCGCGTCCCGCTGGCGGAACGCTCGGTGAGTACCGACCCGCGGCCCGGGCGCTGCTGACGCTCGTGGCACTGGGCGTAGCCGTCGCGTGGCCCCTGGTGCGCCTGAGCCAGCGGATGCCGAGCCAACCCGGGTGGCGCGTGTTCGCGGTCGACGTGCTGGTCGTGGGTGTACCGGTGCAGTTCGTGTTGTGGCCATTGGCGTTGCTGGCGGGCTGGCCGCTGGACGTTGTGAGCGCGGTCTCGCTGCTGATGGCGGTCTGGACGGTGCTAGTCGGTGGGATGCTGGCGTTCGCCCTCCCCGGCGAGCGGCTCGGCCACCTGGGCAGGGGAACGCTCGGGCGTGGACCGTGGATGCTCGTCGTGCTCGCCCACTTCTTGGCCGGTCCGATCGCGATCTGGCTCAGCCCGGGGAGCACGGGGCACTTCGATGGCGGGCCAGAGTGGCTGCACATGCTCTCGCCCCTCACGGCCGTGTACGCCCTGACCGGCGCGGGTTTCAGCGGCCCGGTCGCGCCGGTCTCGAACGACCAGTGGTGGTCACTCGGGGGCCTCGCGGGGATCGCGGGCCTTTGGTGGGCCGTGGCCCTGGCGCGTGGAATGACCCGGCGGGATCCTTCGTTGGACCCGGACCCGCCCTCGGGAGTCTGAAGGAGGTCGGGTCCGACACTCGCCTCGGACCGGGGCGCGCCATACGTTTCCCCATGCGCCGCACGGACCCCGGTGGGATCCGGGCGGCGTCAGCCCTTCCAAGGAGCGTGCGATGGAGCTTCTCACAAAGGACGAGAAGGCCAGGCTCGAAGCGAAGCTCAACGAGCTGCTCGACAACCGCCCCAAGATCGCCGCTCGGATCGCCGAGGCACGCGCACTCGGGGACCTCAAGGAGAACGCCGAGTACCACGCGGCCCGTGAGGACCAGGGTCTGCAGGAGGCGGAGATCCGGCGTCTCGAGGATCGTCTGGCCAAGTCCGGCGTCGTCGATGACTCCCAGGGCAAGGAGGCGGGCATCGTCTTCCTCGGGGCCACGGTCAAGATCCGCGAGGTCGGGTCGGACGAGGAGGAACTGATGCGACTCGTCGGGGAGTCTTCCGGCGTCGACCTCGACTCCGACGTGGTCGAGGCCACCGTCGACAGCCCCATGGGCGAGGCACTCATGAAGGCACGCATCGGCGAGACGGTCAGCGTTCGCGGCCCGCGCGGCGTCAAGCAGTTCGAGATCCTCGAGATCCTCTGAACCGGCTTCCCCCCGCCCAGCATTCCAACCATCGCCTCCTGAGGGACCCCCAAGGCCCCGCAGATGCGCCAGTTTGACGCGCCCTGGTCGACCCATACCCTTATCTAGGGATGGATCGGGGATGCAGTGGTCGCGTACGATCGACTGATGGACGCGGTGGGTGGAAGGCCTCGGGCTGTTGTGCCCGAGCGGATTGTCCGATAGTCCGGCAGGACGCCGACCTGCGTTCACGGCGGTGGAAGCAAGGAGACTCCCCCATGGGAATCGACATCGCCTTGGACGAGCTCTACGCCAGCGGCTGGATGCCCAGCAACGACGCGGACTGCTCGCGCCACACCGACGGACGCTCCTTTCCGAGCCCCCGGCGAGTCGCCCGTGAGTTCTCGGCGGCCGGGTGCGACCTCTCGATCGAGCACATCGAGTCCTTCGGGTGCTATCGGGCCAAGTGGGCCGACGTCGAAGGGAACGAGGGCACGGTGGTCGGGCACTCCGAGAACGAAGCCGCCGTGTACGCGCTCGCTCACATGCGTCGCCAGACAGCGGTGATCGCCAGCGCGTAAGCGATTGCTTGAAGGACGGCGAGGCCGGTCCTACGCTCTGCGAAACCCATTGGCCCCTTCGTCTAGCCTGGTCCAGGACGCCAGGTTCTCATCCTGGAAACAGGGGTTCGAATCCCCTAGGGGTCACTTGCTCGACGCCGTCAGCCGACGGCGTCGTGTTCGTTTTGGCGCAAGCCATGCTGCCATCTGGGGTTGAGCGTCCGGGCCCACAAACCTGTGGTGATCGCCCCCTGAGCGGGTGGATTGCCCGCTGCGTCCGACCGATTGAAGGGCAAAGGCGGATGCTCCCAGTGACCGAACCCCACGACAAAGCGAACGTGCCGAGTGGCCTTGGCAGCGACGGTGCGGACCCGTTCGACCTCGAGGAGCTCGTATCGCTGTTCGTCGGCGTCGAGCAGCTCGAGCGAGCGTGGGCGTCTGGGGAGGTTGAAGCACTTGAGCGTCTTGCCCACCAGCTCCAGGGACAGCACCAGGACGATGGTCCGATCGACGAGGCGGTGATGCGCCTCCAAGCGGGTCTGAAGGCGATCAACGGAAGCGACGATAGCTATGCACTGGCGTCCCTTCGCAGCGACTTCGACGCGGTGATCGAGGCGTGCCGCACGGTACGGGCGAGGGGATAGACGATCGGTCGGCTCGCCCGCCCTGCGCGACGCGACGCCGAAAGGCAGATGGATGGCTCGGGGTGCCCACGAGGGGCGTCCCATCGGACTCGGGTGAGACGCGCGTTGGCGACCGACGACACCAAGCCGATTGTCCTCCTGATCGACGATTCCGTCGACGTTCACCGCCTGCTGCGTGCGCGCCTCAAGCACGAGCACATCCAACTCGTCGCGACGACCTCAGGCCTCGAGGGCGTCGAGTTCGCCAAGGGTCACGGCCCCTCCACCATCCTGCTCGACCTGGACATGCCCGGCGTCGACGGGTTCGAGACGCTGCGAGCGCTCAAGGAAGAGGGCACGACCCACAACATCCCGGTCATCGTCCTCTCCGGCATGGATGACTCGGAGGACAAAGTCACGGCATTCGACCTGGGCGCGACCGACTACGTCACGAAGCCGTGCGACCTCGCCGAGCTGCGTGCGCGCCTGCGTGCGTCGCTTCGCCTCGACCACCTGCTTCGTCTGCTCGCCGAGCGCGCGGACGTCGATGGGCTCACGGGGCTGAGCAACCGGTCGCACTTCGACAAGCGGTGGGCGGCGGAGGTCGAGGAGTGCAAGCGCTACGGGACACCGCTCTCGATCGCGCTGCTCGACATCGACCACTTCAAGAGCGTCAACGACACGTACGGGCACCCGGCCGGTGACGAGGTGCTCGCGGAGTTCGCGCAGCTGATCGCCAAGTCGTGCCGCACGTCGGACATTCCTTGCCGATACGGTGGCGAGGAGTTCGCGATGATCATGCCGCACACGTCGCCGGAGGACGCGAAGGTGGTGTGCGAGCGGATCCGTCAATCGCTGCGTGCGATGGAGTGGCCGCGCCATCCGGAACGTGTGATCACCGTGTCGATCGGGGTGGCGGGGTGCGCCGGGGGGTGCACGCAAACGCCCGAGCAGTGGCTCGAGCAGGCCGACCAGTGCCTCTACGGCGCCAAGCGCGCGGGGCGCGATCGCGTCGCGACCAAGGACCTGGGCGGTCCCGCGATGGCCAAGGCCGGCTGAACGAACACGCAGAGCGAGCGACAGCGGGGTCCCTAGAACGGGACGACGACGCCGATGTAGCCCATCACCGAGTCGCGCGACGGGTTGCGCCCGTCGCCCGAGATGCGCCCGTTGGAGATGTGCGCCCAACGTCCGCCGACCTGGAGGCGCATGCCGTCGTCGTTGAGGCGTTTGGTGAAGCCCAGGCCGGCGCCCGGTGTGAAGTTGAAGCCGGTGCCGCCGTCGGGGACGAGATCGAGCCCAA
>JANQQG010000194.1 GCA_028285065.1 Phycisphaerales bacterium
AGTCGGGGGCGTGCGCTCGTGCAGCACATCCGCAAGCGCGCGATCATCGACCTGTACCACATGGAGCCGGACCTGATGATCCGGTACACGGAGAAGTACGGGCCGCTGGACTGGCGTCACCCGGCGGCGCACGCGTTGTACTGGGCGCAGCGCGGCGTGGAGCGTGGTCTTGACCGTGCGACCGAGCGCACGCAGGGCGACTACGACTTTACGAACACGGACCGGCTGGTCGTGCAGTCGATCCAGGAGTTGTACCGGTCCGGTCGGGTGTACTACGACATCAACAACCCCGACTTCTACCTGACGCTGCAGCACGAGGACTTCATCCCGACGTACGGGAACATCCTGGACGAGATCGCTGCGCGGAGTGAGTTCGACGCCGACCGTCGCGCGTACAGCGCGCTTCGTGCGGGGTACGAGAACTTCATGATGGACGCGATCATGTTCTTGTACCGGCGTGGGCAGGTCGAGCTTGCCGAGGAGTACCGGATCAAGCTGCTGACGTGGGACAAGGCGAACATCAACGACCCGGAGCGGGTGTTCAAACTCAGCCTTCCTCTGGACGAGTTCGTTCGCTTTCAGATCCGGGATGACGAGCGCCACACCAACCCGACGACTGCGCGGGGTCAGATCAACGGCGCGCTGTATTCGGCGTTCCTGGACGGGCTCGGCGCCCGGAACCAGGAGACGTTCGTTCGGAACTACACGTTCGCGCGTGAGTTCCACAAGATCTACACGGAGACGCAGGCGTTCAACACCGCGGTGAGCCGTGCGGGGCCGGAGGGTCAGGTCGAGGGTCGGATGGAGGTTGTGCACCGGGACTTCGAGGAGCATGCCGCACGCGTGCTGAGCGTGCTGATCCAGCAGATGAGCGACCCGGCGACGGGCGTGCAGCGTGGTGCGATCATGTACCAGGGGGCTCCGATCAGCCTGCAAGCGCGGACGTACCGGATCCTGGCGGAGGGGTGGATGTACGAGTCGATCAGGCGGGGCGATCCGGAGACGGCCGAGGCGCAGTTCAACATGTGGTTCCCGCCGCCGGCGGGGATGGAACTGTTCATCGAGCAGCTTGAGGCGCAGCGGGCGGAGGACGCCGAGCGCGCCGACATGGAGCAGCGCTAGCTGGTCAGGCTGAAGCGGAGCCTGTCAGGAGGTCGCGCGCCAGCTTGTAGCGCGAGAGGGTGCCGTCGACGACTTCGTCGGGGAGGCTCGGTCCAGGGTCCGACTTGTCCCATTGGCCTGCGTCGCCGAGTTCTTGGAGGTATTCGCGCACGTACTGCTTGTCGAAGGACTGCTGTGCGCGCCCGGGCTCGTAGTCCTCGGCGGGCCAGAAGCGTGATGAGTCGGGCGTGAGCGCTTCGTCGATGAGGATGGGCTGGCTCCAGACGCGACCGGAGCGGACTTCGGCGCCCTCGGGGATGCCGAACTCGAACTTGGTGTCGGCGAGGATGATGCCGCGCTCGAGTGCGTGGGCCGCGGCTCGCTCGTAGATCTTGAGCGAGAGGTCTCTGAGGACGCCCATGGTCTCGAGTCCGACGATGTCGGCGGCCTGTTCGAAGCTGATGTTCTCGTCGTGTCCTTCATCGGCCTTGGTGGCGGGGGTGAAGATGGGTTTGGGGAGGCGTTGGCACTGGGCGAGGCCGGCCGGGAGCTTGACGCCGCAGACTGCGCCTGTTGCCTGGTAGTCCTTCCAGCCGGAGCCTTCGAGGTAGCCGCGGACGACGCACTCGATGGGAACGACGCGGCAGGCGCGGCCGATGGTGACGCGTCCGTCGAGGTACGAGCGTTGGTCGTCGGTGAGGGTGAGGCGAGCGTCGTCGAGGTTGGTCGAGAGGAGGTGTGTCTCGACGAGCCCTTCGGACTGGAGCATCTTGAACCACCAGGCGGCGATCTCGGTGAGGACCTTGCCCTTGCCGGGGATTGGCGTGGGCATGACGACGTCGAAAGCGGAGATGCGGTCGGAGGCGACGAAGAGGAGGCGTCCAGGCGCGTCAGGGTCGTGGTCCGGGAGGCGGTAGACGTCGCGGACCTTCCCGCGACGGACGAGCGGGAGGTCGGGCGTCCAAGTGTCGGT
>JANQQG010000209.1 GCA_028285065.1 Phycisphaerales bacterium
CAACTGCCCGCAGCCCACGGGCGCGTGCTGCTTCACCGATGGCTCCTGCCTCGAGCTGACCAGCGCCGACTGTGGCAACCAGGGCGGCTCCTACCAGGGCGACGGCACCGACTGCCTCGTCAACAACTGCCCGCAGCCCACGGGCGCGTGCTGCTTCACCGATGGCTCCTGCCTCGAGCTGACCAGCGCCGACTGTGGCACCCAGGGCGGCACCTACCAGGGCAACGGCACCGACTGCCTGAGCGCTGCATGCCCGCAGCCCGATGGCGCCTGCTGCCTCCCGACGGCCGGCGTTGCCGCCGACTGCTTCATCGCGACGGATGCCGCCGACTGTGCCAACCAGGGCGGTACCTTCCAGGGTGCCGGAACCACGTGCTCCGCTTGCCCCGTGGCATGCCCGTGCGACTGGAACCTCGACGGCAACCTCAATGACCAGGACTTCTTCGACTGGGTCAACGACTTCGCAAGCCAGTCCGGCCCGCAGGGTGGCTTCGACTACAACAACGACGGCAACCAGAACGACCAGGACTGGTTCGACTACACCAACTGCTTCTTCAACCCGCCGGCCGAGTGCCAGTAAGAAGCAACGCTTGAATCCTGACTGAACCACGCCCCCCCGGGTCCGCCCGGGGGGGCTTTTTCATGCGCTCGCCGAGCCGTGCCGGAGGACAACTTCGCAGCCGCGACCCGCCCGGAGTGGTTCATCAACCAACCGTTTCGGGTCACTCGCGGGGCGCAAGTCCTGTTCTTGACAGAATCCTAACAGATCACTGACTAGCCCGTCCGGGATCACCTCCGGAGGGGCTTTCTCGTGGGCCGAGAAGGTGAAGATCGGGACAATCGCCCGCCCGAAGGGGCCTCGGAATCGTGTTTGCGCTGCATCCGAGTGGATTCCCATCCCGTATCGGGAACAGTAGAGGGCCCTGGTGTTTCGCCCTCACCCCTCTCTTGGGGTTGTCAGCCAGCGTTCTGCAGGCTGCCTCGCGGTTTCAAATCAATGCGACACCGGACGTCTAGCTGGGCGTCAACCTGGGCGTCGTCCCCGTCCGAACCGACTCAGATCAGAGAACTGGAGACCACGATGATCCAACGGAAGAACCGACTCCTCAGCGCCGCGGCCGTCGTCGGCACGTGTGCGGCTGGTGCGCTGGCCCAGACGGGACCGGACGTGATCGTCTGCGCCCTGCCCGCCACCGACTACTGGGGTCAGGTCAACGGCATCAACGGGTACTCGGTCGCCACGACCTCGGGCAACATCGGCACGCTGCCGCTTGCCTGGAACAGCGGCACGACCAACCACCCGGTCATCCCGCAGAGCATGTACCGGTGGAAGGACGGGCGCTTCACCATGGTCGGCCAGTCCTGGCTCAAGCACGCCTTCGCCACCATCGACAACGGCATCTGCGGGAGCTGCTCCGGCCCGACCGGCCAGCAGCTCTACCCGGGCTGCTCCGACCCGTACGGCACCGGCCTCAACGGTTCGCAGGGCAACCTCGGCCCGAAGTTCGAGGTCAACGCGACGACCGGCGCCTTCAACGCGAACTTCTTCGCCCAGGGCCAGTCCGGCAACGCCATCTTCAAGCGACTCCAGGTTGCCCGCACCGACATCGACGTCGTCCCGACGACCTCCCGCTACGTGGTCGAGTCGCAGTACATCGCTCCCGATGACGCGGCCGCCAACAACGGTCGGAACAACGCGTCGTGGCAGGAGATCCGCTTCACCGGCCTGAACTCCGATCCGTCCAACGTCGGTTCGACGCAGCGTGAGGAGCCGGCGATCTTCGCGTGGCAGGCATTCGACCCCAGCGTCGAGTTGATCCCCGTCGACTACAACGACGGCGGCATCCTCTGCCGCTTCTGGGTCGGCGCCAAGG
This sequence comes from Phycisphaerales bacterium, assembly GCA_028285065.1. Taxonomy (GTDB): domain Bacteria; phylum Planctomycetota; class Phycisphaerae; order Phycisphaerales; family UBA1924; genus JANQQG01. The sequence continues at coordinate 1,875 of JANQQG010000209.1, forward strand.
TCGTCAACAACAACGACGGGACCTGGACGTACACGTACGCCGTTCAGAACATGAACTCCGACCGATCCGCCCAGGCGTTCATCGTGCCGCTCGGCGGGAGCAACCTGGTCACCAACGACAGCTTCGTGGGTGTCCAGTACCACTCCGGCGAGCCGTACGACAACACCGACTGGTCCTTCAACAAGTCCGAGTTCGAGGCGGAGTGGTCCGGTCCGACGTTCGCCGAGAACCAGAACGGCAACGCGCTGCGTTGGAACACGCTCTACTCGTTCCAGCTCACCGCGAACTCCGCCCCGGTCGACCAGACGGGCAAGATCCGCCTGTTCAAGCCGGGCGCCGGCTCCGAGATCAACGTCAACAACCTGCCGTCGCCCTCCGCCGGCGGGCCGCTCCCGCTCGCCCTGTTCGAGGACGCGGCGCCCCCGTCGCTCGTGACGCCCGGCGAGACCTTCATCGTCAGCGTCGAGATCGACCCGCGCGACGACTCGCTCGTGTCCAACAGCGCCGTGGTCCGCTACCGCAAGAACGGCGGCGCCTACGACACGATCCCGCTGACCGACGTCGGCGGGAACATCTTCGAGGCCTCCCTCGAGGGCGCGCTCTGCGAGGACAACCCCGAGTGGTACTTCACCGCTGAGGGCGTCGACGCCGGCGTGATCAACCTGCCCGCGGGCGGCTCGTTCGCTCCGTACTCGACCAACGTCGGCATCTCCGAGACCACCTTCAGCGACGACGCGACGACCGACAAGGGCTGGACCATGGGCGCCCCCGGCGACACGGCCACCACCGGCATCTGGGAGCGCGCCGTCAGCGTGCCCACCGGTGCTCAGCCCGAGGGCGGCGTCGCGGGCCCCTCCGACATGTGCTTCGTCACCGGAAACGCGCCCGTCGGCGCGCCCGACGGTGACAACGACGTCGATGGCGGCACCACCTCGCTCGTCAGCCCCATCATCGACCTGGACGGCGCCGAGGTCGGCACCACCATGTCGTTCTTCATCTGGTTCAACAACAGCGCCGGCCTCTCCCCCAACGAGGACGCCTTCCGGGTCGACCTGTCCGACGACGACGGCGGTAGCTGGAGCAACGCGCTGACCATCTCCCCGACCGCCCCCGAGTCCAACGGCGGCTGGTTCCGCTACGTGATCGCCCCCGCGGCGTTCGTCAACCTGACCGACTCGGTCCGCGTCCGCTTCGTCGCCGAGGACGTCGGCAACGGCTCGCTCGTCGAGGCCGCCGTCGACTTCTTCGCCGTCGACTTCGAGGGCTGTGCCAACCCCGTCGAGCCCGCCACCTGCGCGTGTGACTGGAACGACGACGGCAACCTCAACGACCAGGACTTCTTCGACTGGGTCAACGACTTCGTCAGCCAGACCGGCCCGCAGGCCGGCTACGACTTCAACCAGGACACGTTCGAGAACGACCAGGACTGGTTCGACTTCATCAACTGCTTCGTGACCCCGCCGGTTGACTGCCAGTAAGCCCCGCCCGACGGGCTGAGCCAACCACCCGAAGCCCCCCGGCCTTGCCGGGGGGCTTTTTCGTGCGCTGACCCGGTGACTGGATCGGCGCGCCACGGACGCGACAATCCCACCATGGCCTACGACCTCGAGCCCGACGCCGGCCCGCCCCCGCCGGCCCTTCCTGGGACCGTGCTCGTCCGCGATACGCCCGACAGCGTGATCGGCGCCCTCGCGAGCGACATGCTCGCCCACGCCTTCGGCGCGGTCGAGCGGTTCGACGAGTTCCACCTGGCTCTCTCGGGCGGCTCCACGCCCGTCCCGCTGTACAGGCGTCTGATGATCGACCCCGCCTTCCGCGCCTTCCCCTGGAAGCGCACGCACGTCTGGCTGGCAGACGAGCGGCGCGTCGGACCTGAGGATGAGCGTTCCAACTACCGGCTGATCCGTGAGATGCTCGGTGACCACGCGGACCTCCCATCCGAGCAGCTCCACCGCGTGCGCACCGAGGAGGACGACGCCCCGGAGCGCTACGAGCGGGACCTGCTGCGCGAGCTCTCGTTCCGCCCCGACGCCGACGACCGGCGGATCGACTTCGCGCTGCTCGGGATGGGATCCGACGGGCACACCGCGAGCCTGTTCCCGCATTCGCCGGCGCTCGGCGCCGACGCGCTCGTGGCGTCGAACGACGGGCCCAGCGTCACGCCGCCACCGAGGATCACCCTGACGTACCGCGCACTCAACGAGGCGAGGTTCCTCGCGGTCCTGGTCGTGGGCGACTCGAAACGCGAGGCGATCGAGCGTGCCCTGACGCCCGGCGCAAGCCACGAGGACCTGCCGGTGCTGGGGCTGAACCCGGAGGCGGGCGAGCTTCGCTGGTACATGGACGGCGCGGCATGCCCAGGCGGTGAGCGGGCATGCTGACGCCGTCGGTCGAGCCCAACGCGTCGGTGACGTACAAGGTGCGGTACGAGGACGAGCACCTCCTGGTCATCGACAAGCCCGCGCGCGTCCCGACCCAGCCGGGCAAGGGACACCTGACCGACACGCTGCTCAACGGGCTCTTCGCCCACCATGCGGCCCGCCTCCAGAACCTGGGCAGGGCGCGTGACTTCGGATTGGTTCACAGGCTGGACAAGGACACGTCGGGCCTGCTCGTCGTTGCACTTACGGGACGCGCCTACGACGCGCTGCGCAGCGCCTTCGCGACACGAGACGTCGCCAAGCACTATTGGGCTGTCTGCGCGAAGGCGCCCGATCCGCCGGAGGGGGTCGTCAAACTCGCCATCGCCGAGACGCACGGAGGGGGCGAGCGCCAGAACGCCATGAAGCTCGCGCACATCCACCCCGGCGGCAAGCCCGCGGCGACCGCGTTCCGCACGCTCGACGCATCGGACATGGCGGCCCTGATCGAGGCACGCCCGTTGACGGGACGCCTGCACCAAGTGCGTGTGCACCTCAAGGCGATCGGTTCGCCGATCGTGGGCGACCCGCTTTATGCGCCCAAGTCCTACCAGCGTGCTTCGGCACGCTTGGCGCTGCACGCGCACCGGCTCTGCTTCACGCACCCGGAGACGGGCGAGCGCGTCGACGTCCGGTCACGATGGCCCAGCGACCTTCGCCGCCTGCTGCGTGTGATGAAGCTGGCCCGCCCGGATCATCCCTCGCCCCCCACCCCCCCGGCCGGCTCGACGCAGGACATCAACTCCGACGCGACCTGATCGCCGAGCAGGAAACCTCGTTCAGTTGGACGCCATCGTTGATCGTCGAGAGTGAGCAGCCCCTCGCTGGCGAGTCGTTCGGCGCACGCCTGAAGCGACGCGCCCGCGCCCGGGCATGCGCCCGCTGCGAGTCCCGTCATGCGCTGCGCGTCCAGCCCCTCACTCAGACGCACGCCCATCATCAACGCCTCGCGAACGAACCGTGCAGGATCGGGCGCCTCGACCTCCGCAACCGGCGCAGGCCCCTCGCTGTCCAGATACCGTCCCAGGTGCGGCTCATTGCGCCAACGCCACGACCCCCGATCACCTGCTTGCTCGTCCTCGCCCGCGAAGAGATGACCCGACGCGCTCGGTCCGGCCGCCAGCCACTGTTCCTGTCGCCAATACGCGAGGTTGTGTCGTGACGCCTCGCCGGGGCGCGCGTGGTTCGAGACCTCGTAGCGCTCGAGCCCCGCGTCGCGCAGGCGCTGCGTGCACAACTCGTACATCGCGGCCTCGTCGTCTTCGTCTGCCGCGTCGAACCGCCCGGCGCTCAGTCGCTGGGTCATCGCGGTGTTGGGCTCATACGTGAGGGCGTAGGCCGAGAGATGATCGACTCCGAGCGCGATGGCCTTGTCGAGGTCCGCTTCCCACTCGGCGATGGTCTGATCCGGAATGGCGAAGATCAGGTCGATCGAACGCCTCTCGATGCCTGCATCGCGCGCGATCTCGATGGCCGCCTCAACGCGCCCGGGCGAGTGGAGCCGCTCGAGTGTCTTGAGGTGGGCCGAGTGGAACGACTGGGCGCCGAAGCTGACGCGATCGACGCCGCCCGCGCGGAGCAGCGCCATGAGCTCGGGCGTGGTCGATTCAGGGTTGCACTCAACGGTCCACTCGGCCGGCTCGGGGCGCTCTTCGCGTCCTGTCTTGATCAGGGCGAGATCGAAGCGATCGTTGATGGCGCCAAGCAGTTGCTCCCAGAGGTCGAGGCGGAGCATCGAGGGCGTGCCGCCCCCGATGAAGATCGTGCGCAGCGGGGCGCCCGCGGCGTGGGGAGCGACGACCTCGAGTTCCTCGATGAGGCGCGCGGTGAACGCCTCCTGACGGTCACGCGAGTCGACGATGGAGTAGAAGTCGCAGTAGTGACACTTGTGCTCACAGAAAGGAATGTGGAGATAGAGAGACCGCGCGGGGGGGTGGTCCCCGGGCGCACAGATGGCGTCCTGGGGGTCGGTTTGCCGAAGTTGAGAAAGTCGGATATCGTCCCGCATGATCGATCACGTCCCAGGGGCCCCGTGGCCTCGGGACGCCTCTGGGCTCCCAGAGACCTCGCGGAAGGGTAGGAACGAGTGCAGCTCACCCTCGTAATGGTCAAAGCGGACGGCACCTCCAAGGAAGTCGAGGTCAACTCGCTGCCCGCCTCCGTCGGCCGGGGCGACACCTGCCGCTTCCGCATCCCCCTGCCCAGTATCTCTCGGACGCATTTCGAGTTCTACCTCGAAGACGACGAGCTGATGATCCGCGACCTCGAGTCGCGGAACGGGACGTTCGTCAACGGCGAGCGGATCACCAAGCAAGAACTCGTCCCGGGCGACCTCGTTGCCGTCGGGCCGTGCGTCATGGTCGTCCGCATCGACGGGCACCCGAAGCAGATCGACCCGCTCGAATCCTTCGCGGCCGGCGCGGTCGGCGAAGAGGTCGGCGTCTCGGCCGCCAGCCCGCCCAGCTCGAACGCGCCGACGGTTGATGCGCCCGCGCCTCCTCCCGCCAACGCAGGGTTTGACCCGCTCGTGGGCGGCAACGACGACAGCGATGACTTCGACATCGACGATCTTGATCTCGATCTCGACAGCCGCTGATCCCCCACTCCCAACCGTCCGTCTCCACTCGTGCGCAGCATGTGCGCGCACGCTGGGCGCTCGCGCATCACACGACTGATCCGGGAACGGTGTTACGGCACAACGATGACGTCGTGCGGGCCGCGGCCGACGCCCACGAAGAAGTCGGTCGCCTCGAGTGCCGGGCGCGAGCCTCGCTTGAGTCGCCAGAAGGCGAGCTCGCCGTCGCGGGCGCGCGGGTCGAACGAGCGGAACTGCGTCACCACCAGGAAGTCGCCCCGCGCGTCGAAGTCGATCCCCTCGGGCATCGCGGCCATCTCGTACTCGGCGACAGGGTCGAGGCGTCCCGACGTTCGATTGAGCGTGAGAAGCGTCAGCGAGCCGCCCGGCGTAAGGCGCGGGTCGGAGTCCGGCAGGAACGACGTGCGCAGGTTTGCGGTCACGACATAGCGACCGTCGGGTGAGATCGCCAGGCCCTCGGGGCTGACGCCGACACTGGGCTGGCTGACGACGGTGTGGTCGACGTCGGAGAGCGGGCGCTCGAAGGAGGAACTGGTCTCGCTGAGCTTGATGACGCTGATGGTGCCGGGGGGGGCGACGACGAGGTAGTCCTCGCGCGTAACGTCCCAGGCTAGGTCGGTGGTCAGGAAGTAACGCCCGTCAGGCGTGAATCGCCCCGAGTACGGGAATCGACCGACGCGCACCGGCCCACCCCAGGGCATGAGGGAGAGCGAGCCGTTGTCGCGCCCGAACTCGTAGAACATCACCTCGTCGCGCGCCGGGAGCGTCACCGCGAGGTACCGACCAGACGGATGCCACGACACGCTCGTCGCGAGCGCGCCGTCGTTGTCCAAGCCGAACAGCGGCCACGCGAGCACGGGCTCGATGAACGAACCTCCCGAGTACCGAACGATGTTGATCTGCTCCCGCTCCGCACGCGTGACGACCGCGACGAGGTCACCGTCGGGGTGGACGGCGACGGCGGAGGGGAAGTCACCGACGAGCACCTCGTCGGCCAGTCGCGGCGCAAGCGGGTCGGTCAGGTCCACCGCGAACAGCCGCTCGCCCTTGGGCAGGTCGGCGACGGTCGCGGCATCGGCGCCCGCGGCTCCGCGTGACTCGATGATGAACGCAGTCGCGCCGCCGGGCGAGACCGCGACCGCCTGGGGCGGTCCATACGCGGAGTTGGAGACCTGCGCCTGCGCCCAAGGGGTCGTCGGCTCCTGGAAGGGGAGCGTGAGGATCGTGAGAGCATCGGAGGCATCAGTCGGCTCACCGAGACGCTGGTCGTAAAAGGCCGTCGCCGGCATGTCGGCGTCGGAGATGGTCAGCACGTAGGACCCGGACAGCTTCGAGGGGTCCGAGGGGGAGCCGGCGCACGCGCCGAGGGCGCACGCGCTCGCGGCGCCGAGTGCGAGGGCGATCCGATCCGTGAGGCGACGACGATCCATCGAGCAGGCTCCTTCCGTGGGGCTCGTGTGCGCCCCGGCAGCGATCTCTAGGCCATCAGACTAGCAACATCGACCGTCGCACCGGGCGGTGGCGTGCCGAGGTCGGCGGCGCCCTCCCCGACGAGGGCCACGACGAGCGCCCGCAGATCAGGCGGGAGCGGCGCGACGAACCGCATCGCCTCGCCGGAGATCGGGTGCGCGAACTGGAGCATGGCAGCGTGCAAGGCCTGGCGCTCCACCCTGGCGGAACAGACCTCGATCGGTCGCCCGCCGTACATGTCGTCGCCGACGATGGGGTACCCAAGGTGCGACAAGTGCACGCGGATCTGGTGCGTCCTGCCAGTCTTGAGTTCGAGCTCGAGCAGCGAGAGCGGCTCGGACCCGCCGCCGGGGGCGTCGAGCGTCGCGAGCACGCGTGCGATCGTGACGGAGGGCTTGCCGAGGTCGTCGTGGCGGACGACGTACTTCTCGCGCAGGCCCTTCTCCCGGGACGGGTGCGGGCCGATGGGTAGGTCGATGACCTCCACGGGCGGCTCGAAGCGCCCGTGCACGATTGCGACGTACCGCTTGTCGACGGTCCGCTTCTCGAACTGCTTCGCGAGCTTCCAGTGGGCCTCGTCGTCCTTGGCGAAGACGATCGCGCCGGTCGTGTTGCGGTCCAACCGGTGCACGACGCCGGGGCGCGCATCGTCCTTACCGACACCTGAGAGCGCGCCCGATGATTCATTGGCGAATCGCCAGGCCAGCGCGTTGATCATCGTCCCGCGATTGTGTGAACGCGCGGGGTGCACGATGATGTCCGTGGGCTTGTTGAGCACGATCAGGTGCTCGTCCTCGAACAACGCGTCCAGCGGGATCTCATCGGGCTGAATGTCCGTCGCCGGTGGCGGCGGGACGAACACCTCCACGCGGTCCGACTTGCGCACCCGCGTCGAAGCGCGCGGCTTGCGCCCGTTGACCTTCACGCCGCCCTCGTCGATCAGACGCTGCAACTGCGTCCGGCTCATGAACGGGATGCGATCGGTCAGGTACCGGTCGAGACGCTTGTTCAGGTCGCGCTGCAGGACGAACACGACGCGGTTGGGCGCATCGTCGTTTGCTTCGTCGGCCGGAGCCTCGACCTCGGCATCGCTCGCGTTCTCGTCACGCTGGCGGGCGTACCACGCGCGCCTCAGTGCCTCGCGGTCGACGTTGCCGCCGGGGCGGATCAGGCCGGGCTCTTCAGGGCCTTGGGCTTCGCCCACCTGGGCGCTCAGCGCCCGTCGGGCTCAGCGGGCGCGTCGCCCTCGCTCGCGGGTGTGCCGGCATCGGGATCCGCATCGGGGGTCTCGGGCGTCTCGGGCGCGGCCGGTCCGTCGGCGTCGGGCGCGTCCTTGGGCGCTGGGCCCTCGAGCGGGTCGGTATCGCCCTCGCCTTCACCGCCACCGCCTTCGCCTTCGCCCTGGTTCTGGTTGCCCATCAGGCGCTCGAGTTCCTCGGGGGTGGGCATGCGGACCGTGCCGCCAGGGAGTCCGAAGTCCCGCGCGTCGAAGACGCCGGGCGCGGTCGGGTCCTGTGGGCGCAGCGCACGCGGCATCACGGCCAAGGTGTCGACGTCGGCGAGGTTCCCGATGTCGGCCAGGCCCTCGAGCGTTGCGGCGATGCCCTCGGTCCGCGCGGCCTCACCCGGGAGATTGTTGGCGTTGGCGATCTCGATGATCTCGTCGTAGTACTGACGCGCGCGGTCGATCTCACCCGCGGACTCAGCGACGGCCGCGAGCCCGTGCAGGCCGGCGATGGTGAAGTAGAACGTGCGTCCGCCGGAGCGTGTGTCGGCGACGACGCGCTCGTACAGGTCCTCGGCGCGGACGAGCATGTCTGCTCGTTCCTCATCGCTCAGGCTCCCGCCCTCGTCGATCGTCCCGTCTTGGGGGTTGACGAAGAAGCCGGGACGCAGGCCGGTAACGCCGGCGCCGAGGAGTCGGTCGGCGGCTTCGAGACGCGCGAGGTGGCCGACGGAGCGCTGGCCCGAGTGGGTCTGCGCGACCTGGATGAGCGCCTCCGGGTTGCCCGAGACGGACTCGTCGTTGAGCTCCTGGAAGGCGGTGTCGAGCTTGTTGGCGCGGTGCTCGTTGTACTTGCCCCAGGCGAAGTACGCGACGGCGATGATGGCGACGCCCATGAGCACGGGCGTGGACCACTTGCGCAGCGAGTCGATGAACTCGGTATTCAGGCGTGACTCTTCGAGCCCCGCACCTTCCTTGATCTCGGTCTGGCGCTGTTCCATTCGGTGGGTCGTCCCTTGGGTGGTCGAATCAGCCCCTCGGTCGGGCCGGAGCGCGTCGGAGGTGGACCGTAGGCGTCCCCCCCCATCGGATTGGGCGTGGGGGCGTCACCCAGAGTCCCAGAACCGCCAGGGGCCCGGGTCGGCCAGGACCTCGGGGGCCACGAGCGTGTCGCGGAGCAGGGCCACGAGCCCCGACAGGCCGCCCGTGCCCGGCGTACCCCGCTCGTCGTGGACAGAGACCGCAGCGTCGCACGCTTCATCGGCCCTCCCGAGGTCGCTTCTGAGCCCCACACGCAGGCGGGCGGCCCCATCGGGGACCTCTGAGGGCTCGATCAAGCCCGCGGACCCATCGGCGCACAGGACCACCAGGTCGGCCGATGCCAGGGCCTCGAGGGCGAGACGCTGAGCCGTGCCACGCGGGCCCCCACCCGGGGACGCTTCGAGCCCGGGCAGGTCCAGAACGTGGGCCACGACCCCACCGAGATCGACCGCGACGCCGAGGTGGTCCAGCGTCGTCCCGGCCTCGTCCTCGACGAGTGCGGCCTCGGCGCCGGCAAGGGCGTTGAGCAGCGACGACTTCCCGATGTTGGGCGCGCCGACGAGCGCGATCGTGGCCGGCTCGATCAGGCGGTCGAGGATGCGCGAGCGTTCCTCGAGACGCGTGGGGTCGGGGTCAGGCTCAGCGCGCCAGCGTCGCGGCTGGTCGAGCAGCAGATCGATCGCAAGCGGGCTGCGCGCGCGCCAGAGGGCGTGCGCAAGACGAGTGTCCATCGAGGAGCCCCCGGCATCAGGCTCTGTCCGTACACCGCAGCGCGCGAGGCGCTCGAGCAGTTCGCCGATCACGGCGGGCCCGGCATGGGGGCACAACAGGAGCACATCTTCGCTTGGACGGGCAGCGACGCCCCGATCAACGCCAAGGAGTGGACGAAGGCGCGACTCGCTCACGCCCAACGACCCGCCAAGACTCGCGGCGCAGAAGGAATCGATCACGTCGGACGGGGCCGTGACGCGGATGAGGCCGATCGCGCCCGCGGCATCCGGTGTTGGGCCGGCCAGCTCGAAGCGGAGGCGCGGGTCGGGTTCAGCCGGGATCGGTCCCGTCGCCATCGGCGGCGTCCTCCTCGCGTGCCCGCTTCCAGAGCGAGAGCATCCCGATGAGGGTCAGGTCGGGGACGACGCGCTCGACGAACGGGTCGTCCTCGAACAACAGCCCTGCATCCCCGCCGGTGGCGATCACGCGCGGGTACGCCTGGTAGAACTGCGCGTACTCGTCGATGAGGGCGCGGGCCATGCCGCGTGCGGCCGCGACCGCGCCGATCGTCATCGCCTGGGGCGTCGTCTTGCCGAAGGGTGGGTCGCCGGGTGCGGGCAAGCGCTCGGCATCGAGGCTCAGTTCGGGGAGGGCGTCGGCCCGCTTGGACATCGTTTCGAGCATGGCGTTCAGGCCGGGCGCGATTGCTCCGCCGTGGAACGCGCCGGCACCGTCAACGAAGTCGACGGTGATGGCGGTGCCGGCGTCGACGACGACAGAGGCCTCGCCGGTGCGGTCCCAGGCCGCGAGCGCGTTCAGCAGGCGGTCCTGGCCCACGGTCGTGGGGTCGTCGAGAGTGTGGTCGAGGGGGACGCCGATGTCTCGTCCGACGACACCGACCTTGCCCTGCCCGTCCGGGTCGAGTCGCTCGACGATCGCGTCCGAGACGCCGGGGCGAACGGAGGCGACCAGGGCGGCCCGGGCGCCCTCGAAGAACTCCTCGACCGAGGCGAGCAGCTCGTCCAGGGGGTCGTTGCGGACCACGCGGGACGGTTGGAGTTCGGCGTCAACCACCCGGGCCATGCGGGTCCGGGTGTTGCCGACACTGAGAAGAACGATGGTGTCTGATTCGCGCACGAGCCGATCCTAGGGGACCCCCAGGGCGAACCGGATGGGGGGAGGAAAGGTAGAGTGGCCACGGCTGGCCAGCGCCTGAGGGGGAGCCGAGCGGCATGACGCAGATCATGGTTGATCCAACACTCGAACGGACCGTGATCGACGGGTTCGCCTTCCCGCTGGGCACCTATCCCGTCGAAGCGTGTTCCCCCAAGGAGGGGTACACGATCGTGTTCGAGCCCGCGGACTCGGCCGGTGACGACGACTCAAGCTGGGACGAGTGGCCCGATCGGTACGTGTTCGACATCGTGATCAGCGCGACGCGGATCGAGGCACTGTGCAGGGGGCTGTTCGCCCTGCTCCCCGGGCGGGTCTACCCGATCCTCGACGTGCTCGGCTACGACGCGTACCGCGAGGTTGACCCGTACGTGGCGTTCGAACTGGCGGGCCAGGAGCGCTTCCTCAACGGCGTCCGCCGGTACCGACCGTTCTTCTACGAGGACGGACTCGTGGGCTTTGGGGCCATGAGCGAGGAGCCGTTCCTCTACGTCTTCCTCGACGAGCACAAGATCGTGACCGTGCGGACCGAGGTCGCGCTGCGCGAACGCGTCGAGCGGCTCCTCGCGGCCTTCGACCTGGAACCGACCGAACAAGTCGCCGGCGCCGACAGCGCGGCCCACGAGCACCGGGGCGTCCTGGTGATCGCGCCGGATCAGCCCGACCTGCTCTCGAACGACGAGATCCTCGAGGAACTGGTCGAGGAGTGGGGCCTCGTCCTCAACATCGACCCCGAATCGAATCTCGACGAGAACGCCGAGGATCTCGGGGTCTGCGGCTGG
>JANQQG010000244.1 GCA_028285065.1 Phycisphaerales bacterium
CTCGACGTGCTTGAGGATGAGCGACATCCGCGAGTTGCTCCGGAACCGCTCCTCGTTCCTGATCAGGAAGTCCCAGTAGAACGTGTTGAACGGGCACGCGTCCTCACCCGTCCGCGACTTCACGTCGTAACGGCAGCCCTTGCACGCATTGCCCATCCGCTGGATGTACTTCCCGCTCGCCGCGTACGGCTTCGTCCCAACCACCCCTCCGTCCGCGTGCATCGCCATCCCGACCGTATTCGGCGCTGTCACCCAGTCCAGGCCGTCTGCGTACATCCCCGTGTACCAGCCGTTCACAACCTGCGGCTCGATACCCGCGATCAGCGCGAAGTTCCCCGTCACCATCAGCCGCGCGATGTGGTGCGAGTACGCACGATCCAGCACGCTCCGAAGCGAGTCCGCCATACAGCGCATGTCGGTGTCGCCTGTCCAATAGAACTCGGGAAGCGAGCCGTACTGCCCCAGCGCATTCCGCTGCGCGTAGTCCGGACCTTCGTACCAGTACACGCCGCGGATGAACTCCCGCCAGCCGATGATCTGACGCACGAAGCCCTCGGCGCTGTTCAGCGGCACATCCCCGGCCTCGTACGCGTCGAGCGCCGCCTGATAGACCTCACGCGCGCTCAGCAGCTTCAGATTGAGCGCCGGCGACAGCACGGCGTGAAACAGCGTGTCCTCACCGGTCCACATCGCGTCCTGGTAGTCCCCAAAGCTCGGCAGCCGATTCGTGACGAAATCCCGCAGACACGTCAGCGCCTCCTCGCGTGTCACCGGCCACGCGAAGTCGTCGAGGCGCCCCGGCAGATCGGGCAGCACGCGCCGGACATCGTCCATCACGTCCCGCGTGATCGCATCGGGCGCGAACCGTGGGGGGGGCGGCGCATCGGGCGCCGACCGGAACGTCTTGCGGTTCTCCTTGTCGTAGTTCCACGCCCCACCTGCGGGCTTGCCATCCTCGGCCATCAGGACGCCGAGACGCTTCCGCTGCAGGCGGTAGAAGTACTCGAGGATCAGCTCCTTGCGCCCCGACGCCCAGTCCTCGAACTCCGCGTGCGTGCACAGGAAGTGCGGGTCCTCGAAAAGGGTCAGCCCGACGCCCAGGTCGTCGCAGGCCTGTGTGATCGCCCGCAGAACCCCGTGCGAGCCCGGCTCGATCATGACGATCGATCCCGGCGTGAGCTCATGCACGCCACGCGACAACTCACCCTCGAACGTCCCTGTGTTGCCGGCGTCGGCGATCGACCGGTACTCGACGCGCCAGCCCTCGGCCTTGAGCTCGGCGGCGAAATGGCGCATCGCCGAGAGGAACAGCACCGTCCGCTGCACGTGGCTCGGCGGATCGACGGACGCCCCCGCGACCTCCATCATCAGAACGCCATCGCGCTCACGATCGAGCCCGAGCGTCCGAAGGTACGACGCATCGAGCTGATCGCCCATGATGACGCCAAGCTTGTTGACGGAGCGCGGTGCGGCCATGCGGGGGTGTTCGACAGTGCCCGCCCGTCGGATGTTCCCCACGTGGAGTCGTGCGGTGAGCGGCCGCTCGCGGGGTGGGCGCTCCGTGCCCGCAGTTTCCGCGCCGGCCCCTTCACCGCGCAGCCCTTTGTGGCAACTGGGGCGTGGGGTAGACTCGGTGGGCCCGTTCTCACGTCTCCCGAACGACACTCACGCAACGGAACGAGAACATGCGAACTCACCTCGTCAGACCATCCGCGATCGTCGGTGCGGTCGTCGCGGCAGTCTCGTCGGCCGGGTACAGCAACGCCCAGCCCGTGCTCGATTGTGCCGGGTCAGCTGTGTCGTACGTCGGCAACCAGGTCCAGGATTTCGTCATCCCCGAGGTCGTGGGACAGCTGCAGTTGACGGTGCGCGGCGCCGACGGGGGCGACGCGAGCTACACCGGCGGCGGTGGCACCACGCACACGCGCCTCGGCGGCGACGGCGCCACCGCCGTCATCATCTGTGTGATCGGGAACGGGCCGAACCAGATCGCCCCAGGCGGGACCATCCGGTTCATCATCGGCGAGAAGGGCGAGAACGACCACGATCCCTTCACGCCGCTCATTCCCGGCTCCGCATGGGCGGGGGGCGGCGGTGGGTCGGGCGTGCTCTATCTCCCCCCCGGGGAGACGGACTGGAACAACGCCATCATCCTCGCCGCGGCGGGTGGTGGGGGCGGCGGCGTGAGCTCGAGCGCCAGCGGATCGAGCCTCGGTGGCAACGCCCGGGCGAACGAATGCGGCGGCGACAACTTCTACGAGAACGGCGTGGGTCAGAATCCCGGCGGGTTCTCCCTTGGCGGTTGCGGCGGCGCCGGTGGCGCCGGGCAGGGCTCCGGTTTCCCCGGCGCCGGCGGCGGCGCCCTCTCGGCCGCGATCCACTGCGACAGCGGTGGCGCAGGCAAGGCCGGCTTCCCGAACGGCGGCGCCGGCGGGGCAGCCGGGAACCGCGCCGAGGGCGGCTGGGGCTTCGGCGGTGGAGGGGTGGCCGGCGCCGATGGCGGAGGCGGCGGCGGCTACTCCGGCGGCGGCGCGGGCACCAGCGAGTCCGCATGGACCGGCGGCGCAGGTGGCGGGAGCTACCTCAACACCGACTACGCCATCTTCGCCAACTGGAGCACCGGCAACGCCAACCAAGAGAACGGCAACGGCTCGTACTTCTTCATCACCAGCCCGCCCAACTCCAGCCACCTCGGGGCGATCGCGCTCGTCGAGGACGTCCCCGAGGACGGGAGCCTCTGCGGCGTCAGCTTCACCGGCATCAACTTCTGCGGGCAGAACATCAACGCCGACGCGGACCTCTGGTACACCTTCAAGAACGAAGCCGCATGCCCGGTCGACCTCACAATCGCGATCGACAGCAGTATCGACCTCTTCGCCTACGACTCGATCTTCGTCGTCGGCGGAGATCCCGAGATCGACCTGAACACCTGTCGCGGCCAGTCAGCGGCGGGCGTCTGGTCAGCGCCGCTGGGGCCCGGCGAGACGGTCTTCCTGCGTGTTACTGGGGCCGACGCCACCGAGTTCACGCTCACGCCGACCACCGAGTTCGTCCAAGGCCTCGCCGATTGCGACAACGACGGCATCCCCAACCTCTGCGACCCCTCGAACGACTGCCCGCCGAGCAATGACACCAAGAACAACGCGATCGTGCTCGGTGACGGGAGCTCCGTCGCGTACGACGCGGTCTTCGCGACGCGCCAGGTCGCGGCGAGCTGCGATGCGCTCCCGAACCTCGCCGTGGACATGTGGTACAGCTTCACCGCCCCGACGGGAGGGCAACTCATCGTCCGCAACATCAGCGACTTCGGGCCCGGCGTCGAATCGAACACATCACTCTCGATCTTCGACGACCAACTCAACGAGCTGGAGTGCGACTTCTTCCGGAATCACTCCGAACGCTTCGGTGATTTCGATTCAGTCGCGCTCTGGTCGATGCGGGCAGGGGAAACCGTCTGTGTCCGTCTCGGCGTCATCCCCGCCGGCGGTGTTTTCTCGGGTATCGTCGAGGCCGAGTTCGACGAGACGTACACCAACGATCGCTGTGGGACGGCATCGGTGGTGGCCGCGCCCGCCCCAGGCGAGACGATCACCGTCCCATTCGACCTGGCCCTCGCGCAGCGTAACGAATCGCTCCAGGCCTCCTGCGAGCCGTTGACCACGCGGCACGACGCATGGTGGACCTACCAAGCAGATCGTAACGGTCCTGTCATCTTCGGCACCGTCGAGCCGGACTGGACGATCTCGCTTCACAACGCCTGCGACGGCGCGGAGATCGCATGCGACAGCACCGCCGGGGACGGCGTTGTCAGCCTGCAGCACCTCATGACGGTCGGGCAGAAGGTCTTCGTCCGCGCGAGCGACAGGGACCCCGACGTCGGCACACTCACCGTCACTGTGCCGTTGGCGTGCCCCTGCGACTGGAACGCCGACGGCAACCTGAACGACCAGGATTTCTTCGACTGGGCCAACGACTACTTCTCACAGGCGGGCCCGCAGGGCCAGTTCGACTTCAACAATGACGGGTTCGAGAACGACCAGGACTGGTTCGATTTCACCAACTGCTTCTTCAGTCCCCCCGCCGGTTGCTGAGGTCGGGCCGGACCTGGCGCTCTTGCCCACCGAGTGAACACGCCCGCGGCTAGCCCCCTCCGTTCGTCGTCGACCGCTCGCCCGGTTGCGTGGCGTGCGTCTCGGACCCGGTGATCCCCAGCGCGTGATCCGCGACGATCCACATCCCCAGCACCGCCACGAACACGCCGAACGCCTTGCGCAGCGTCGCCTGGTCCAGCTTGTTCGACACGTGCGCCCCCACGATGCTCCCGCCGATCCCGATCGCGCTGAAGATCAGGACCGTCCACCAGTCCACTGGCGCCTCCGCCGCCAACTCGCTCGACGTCAGGTACTTCGAGCTCGACGACACGCAGCTCACGAAGATCAGCGACAGGCTCGTCCCGATCGCCATGCGCATCGGAACCCCCCCGATCAGCACGAGCGCCGGCACGATCATGAACCCACCGCCCACACCCGCAAGACCCGTCAGGAACCCAACACCAAGCCCGGTCAGCGCCAGCACCCCGCCATTGCGAACGCGCGGTGTGCCCTGCTCATCATCCGCCAACCCATGAGTGCCCTTCTTGCCGCGCCGCAGCATCAGCACCGACGCCCCCAGCATCAGCACGCCAAGCACGAGCAGTTGCACGCTCCCCGGCAGGCGCTCGCCGGCCGTCGCGCCAAGCACCCCGCCCACGATCCCTCCGGGTCCGAACCAAAGGATCGCCTTCCAAACAACCTGGCCAGCCAGCGCGCGCCGGATCGCCCCGTACAGCGCGATCACGCCCACGATCACCAGCGACTCAATGACCGCGCTCTTCTCGGTGTGACCCGCGAGGTACACCAGGATCGGCACCGTCAGGATCGAACCACCCGAACCGAGCAGCCCAAGCGTCGCCCCGATGATGGCGGCCCCGATCAGCGCACCGATCACGCCGCGCCGTCCTTCCGCGTCAGATCAGCCACCAGCTCGCATCGGCTCACCGAACAACCTCGGCGCCCGCGTCCGCCCACGCCAGCATCCCGCCGGCCACGTTCGTCGCGTCGTACCCCTCGCGACGAAGCAACGCCGTCGCACGAGCCGACCGATTCCCGCTCCGGCAATACACCAGCAGCGGCTCACCCGTGGGCACCTCGTCCAACCGCGCGAGCAACTGCACGTGCGTCACGTTCGTCGCGTCACCCACGTGCCCCTCGGCATACTCCGTCGCATTGCGCACGTCCAACACCCGGCGTCCCTCACCGATCGCGACACGCGCCTCATCAACGCCGATCTCCGGCGTCACCTCGTCCTTGGCGACCCCGGAAGCATCGACGAACCCGGCGACGTTGTCCACACCCACGCGGATCAGCCCGCGCACGGCTTCCTCGACATCGTCCTCGCGCCCCACCAGGTACACCCTCTGATCCTCGCGGATCCAGGACCCCACGGCCGTCTCGAACGACTTCTCCACCGGCGTGCTCAGCGCCCCCGCTCGGTGCCCCGCCCGGAACTCGTCCCACGAACGGATATCCAAGACAACGCACGAGTCATCGTTCGGTGAGGGCAGCTCGTCCGCGCTGATCGTCGGCGGGATCGGCAGGTCGCCGAGCACCGGTGCGCCCTCGACGTTCCACTTCTTCATCCGACCGAAGTACGGGGGCGGCTCCGGCTGCCCGGACAGCATCAGACGCACGAAGTCATCATCGTCACTCGCCGCCTTGATCGCCGCGTTGTGACGAAGCTCGTACCCAACAGTGCTCTGCGGCACCGCGCCCAGCGACTTCCCGCAAGCGCTCCCCGCACCATGCGCCGGCCACACCTGCATGAACTCCGGCAACGCCGTGAACCGACGCACCGAGTCGAGCATCGCCCGAGCGCTCGGCTCGGCCGCGCCCACCCGACCGACCGCCGACTCGAGCAGATCCGGCCTGCCAAGGTCGCCGACGAAGACGAAGTCGCCCGTGCACATGCCCATCGGCTCGGCCGGACTGGTCGCCAGATCCGTCACGAGGTAGCCAACGTGCTCGGGCGTGTGCCCGGGGCAGTGCACGACCTTCAGCTCGACGTTCCCCAGCCGGATCGTGTCGCCGTCGCGAACAATCCTGTGCTTGACGTCATCCAGCCACTTCGGCGTCCACTCATCACCACCATGCCCGCTCACGATCGCCTCGGCCCCGAGCGTCTTGGCCGCCTCGCGCGAGCCCGATACGAAGTCCGCGTGGATGTGCGTGTCCGCCACCGCCACGATCTTCATCTTCTCGCGAGCAGCGATCGTCACGTACGTATCGATGTCACGCAACGGGTCGATGACGATCGCCTCGCCAGAACCCTCGCAGCCGATCACGTACGACGCGGCAGCCAGACCCTCGTCATAGATCAGTCGGAAGTACATGGGACCCTCAACCGGCCGGCTGCGGCACCGTCCGCAGGTACGGCTTCACCTCGGTGAACTCTCCGAACAGCTCGGCCGCCTCCTCGTTGGAGACCGCCGGCACGATGATGCAGTCGTCGCCCTCTTTCCAGTCCGCCGGCGTCGCCAGCTTGTGGCTATCCGTCAACTGAAGCGAGTCAATCACGCGCAAGATCTCGTCGAAGTTCCGCCCCGTGCTCGCCGGGTACGTCAGGATCAGACGCACCTTCTTGTTCGAATCGATGATGAACACCGAACGCACCGTCAGCGTGTTGTCCGCGTTGGGGTGGATCATGTCGTACAGGTCGCTGACCTTCCGATCCGCATCCGCGAGGATCGGGAAGTTCAGGGCAGTCCCCTGCGTCTCTTCGATGTCGCGCGACCACTTGTTGTGATCCTCCAGCGGATCAACGCTCAGCGCGAGGCACTTGACGCCCCGCTTGTCGAACTCGCTCTTGAGGCTCGCCACACGACCGAGCTCGGTCGTGCACACCGGCGTGAAGTCCGCCGGGTGGCTAAACAGCACGCACCAGCCCGAGCCGATCCAGTCATGAAAACTGACGGGACCCTCGGTCGAGTCCTGGGTGAAGTCGGGGGCCGTGTCGCCAAGTCGAATCGCCATGGTGTTCCTCCGCGAAGCCACGAGGTGGTGATGGGGGGTCGGAGCAGTTCCAGAGGGCGCCCGTGGCTCCTCCAGACCCGTCATTTTACCTCTCCCGGTCCGTTGGCTCCCCGCCGTCTCGCCTCCCGTCACGCGCGAACAATCACCCAGTCCCAGGCGTTGGACACCCCACAGGAGCGCCCCATGCCCAAGTGGATCTTCGCACTCGCCCTGGCCGCCCCGCTCGCGGCACTCTCCCTCGTCGCCTGCTCGGACACCCCCCGGACGGAAACGAGCCCCGGCGTCGTTAGCGACGCCTCCGCACCCCAGGAGCCCGCCTCAGCCATGGACACCGCCGAGACCGACCTGCGCGAGCGCGCCCGCACCGACCCCAAGAGCCTCACCAACGACGACTGGCGCCAACTCCTCTCCCCCGAGCAGTTCCGCATCACCCGTCAGGCCGGCACCGAGCGACCCTTCACCGGCGAGTACAACGACACCACCAGCCGCGGCCGATACGAGTGCGTCTGCTGCGGCCACCCCCTCTTCACCAGCGGTGAGAAGTTCGTCTCCGCCTGCGGTTGGCCCGCGTTCAGCGAGGGCGAAGACGGCGCCATGGCCGAACACGTCGACACCTCCCACGGCATGGTCCGAACCGAGGTCACCTGCAAGCGCTGCGACGCACACCTCGGCCACGTCTTCAACGACGGCCCGCCGCCCACCGGCCTCCGCTACTGCATCAACTCCGCCGCCATCAACTTCATCCCCGATGAACGCGAGGAGCCCAGCGCAGGTCCGGGCAGCCACTGACTCCACCGCCACGCACGCGCAAGCCGTCAGAACACAAGAGGGAGCGTGTGTGTTCTGTTTCGCTCGAGTCTCAAGCCGGAGCGATCTCGCGTGCAGGCCGATGACCCGAGAATCAACGCGAGCCACGAAGCCAAATACGAGCAACGCGCCCCGGGCTGGCGCGCCGTCTGTCTCCGCTGCGGCTTCGACCAGCCCTACGGCAAGCTCGGCGTCCGACTCGGCGCGGCGTCCCGAGGCAAGCGGGTGCTCCTCAAATGCTCACGCTGCAAGCGACTCTGCTGCCACGCAGTCCGACGCCGCGAGCCGAGTCGCTCGCTCAGTCCAACCGCCGAATCTTGATGTTCCGGTACTTCACCACGTCACCGTGGTCCTGAAGCGCGATATGCCCCGGCGTCTCGTGCGGCCGGAACTTCCCGTAGTCACGCATCGACGCGAACTTGCTCGCCGCGACAAGCCGCTTCCACTCATCCGAGCCCCACTCGTACTCCACGAGCTTCACGCCGTTGAGCCAGTGCTCCACGTGCCCGTCGTTGACAACCAGGCGCACCCGGTTGAACGCCCCGACCGGACGCGTCACGTCCGACGACGGCGCATGCAGCGCGTAGTTCGCCCCCGCAGACGTCATCGGGTTGCGCCCGTCCGCATGCAGTGAGTTGTCCAAGACCTGCATCTCCGGGCCCGTCTCCCACACGTGGTTGTAGCGACCCTCCTGCACGCCGTAGAAGATCCCGCTGTTCCCACGCGGCTGCACGCTCCACTCGAGCATCAACTCGAAGTTGCCGAACTTCTCGCGCGTGATGATGTCCCCACCCCCGCCGACGCGCGTGATGCACCCCCCCTCGATCGCCCACCCGTCGTGGACCTCGTCATTCTTGAACCCACGCCAATGCGCCATCGACTCGCCGTCGAAGAGCAGCTCCCACCCCTCGGCCTTCTCACGCGCACTCAGCGTGTTGTGCGCACGCACCGGCGGATCCGCAACCACACGCCCCGTCGCGCTCGCCGAAGCCGCAGGGACCCTGTTCATCGTGTACCACGCCTCCGTGCTCCACAGCCCGTCGTTGCCATCGGTGTAGAAATCACCCGCCATGCGCACGTACACGACCCGGTCCGCCTTCATCCCCGGAAGCTCCAGGAACACCCGCGTCCGATCGCCCGAGACCGACGCGCTGGCGACCTCCAGACGCTCGCGCATCAGCTTCGGACCGCCGTAGTCCGCCGTCGGCACGTACGCCCACTGCTGCACGTCGTACTCGCTCGGGTCCCAGCCCAGCCCCTCCGCCAGCGGCATCGTCAGCTGGACCTCCACCCCGTTGCTCTTGGCGCGCACCGCGAGCATCTCGAACGTCTCGTTCCCGTTGTACGTCAGTCGCTGCAGCCCGTACCGCTTCTTGCCCGTCTGCCCCCAGTTGCCCGTCGACCCGATCCCGCCGACGTACAGCGACCCGTCCGGGCCCCAGCCGATGCGGTTGATCCCCGCCTCGAGTCCCTGCGTGAACCGGAACACGCATCCCTGATAGTCGCCGCCGATCTTCTCGACGAACACCCGCTTCACGCCCCCGTGCGTCACCTCCCCGTGGAGCATCTGCCCCGCGTACGGGCCGTCCTTCATCATCGCCGGCTCGCTCGGCGAGTTGCCGATCTCCCCCTGCGGCAGCCACACGACAGGGCGCTGCACCTGCAAACGCTCCGCCTCGTCGCCCATCACCGCACGCGACCCATAGAACGCGCCCTCGCGCAGATGCAGCAACTTCGACACAGGCAGCCAGTCCCCCTGGTTGTCCGTCAGAAAGATCTCACCATCGACGCCAACACCGATCCCGTTCGGCGTCCGAAGCCCGTGCGCGATCGCCTCGTACTCCCCGGTCTCCGCATCGATCTTCAGCACATGCCCGCGCAGCGGAACCTGTGGCTGCGTGCTCCCCCCGCCGGGATCGATCGCCACCGCCAGATTGCAGTAGAAGAACCCGTCCTGGTACACGAGCCCAAACGCGAACTCATGGAAGTTGTCGCTGACCGGCCAGCCGTTGCTCACGCACCGGTAATCGTCTGCGTACCCATCCCCGTTCGAATCGATGAGCTCCGTCAGCTCCTGCTTCTGCAGCACGAAGATCCGGTCATCGACCACCTTCAGCCCCAGTGGCTCGGCCAGCCCCGCGGCAAAGCGTGACACCTCGATCGCTTCTGGGTCGTCCCCGTCCACGCCATCGAGGATGTACACGCCCCCCTCCGGGTCCCAGGTGCACACGACCATCCGCCCGTCGCTCAGGAAGTCGATCCCACCGACCCTCGGCTTGAACATCGACGGACGCACCGTCGCGAGGTCGTACGACGGGTGCACGCCATCCAGCGGCTGCCGATCGCCCGGAATCCCCGGCAGCGACGGCATGATCACACGCTTCTCACCGGGCGATGTCACACGGACCTCGCACTTGCGGCACGTCATCACACCCGCCGGCACCAGCTCGAACTCAGCGTCCGCCGAAGGACGCCACCAGAAAGACAGGTGCGCATCACCAGCATTCTCGAAGTACCGGATCGCGAACGGCACCTCCTCCGCCCCAAGCTCGATGTCCACGTTCGCCCCCGTCCGCCCGTGCAGCCCGTCGAGGTTGATGGCCTCCTCGCCGCGCACGTACAGGATCCCCCCGTCGTCGCACTCGATGCGGAACGTGTACGTCCCCGCCTTGCCGTTCGGCGCGTTCAAGTACCCCTCGATCTCGACGACGAACTCGTCCTCGAACCCGAAGACGTTCCCACCGTCATCGTCGGAATCGCTCAGATAGATCGTCTCGACCACCTTCGAGACGTTCGGCGTCTGCCCCTGCGCGATCGCGGGGACGACCGACATGTTCACGCTCGCGTCGTACAGGCGCAGCGACGCGCCCGGCTCGCGCTGCTCCTCTTGCGCGCCCAGCGGTGCGCACAGGCCAAGCAGTGTCGCCATCGGGATCAACACGAGCTTCATTCGTCACTCTCCTCTGCGAACGACTGCACCAGCACCGTCTCGCCCCCGACCAGCGGAATCGGAATCCGAGTCCAGTCGATCGGCGTTCCCGCCTCCTCGAGCGACTCGATCCGATCCAGCCCGCCCTCCGCCGCGAGCCACTTGCCGTTGACCGACAGATCACCCCGGCCCTCGCGCAGGTACTCGCCGTTGACAACCAGCGAGATGTCGACGCCCTCCGCAAGGTCCAGCAGCGTGAACCGACGCTCCAGCAGCACCGACCCATCGCGGCTCGCCTTGATCTCCGGGTACTCACGCACCGTGCCGATCGTGCTCCCGTCCAGGCCCGCCAGGTCGTACCGAAGCTCGACCCCGCCCTCGGTCAGCTTGTACCCACGGTACCTCGCCTCGATCGCACGGGGCGCGCCCTCCGTGAACATCGTCCACGTATCACCAACCCCGGCCGCCGTCGTGTACACCCCGCCCTCGCTCGTCGGCTGCGGCCCATGCACCGTCGTGTACACCGCGCCGTCGAACTTCACCCCGCCCTTCCACGCCTGGATCAGCCCGCACGTCTGCGCGTCGTACGCGACCCACAACTCATCCGAGAGCGCACACGTGATCACACGCGCATTCCCGTCGAGCACCGACCGGAACACCCACGGATCGTGGGGACGCTCCTTCGCCGGAGGCGGCATGTGGACGTGCGACCCATGCACGCACGCGAGCGCAGCAACCTGCGTCACCAGCATCGACACCATCACGGCTGCTCCTTCTTCGGCTCGTCGGGCTTCGCCTCGTCGCTCACCCCCGCCGCCCACATCAGCCCTCCGCGCAGGTGCGCGACGAAAGCCTCCTCGGTGTACGACGCCTTCGTGTGTCCCATCGCCGTGTACCACGACCGACCGCCGTCGAACTCCTGGTGCCACGCGATCGGGTGATCCTCGCCCATCCGCCCGCCCTCGTAGCTCGATTCATCCACTCTCAGCAGCACGCCGCGGCGCTCCTTTCTCGGTGACTCCTTGAAGTCGTACCACTCATCCCGCCTCGTCCACGTGTCGTACGCCAGGTGCGACGTCGACGGATGCGCGTCGTCCTCGACGATCACCACCGCCTCCTGGATCGCCGGATGGTGCGCAAACCGCGCGCCCACCAGATCCCCGTACCACGCCCAGTCGTACTCCGTGTCGCTCGCGGCGTGCACGCCCACGAACCCCTTGCCCACGCGAATGAACCGCTCCATCGCGCCCTGCTGCTCGTCGTTCAGCACGTCCCCCGTCGTGTTCATGAACACGATCACCCCGAACCGCTCGAGGTTCTCGTCCGTGAACACCCCCGAGTCCTCCGTCGCATCGACCTCGAACCCCTCCCGCTCGCAAATCCCCCGCATCGCCTTGATCCCCGCCGGGATCGAGTCATGCCGGAAACCAGCCGTCTTCGAGAACACCAACACCCGGACAGTCTCGTCCTTCGGCGCCGGAGGCTCGTCGGGCTGCCCGATCCCGAGCATCGCAAGGCACGCCAGGAAAGCCAAACCCATACAAGCAGGCCCAACCCGTCTCATTGCGCCTCCCCATCGAACGCCGCGTCGAAAGCACGCCCAGAAGGCGGGAAGTCGATCCCACGCACGTACTCGCAGCTCTCCTGCGCACCGTGCTCACGATCCATCCCCGCGTCCTCCCACTCCACACTCAGCGGCCCCGCATACCGCGCACGATTCAGCGCACGGATCACCCCATCGAAATCCACATCCCCGCGCCCAACGCTCCGGAAGTCCCAGCCACGACGCGCATCCCCGAACCCAAGGTGCGACCCCAAGACCCCGCTCGTCCCATCCAGCGTCGTCGCGGCATCCTTCATATGCACGTGAAAAATCCGATCCGCGAACCGATCGATGAACTTCACCGGATCGATCCCCTGCCACACCAGATGGCTCGGATCGAAGTTGAACCCAAACGCCGGATGGTCATTGACCGCCGCAAGCGCGCGTTCGGCCGTATGGATGTCGTACGCGATCTCCGTCGGATGCACCTCCAGCGCAAACCGCACGCCGCACGCCTCGAACTCATCCAGAATCGGCCCCCAACGCTCCGCGAAGTCCCCGTATCCGCGTTCGATCTCCGCATCCCCCGTCGGCGGGAAGAAGTACAGCTTGTGCCACACCGAGCTGCCCGTGAACCCGTTGACCACGTCGACGCCAAACGCCGCAGCCGCCCGCGCCGTCGCCTTCATCTCCTCAGCGGCGCGCCGGCGCACCCCCTCCGGCTCACCATCGCCCCAGACGTACTCCGGCACGATCGACCGATGGCGTTCATCGATCGGATCACACACCGCCTGCCCGACGAGGTGGTTCGAGATGGCCCAGCACCCCAGCCCGCCCAGCCGCTCGCGCACACCCTCGAAGTACGACGCCCCGCCCGTCTCGGCCTCGCGCACGCTGAAGTGGTCCCCCCAGCAGGCCAGCTCGAGCCCGTCGTACCCCCATCCCGACGCCTTCGCGCCAAGCTCCGCCAGGGGCAGGTCCGCCCACTGGCCCGTGAACAGCGTCACCTTCCGTCCCACGCGTTCTCGCCCTCCAAGGCCCCGCACAGCCTCCCAGAGCCGATCCTACCGAATCCCCGATCTCAACGCCCCCGAACCGTTTGGGCCCCGGACGCGAATACCCTTCCGGAAGCCGATCGGCTTCCTCATCCACACACCAGTCCCCGACCTCCCTCGCCCGATCGACGCCGACGAGACGCCGCCGAAGTGCACACCGAGCGAACATTCTCCGTCCCCTACCGCCACGCCCTGCGCGTCAGCCAGGACGCGTTCGATCCCGCCGACGCGTCCCTCGCCGACGCCTTCGCCGGGCACCTGGACGACCCCTCAGGCCCCGCCCGCGTCATGGTCGCCATCGACTCCGGCGTCCTCGACGCCAATCCGGACCTCCCCGACCGCATCCGAGCCCGCTTCGCGCCCCTGGACGCCCGCGCAACCCTGGCCGAGCCCGTTTATGCCATCCCGGGCGGCGAGTCCTGCAAGAACGACCCCGGCGCGCTCGACGACCTCCTCCGCGCGATCCACGACGCACACCTCTGCCGACGCTCCTACCTCCTCGTCATCGGCGGCGGCGCCGCGCTCGACCTCGCAGGCTTCGCCGCCACCACCGCCCACCGCGGCATCCGACTCATCCGAATCCCCACGACAACCGTCGGACAAGGCGACTCCGGCGTCGGCGTCAAGAACGGCGTCAACCGCTTCGGCAAGAAGAACTACCTCGGCGCATTCGGCGTCCCCCACATGGTCATCAACGACCTCTCCCTCCTCGCCACACTCACCGACGAGCATTGGGTCAGCGGCTTCAGCGAGTGCGTCAAGGTCGCGCTCCTCAAAGACCGCGCCCTCTTTGAGCGCATCGAACGCGACGCGGCACTCATCCGCGCACGCGACATGGACGCGAGCGCACCCGTCATCGAACGCTCAGCCGTCCTCCACCTCGACCACATCGCACTCGGCGGCGACCCCTTCGAGCTCAACGCCGCACGACCGCTCGACTTCGGCCACTGGGCGGCCCACAAGCTCGAGCAAGTGACCAACTTCCAACTCGCCCACGGGCACGCCGTCGCCATCGGCCTCGCCCTCGACCTCGCCTACGCACGCGCCATCGGCTTGCTCGACCCCGTCATCGCCGACCGCGCCACCACCTGCCTCGCCTCACTCGGCTTCACGCTCCACCACCCCGCCATGGCCCAGACCGACGCGCTCCTCGACGGCCTCGAGGAGTTCCGCGAGCACCTCGGCGGCCAGCTCACGATCACGCTCATCGACGACATCGCCTCCCCAGTCGACGTCCACGAGATCGACGAACGCGCCATGACCGAGGCCGCCCAAGCCCTCGCCCGCGCCGAGGCCGCTCGAGTCGGCTAGTCCAGGGCTCGGAGGCTGCGCCGCGCTCCACACCCAATCCCCCCTTTCCGCGCCCTCGGCGGTTCGAGTGTCTTGCTCCGTGCCCTCGGGGGGTGTGCCTCTGTGGCGCAGTCCCCTCCCTACGATCGACAATGCAGCCCCCATACACGCCCGAGCGGGCCATCGACCTGTACTTCCTCGAGCACCGCGCCAAGCTGCTCGACCTCGCATCCTTCATCGACCGCGTCGAGCGTGCCGACCCGAAGGCCGACCTCCGCGCGGACCCGCGCATGGCCTCCTTCCTCGACGCCATCGAGATCCTGACCGGCGCCGACTCTGCCCGCGCCGAGCGCATCCAGCTCCTCTTCTCCGATCGATCAGACGAGCTCCTCGACGTCGCCCCCGGCAAGGGCGCCATCGGCGCAGACCCCAACTACAACGACACACCATCCAAGCGAGCCGAGGGCTGAGCCGTGCGCTACATCGATCCCCACATCCACATGGTCTCGCGCACAACCGACGACTACCAACGCATGGCGCTCGCCGGCTGCGTCGCCATCACCGAACCAGCATTCTGGGCCGGCTTCGACCGCTCAGGGCCCCAAGGCTTCTTCGACTACTTCACGCAGCTCACCAAGACGGAGCCCGCACGCGCAGCCGCCTACGGCATCCGCCACCACTGCTGGCTCTGCATCAACCCCAAGGAAGCCGAAGACCCCGGCTTCGCGCGCGAGGTCATGGGCCTCATCCCCGACTTCCTCGACAAGCCGAACGTCCTGGGCATCGGTGAGATCGGGCTCAACAAGAACTCCAAGAACGAGATGGTCATCCTCGAGGAACAGATCGCTCTCGCCTCCCAGCACGACCGCCTCATCCTCGTTCACACACCCCACCTCGAGGACAAGCTCAAGGGCACCAAGCTCATCATGGACGCCATCATGCGCAACGGGTCCATCGACCCCGGACGCGTCCTCATCGACCACGTCGAGGAGCACACCGTCTCCATGGTCCTCGACCGCGGCTTCTGGGCCGGCATGACGCTCTACCCCGACACCAAGTGCACGCCCCAGCGGGCCGCCGACATCTTCGAGATGGTCGGAACCGAGCGCCTCTGGATCAACTCCGCCGGAGACTGGGGACACTCCGACCCCCTCGCCGTCCCCAAGTGCCGCATCGAGATGCAGCACCGCGGCCACACCCCCGAGACCATCTCGCGCATCAGCTACGACAACCCTCTGCGCTTCCTGGGGCAGGCAGGGACCTTCAGCGCAGATCCCATCCAAACCGGCTAACACGACCAGCGCACCACCCCCCCAGGGGAACCAATGGTCCGGTTGAAGGACGCGCCCGTCCTGTGCCTCTGCGGCGAGTGCATTCATCCGCCAGTGCGTACGATCCCGTCATGAGCACCCAGACTGTGCCAAACATCGTCACGCTCGGCTACTGCACGAACGTGCACGCCGGCGTCACCCCCGACCAGATCACCGCGAACCTTCAGCGCTACGCGCTACCCGTCAAAGCGCGCGTCAGCCCCGACCAGCCCATGCCCATCGGCCTGTGGCTGCCCGCCTCCTGCGCCAGCGCGCTCGAGGGCGACAAGGGCGACGCCTTCACCGCGTGGCTGCGGGATCACGGGCTGCGCGTCTTCACGCTCAACGCGTTCCCGTACGACGACTTCCACACCGACATCGTCAAGCACCACGTCTACGAGCCCGATTGGGTCTCAAGCGAGCGACTCACCCACACCACACGCCTCGCCGCGATCCTCGCGCACACCCTCGAGCCCGGCGACGCGGCCTCCATTTCCACACTCCCCGTCGGCTGGCCCGACGACGCCGCAGGACGCGACGAGCAGCGCCTCGGCATGGCCGCGGCCCAGCTCCGCGTCCTCGCAGAGGAGCTCGCCCGCATCGAGTCCGAGACCGGCGTGCACATCACCGTCGATCTCGAGCCCGAGCCCGGCTGCCTATTCAGCACCAGCAAGGACGCCGTTTCCTTCTTCGAGCGGTTCCTCACCGCCGAGATCGACCGGCGTCACCTCGGCATCTGCCACGACGTCTGCCACGCTGCCGTCATGTTCGAGGACCAGCGCGACGTCCTGGCCCGTTACGCCAACGCCGGCATCCGAGTGAACAAGGTCCAGGTCTCCTCCGCGATCGATGCGGACGTGCGCACGCTCGGCCCGGGCGCCGCTATCAGAGCGCTCCGCCCATTCGCTGAGGAGCGATACCTCCACCAGACGGGTTGGCTCACCGGAGAGCGCTTCGAGCTCATCGAGGACCTCCCCCAAGCCATCGCGCGACTCGAATCCGCCCGGACTCCCACCCAACTCCGCGTCCACTTCCACGTCCCCGTCCACCTGACTGCCGTCGGTGAACTCGGAACAACCCACGACCAGATCATCCCCGCCATCGCCGCGGCCCGCGAACTGCACGACACGCGCCAGTTCGAAGTCGAGACCTACGCCTTCGACGTCCTCCCGGACGAGAGCCGTCCCGCCAGCCTCGCCGACTCGATCGCCGAGGAGCTCGAGTGGGTCGGTGCGCTGTTGAACCGGAGCTAACGCGGGGTGAGTCCCGACCTTCCTCCGCTCCCGGCGCCCTCCGCGTAACCAGTGCGTTCCGGATCTACGATTCGCTCATGCCATCCCCAGCGCGCACGGCACTCGCGTACGTCGAGCTCTGCCGCCTCTCCAATCTCCCGACCGTCCTGACCAACGTCCTCGTCGGCGCGGGTGTCGCGATCACCCTCCACCCCGAGCTCGCAAGCGACGCCAGCGCGATCACCGCCGCCATCCGGGCCGCCGTCGCGGCCTCGCTCCTCTACGCGGCCGGCATGGCCCTCAACGACCTCGCCGACCTCCACATCGATCGCATCGAACGCCCCGAGCGACCCCTCCCCTCAAAGCGCATACCACCCCGCCACGCCGTCACCTTCATCGTCCTCATCACGCTCGCGGCGCTTCTCATCGTCCCGCCCCCCGCGCTCCCCGCAGCCCTCGCACTCGTCCTCTTCATCATCGCATACGACGTGCTCCACAAGCGATACGCGGCCAGCGTTCTGCTGATGGGCGCGTGCCGCTCGCTCGTCTACATCCTCGCCTTCATTGCCGTCGCCCCGCTCCCGACCGAGTTCCCGTACCACCGCACCCTCCCCGTCGAGGTGATGGCGCCATCGATCGCGATCCTCGCGTACATCGCGCTGCTCACACTCGTCGCACGCGCCGAGAACCGCACCCATCTCGGACAGCGCAGCGCTCTCACACTCGCCATGCCACTCGTCGCGCTCTCGCCGATCGTCGTCATCGCGCCGGCCGAGCCCATGATCCCGCTCCTCGCGGCCCTCGCCATGCTGGCCGCACTCGGCGCCGGCGCACGCCATGCCCTCGCCCGCCCCGCCCGCACCAAGAGCGCCATCCTCGCATGGCTCGCCGCAATCTGCGTCTTCGACGCCTTCATCCTCGCGCTCCTCGGTCTCCCCGCCCTCGCCCTCGCAGCCGGCGCCGCGTGGCTCCTCACCACGCTCGCCCACCGGCGCATCAGCGGGACGTGAACTGTGCCTCTGTCGTGACTCCCCGTTACGCTCACGAACCGAATGCCCCACCCAACCGCCGTCATCAACTGTGTCGGGCTCAGCCCTTCGCTGATCTCCCCCGAGCACACGCCGACGCTGCACCGCCTCGCCACCGGCGGCTGCATGCGTCAGCTCGCGCCCCAACTCCCGGCCGTCACCTGCACCAGCCAGACCGCCATGCTCACCGGTGCGCCCGTCAGCACCCACGGCATCGTCGCCAACGGCTGGCTCGATCGCTCCACCAAGCGCCTTGCTCTCTGGCAACAGGCCAACACGCTCGTCGAGGCGCCCAAGGTCTGGGAGCTCGCCCGCGAGCGCGACCCCTCCGTCACCACACTGAACATGTTCTGGTGGTTCAACATGTACTCCTCCGCCGAGTACAGCGTCACCCCGCGCCCCCAGTACCGCGCAGACGGACGCAAGATCCCTGACTGCGCATCACACCCCGAGCACCTCCGCGAGCGGCTCCAGAAACGCCTCGGCCCGTTCCCGCTCTTCCGCTTCTGGGGACCGATGGCCGACATCACCTCCACCCGTTGGATCGCCGACGCCACCATCGAACTCTCGAGCGAGCTCGATCCGACGCTGACCCTCGTCTACCTCCCGCACCTGGACTACCCGCTCCAGAAGCTCGGCCCGGAGCACCCCGATATCCCGCGCGCATGCCGCGAGCTCGACGACGAGGTCGCCAAGCTCGTCGACCATTTCGACAGCCGCGGCGTTCGCACGCTCATCGTCAGCGAGTACGGGATCGCGCCATGCCCGCAGGCCGGCGGCCAGATCCATGTCAACCGCTTCCTCCGTACCGAACTCGACGCCCTCGCCTTCCGCGAGGAGGGCGGCCGCGGCGCCGGCGGGCTCGACCTCCCCGGCCCCCTCTACGAGATCCCCGACCCCGGCGCATCCGCCGCCTTCAGCCTCGCCGACCACCAGGTCGCCCACGTCTACGTGAGCGACCCCGCACGCATCTCGGAGTTCCGCGACGCCCTCGCCACCCTCGACGGCGTCGACACCGTTCTCACCACCGACCACATGCGCGTCACGAACCTTCAGCACGAACGCTCCGGCGACCTGCTCCTCGTCGCCAAGCCCGGACGCTGGTTCACCTACTACCACTGGCTCGACGACGATCGCGCCCCCGACTATGCACGCACCGTCGATATCCACTCCAAGCCTGGCTACGACCCCGTCGAGCTCTTCGTTGACCCCGCGATCCGATTCCCAAAGGCGCGACTTGGGTACAAACTCCTGCGCAAGAAGGTGGGCTTGCGCACGCTCATGGACGTCATCCCACTTGACGCATCCCTCGTGCGCGGAACCCACGGAAGGGCCGAGTCCCCGCGCGCTCTCGCACCCGTGCTGATCACACAGGATGCTGGCCGCCTCAGCGAACTCCCGGGACCCGATTCGCCGATGCCGATGGAGCGCGTCTGCGACGCGGTCCTCTCAACCCTGTTCGATTGACGACCGGCGACCACCGATTCACGCTGTGGGAACAAGGGACCGCCGCCCTCAGTTCATACGGAGTGCGGGTGCCCCGAGGCGGGCACTCGACCGTCGACTGATTCGTCAACCCCAGGACCAGGAGCTTCCACGAATGAAGAGCCTGTTTGCCACAGGGAATCCGCTCGTCCGACTCGCTCCGGCACGCCCCCTCCTCATCGTGCCGATCACCGCGACGCCGACGGACTGAGCACCCCCGGACGCAAACGCTCAACGAGAGGGTGTGGCCGAACGCGCAGCTCGGTCACCGCTGATCAACCGCCGCCTTGTGCGCGGGCGCCACGACGCCTCGTGCACGGGTCTCTCCACCTCCGCGGCGACGGTCCGATCAGCACCCCGTGCGGCCCGCACGGCGAGTCCCCCGGCGGTGCGCCCAGACGGACCGTCGGGGGTACTTGTTTGATGACCCACAGCTCGTGACGCGCTCAGCTCGCGTTCGACACCCCACCAGCGCTCGAGCCCGCGACGAACCCCGACGCCCACGCCCACTGGAAGTTGTACCCGCCGATCCGACCGTCAACGTCGCACAACTCGCCGCACAAGAACAGCCCCGGGCACACACGAGACTCCATCGTCTTCAGGTCCAGCTCCGAGAGCGGCACACCGCCCGCCGTCACCTCCGCGGCATTCCACCCACGATCCCCCGAGATCGACACGCGCATCGCAGTCGCCGCACGCGCAAGCCCCCGACGCTGCTCCTTCCGCAGCGCGTGCCCCGGCGTCGACCCGTCGACCCCCGCAAGCGCGCAGATCGCATCCGCCAGCCGCCCGGGAACCCCGCCGCCCGCATGCTCACGCAACCAACGTGCGCACGTCCCCTGCCCGAGTGCGAGCAGCTCCGCATCCGCCTGCTCGGGTGTCACCCCCGCAAGCCACCCGATCTCGAGCGATGCACCCGAGTCGTCCATGCGCGCGTTGGTCAGGTAACGGCTGATGTCCATCGGACCCGGCCCGCTGAGCCCGAAATGTGTGCACAAAGTCGACCCCGTCAGCACATGCAGACGCTTCCCGCTCGACGCCACCACACGTAACTCCGCAACCTGCGACACGCCCGACAGCGCCTTCAGACCAGCCGGATCATCCGGCCCGATCACCAGCGGCACCAGCGCCGGGAACACGCGCTCCGTCACGCTGTGCCCCAGCGCTCGCACCAACGCGTACCCAGCGCCATCCGACCCCGACTTCGGCAGACTCTTCCCGCCCGCCGCGAGGATCACCCGATCCGCGACGATCGACGCGCCGCCATCGTCACGTTCCACGTGGAACACTCCACCGTCCGTGCGCACAGACCCGGCGCGCCACGGGAACCGCACCTCCGCCCCCGCCTTGCGCACCGCACCAAGCAGCGCGTTCAGCACCGTGCGCGCCTTGTCCGTCGTCGGGAACAGCTTCCCGGTCTCCTCGCGCTTGAGCGTCACGCCGAGCGACT
>JANQQG010000246.1 GCA_028285065.1 Phycisphaerales bacterium
GTCCCTCCTCTTGATCGTCGGGGGCGCCGCGCTCGTGTGCCGCAGTCGACGCGGCGTCACGCTGACTCGCGTTTACGCGTTTGCTCAGATCCCGTGGGCTCTGATCGGCCCGGTCGTGGGCGCGTTCTTCATGTCCAACGGAGGGATGCCACGGTGGATGGTCATGTTTGGCCTGCTCATCGGACTGACCCTCTCCCTCGCATGGCCGATCTTCCTGCTCGTCTGGTACGCTCGCGCGCCGGTGCGGGACGAAATCGCGCTGTGGGAGCGCCGAACAAACGCGGGGTGAGCCCGCGGAGTGCGAAGCGATGCGTTGCAGACAGTGTGACTACCCGCTCTGGGGACTCGCGGCTCGCTCGTGCCCCGAGTGCGGGACCGACTTCGCACCGTCGCAGTACGAGTTGACCCCTGGGGCGGTGCGCTTTTTGTGCCCGTCGTGCTCGCAGCAGTACTTCGGCACCACGCCGGAGGGTCACCTCGAGCCCCGCTCGTTCGAGTGCGTGTCGTGCGCGCGGACGATCGACATGGACGAGATGGTCCTCGAGCCAGTCGCTGGGTGGGAGAGCCGCGCCGTCGGCGCGCCCGCGCCCTGGGTCGACCCCGCACGCAAGAGCACGTTCACGCGTCTGTTCGCCACCATCGGCTGGTCGATGATCACGCCGGGACGCCTGATCGAGGGCGTGCCCGTCGAGAGCAGCGCCTGGCGGGCGCTCGGGTTCGCGTTGCTCGCCAACACCCTCTACACGATCTGCGCGTTCGGGCTCATGCTCGTCCTGATGCTCGCTACGGGCGGCGTCAACGCGCTCCCGGGCCTGCTGCTCTTCATGGGCATCATGGTCGTCGCGGTGATGGTCCTCCTCATGGTCTGGGTCTGCATCACCCACGGGCTGCTGGTCATCACCGGCGGGGCGCCCGGCGGCTTTGTGCGCACGCTCCACGCGATCGCATACTCGTCCGGCGCGAATGTGCTCACGGCCGTCCCGTGCTGCATGGGGTCGCACATGCTCGGTGCCGTCTGGTGGGCGATCGCCGCGCCAATCATGGTCGCGTACGGGCACTCGCTGCGCGGCATCCGGCCCGTCATGTGCACACTCGCGCTCCCGCTGCTGGTCATGGTCGGGTTTGGTGGCATGATCGCCTGGAGCGTCATGGGCGCGGCCGCGCCGATCGCCATGCCGGCGCCCGGCGGGCCTGGAGGGCCGGGCGGGACGTGGCCGCAGCCAGCTGCGCCGACGACGCCGACGTCGCTGAGCACGAGCGCGGCATCGCTCGCCGCCGCGTTCGAGAACTACGCGTGGGACAACGCCGAGTACCCCGCGCACGTCGGCGAACTGCTGCTGGACTGGGAGGTCGCCCTGTCGGACTTCGCCCCCTCGGACATGAACGCCGACCCCATCGACGCGACCATCGGGTCGACGCCCGTGTTCGGCTTCGGGGCGCTGCCCGCGGACGAGCAACGACGGGTCCTCGACAACGCGATCGGGAACATGCCGGATCGCACCATCGCGTACCGCGTGGGCTGCTTCGTCTTCACCCACCACGGGATCGATCCAACGGCCGATCCCGCCGAGTTGTGGATCTTCGTCAACTCCGTGCAGCCGGGGACGTCGCAGGTCATCCCGGGCGGCGTGCGCATGGTTGGGCTCGTCGACGGCACTGTCGTCGAGATCGGCCCGGACGAGTGGGCTGACGCGCTGGCGTCGCAGAACGGGGCGCGTGCCACGATCGGGCTCGCGCCGCTCGAGGGGATCGACGCGATCGAGCAGGGGATGCCGTTGCTCGGCCCGCCGGTGTTCGAAGACGCTCCCTAGCGCAGCGAGTCGATGAAGGCGCCGAGGCGCTCGATGCCGGCGCGGATCTGCTCCTCGCTGCATGCGAAGCTCAAGCGCATGCACCTCGCGCCGCACCCGCCGAAGTCCTCACCTGGCACACCGGCGACGAGGCCTTCGTCGAGGAGCGCCTCGGCAAAGGCAAGGGCCGTGTCGAGGCGCGCGCCCTTCGGCGTCGTCTTGCCGAAGTGTGCGGAGATGTCGGGGAAGACGTAGAACGCGCCGGTCGGGCGCGGGCACGTCACGCCGGGGATGGCGGAGACGAGCCCGTGGATGATCCCGGCTCGCTCGGCGAATGCGTCGCGCATGCGCGCGACGTCGTCGGCGCACTCTGCAAGCGCCGTGCGGATCGCCGGGTAGATGAACGCAGGGATATTCGTCGTCATCTGCCCCTGCAGCTTGCCCATCGCCTTGACGAACTGTGTGCCCGCGTCGCCGGGCATCGCGGCATACCCGACGCGCCACCCCGTCATCGCGTACGCCTTGCTCAGGCCGTTCAGCGTGATCACGCGATCCGCGATCTCAGGCACAGAACCGATCGAGAAGTGGGGGGTGTCCCCGTAGACGATCTTCTCGTAGATCTCATCGGTCAGGACGATCAAGCGTGGCGCCACGTCGCGCATCTCGTGCACGATGCCCGCGATCGCGCGCAGGTCAGCCTCCGAGTACATCGTCCCGCACGGGTTCGACGGGGAGTTGAGGACCAGCAGCCGCGAGCGCGGCGTGATCGCAGACCTGACCCTCTCGGGGTCGAGCCGGAACCCGTCGGCGCTGTTTGTCTCGATCTCGACCACGCGTCCGCCGGCGAGTTGGGCGATCGGGCGGTACGAGACCCACGACGGCACCGGCAGGAGCACCTCGTCCGCCTCCGCACCCGGCTCGGGCGCGTCGAGCAGGCAGTGCATGGCGAGGAACAAGCTGTGCTTGCCGCCCACGGAGATCCCGACGTTCTCGAAGCCGAGGCCCGGGATCCCGTTCTCGCTGGTCAGCTTGTCGGCGATCGCCTGGCGGGTGTCTTGGTCGCCCAAGGTCGGCATGTACTTGGTCTGGCCCGCCTCGATAGCCGCGATCGCAGCCCGCTTGATGCGGTCGGGCGTATCGAAGTCCGGCTCCCCGGCTGCGAACGAGAGGACGTCCACCCCGTCCCGCCGGAGCTGCTTGGCCCGGTTGGTGACAGCGACCGTGGAGGAAGGCTTCAGGCTTGCGACGCGTCGGGCGAGTTCCATGCGCCGAGGGTACCCCGGTCGGGCGCCCTTGGATGGGCCAAGCTGCCGGCGGATCGGCTGTTCGGGGCCGGGCGAGGCGGGCCGGAGGCCGGGTCTCGGGTCAGGTCGCGGGGGTGGGCGCGGGGGTGGTCGCGGGTCCTTGAAGGGCCCCTGTGAGGGACCTACTGTTCGCGATACTGAGATTCCGAAAGAAGACCGAACGGGAACGCAACGCATGTCGATCGCCGCAGAGCGCAGGTCCGAACTGGTAGAGGGATACCGCGTCCACGAGAAGGACACGGGTTCTCCCGAGGTGCAGGTTTCGATCCTTACGGAGCGGATCAACCACCTCGCCGGTCACCTCAAGGACCACAAGCATGACAACCACAGCCGTCGCGGCTTGCTGATGATGGTCGGCAAGCGCAACCGGCTGCTCCGCTACCTCGCCCGGAAGGACCGGGAGCGTTACCTGTCGCTGATTCAGCGACTCGGTCTGAGGAAGTAATCCGTCGAGGCCCGCGTCCGCGCACGCGGGCCTCGCTTGTTTTTTGAGTTTCCCTCCCGGTTGCCGCGCAGGCAGTGGGCAGGGAGCAGCGCCCCTCGCGATGCTGCTCCGTGCCTTCTGCCTCTGAGGTGACCGGGCTCATCCCCCCCGACGGACGTCGAGCCAACCGGACCAGGTCGCGCGGACCCGTCCGACTCTCGGCCGACCGACGTCACCCGGCGCCGCGACGAGGCGCCAGAGGCACAACACATGGAACTGATCAAGGTCGAACGCGAGATCGGCGGGCGCATGCTCTCCATCGAGACCGGCGTCGTCGCGAAGCTCGCGACCTCCGCCGTCATCGCCCGCTACGGCGAGTCCGCCGTCCTCGCGACGTGCATGCGCGCCGGGCCCCGCCCGGGTCTGGACTTCTTCCCCATGCAGGTCGATTACCGCGAGAAGACCTCCGCGGCGGGCAAGTTCCCGGGAGGCTTCCGCAAGCGTGAGGGACCGCCGAACGAGAAGGAAGTCCTCACCATGCGGATGATCGACCGACCGATCCGTCCGCTCTTCCCCGACGGGTTCATCGACGAGGTCCAGATCCAGTGTTGGGTCATGAGCCACGATGGCGAGAACGACACCGACGTGCTCGCCTCCTGCGCCGCCTCGGCCGCGCTGGCTCTGTCCAACGCTCCCTTCGAGGGCCCGATCGGCACCGTCCGCGTCGGGCGCATCCACACCGACGACGGTCCGCAGTACGCGGTCAACCCCACGACGACCCAGATGGAGTACTCCGATCTGGACATGGTCGTCTCGGGTCACTGCGACGGCATCAACATGATCGAGGTCGGAGCCGCCGAGGTCGACGAGGCCGGTGTGCTCGGCGCGATCGAGTTCGGCCAGAAGCACATCAACGAGGTGCTCGCCCTGATCAACGACCTGACCGCCAAGGCCGGCCAGGAGAAGAAGCAGGGTGACCTCAACATCCCGAGCGATGAGATCGCCGCGAAGGTGCGCGAGGTCGCCGAGAAGGACCTGACCGAGGCGCGCCAGATCCCCGGCAAGGCCGAGCGCAACGACCGCGTCGGCGAGCTGCGCGAGGCCGTCCTCGACCAGCACTTCCCCCTCAAGGAGGACGGGACGTACGGCGAGTACCAGGAGTCGGCCAAGAACCGCTCCATGGCCAAGGAGGCCTTCCGCA
Source organism: Phycisphaerales bacterium (assembly GCA_028285065.1). GTDB lineage: Bacteria > Planctomycetota > Phycisphaerae > Phycisphaerales > UBA1924 > JANQQG01. The sequence goes on from JANQQG010000246.1 coordinate 4,720, forward strand.
CGCTCGAGAAGAAGATCACGCGCAAGCTCATCGTCCAGAGCGGCAAGCGCGCCGATGGTCGCTCGGCCAAGGAGATCCGCAAGATCACCTCCGAGGTCGGCGTCTTCGCCCGCACCCACGGGTCGGCGATGTTCCAGCGCGGCGAGACCCAGTCGCTGGTCTCCTGCACCCTCGGCACGAGCAAGGACGAGCAGATCATCGATGGCCTGCTCCCCGAGTACTCCAAGAAGTTCGTGCTCCACTACAACTTCCCGCCGTTCTCCGTCGGCGAGGCCGGTCGCATCATGGGCCCGGGTCGTCGCGAGGTCGGGCACGGCGCCCTGGCGGAGCGCTCCCTGCTGGGCATCCTGCCCACGCCGGACGAGTTCCCCTACACCGTCCGCCTCGTCTCGGACATCACCGAGTCCAACGGGTCGTCCTCGATGGCCTCCGTCTGCGGCGGCTGCCTGGCGCTCATGGACGCGGGCGTGCCGATCAAGGCGACCTGCGCCGGCATCAGCGTCGGCCGCTTCACGGACGACAACGACGAGAACGAGGTCTTCGTCACCGACATCATCGGTGAGGAGGACTTCTTCGGCGACATGGACTTCAAGGTCTCCGGCACCCGCGAGGGGATCACCGGGATCCAGCTGGACCTCAAGGCCCGCGGCCTGAGCCTGGCCCAGATCGAGACGATCTTCGAGCAGGCCCGCGTCGGCCGACTCGAGATCATCGACACCATGGAGCAGACCATCCCCGAGCCGCGCGAGTCGATCTCCATGCACGCCCCGCGCCTGCTGACGTTGAAGATCAACACCGAGAAGATCGGCAAGCTGATCGGCCCGGGCGGCAAGACCATCCGTGCGCTGCAGGACAAGTTCGGCGTCAACATCGACGTCGAGGACGACGGCACCGTCATGGTCTCCGGTCCGAACGGCGAGTCCGTCGAGATGGCCAAGAGCGAGGTCGAAGCGCTCGCCGAGGAGATCAAGGTCGGCACCATCTACACCGGCAAGGTCGTCTCGACAAAGGACTTCGGCGCGTTCGTCGAACTCGCGCCGGGCACCGACGGCATGTGCCACATCTCCGAGCTCGCCGACGGCTACGTCGAGAAGGTCTCCGACGTGGTCAAGATCGGCGACCTGGTGAAGGTCAAGGTCATCCTGGTTGACGAGCAGGGTCGCATCAAGCTGTCGCGCAAGGCCGCGATGGCTGAGGAGGAGTCCGAGGAAACCGCTAAGACTGGGGGGTGACCCTCGGAAACTCAGCGGATTCGTGTAGCGAACCCGCCCAAACCGGGATCGGCTGATTTCCCGAAATGCAAATGACTAAGGACCGTGGGGCTGATTTTGGCCCCACGGTCCTTTCGTGTTCCTGAGGCGGCTGGTATTTTGGAGGATCTCCGGCAAGGGTGTTCGTGACCGAAATCGGGGCGGCGATGTCGTGTTGTCTCGACAGACCGGTGGATGTGAGTCGGGTGGCTTGTTGTTCCGAGCCCGGCGCGGTCGATGTGCTCGCTCTGGTCCGTCCCTTGCCGTCGCATGCTCGTGGGACGCGACTGGGGTATTGAGGAGCCCGCGATGGGTGACGGGCAGGAAAAGGTGCTGACCGGGGTGAAGGGGGCGGTCAAGTGGTTCGATCCGCGCAAGGGGTACGGGTTCATCGTGGGCCCCGAGGGTCAGGACATCTTCGTTCACTACTCCAAGATCGAGGGTGAGGGATTCCGGGCGCTCAAGGATGGGTCGGGGGTGACCTACAGCGCAGAACTCACGGACAAGGGATGGCACGCGACCCACGTCAAGCGCGACGAAGAGGTCGAGGTGACGATCCCGCCGCGTCGTGGGTACGCCCGCAACCCGAGGCGATGAGCCGGGACCGACGCGCATGAGTTTCCTCTTGGGCCTGCTGTGTGGCGCAGCGCTGGTTGCCATCGGTGCATGGTTGCTCACGCGCGTCTGGCTCAGGCGCGCCCGCGCCGCCGAGGCTCGCGCCGGCGCTGCCGAACGCATGGCCGAGATCGGTGCCATGACCGGCGGCCTCGCCCACGAGATCAAGAACCCGCTCTCGACCATCGGGCTCAACGCCCAACTGCTCGCGGAGTCCGTCGGCGACCTCTCGATCGACCAGGACGAGCGACGGCGCGTGCTCGCCCGCGTCACCACCCTCGGGCGCGAGGTCGACCGCCTCCGCGACATCCTCTCCGACTTCCTCGAGTTTGCCGGCAAGGTCCAGGCCGAACGCCGCCAGACCGATGTGCGCGAGCTCATCGAGGAGCTCATCGACTTCTACCAGCCCGAGGCCGATCGCCAGGGCGTGCGCCTGCGCTGCCAGCTCCCCGATGAGCCGCTGATCGCCTGGATCGACCCCAAGCTGATCAAGCAGGCGGTCCTGAACCTGATGCTCAACGCCACGCAGGCCATGGTCGGCGCCCGTGGCTCCGCCGAGCCGAGCGAGGCGGGCGATGACCTGATCCTCCGGGGCGTCGCAGGGCGCGATGACGAGGGACGCGAGGTCGTCAAGGTGCACGTCACCGACACGGGCCCCGGGATCGAGCCCGGGACGCTCACGCGGATCTTCGAGCCGTACTACACGACCAGAGGGGGTGTGGGCGGGGGCGGCGGAGGGAGCGGCCTGGGGCTGCCCACGTCGCGCCGTCTGATCGAGGCGCACGAGGGCGAGATCCACGTGCACTCCGAGGTCGGCAAGGGGACAGACTTCGTCCTGGCCCTCCCCGTGAGGCCCGACGAAGCCACTCTGGCCCGGCTCTGAGGGCGCCTGAGCGTTGACGGGCGAGTGTCGAGCCCCAACGATCGCTCGTGCGGGCTCGCATCACCCTGGGGGAGGGGATCGCCCTCTGGAGGCGTCGAAATGCTCAAGCCGTCATTCAGCACCGTCGCCTGCCCCGAGTGGACGCTCTCGCGCGTCGCCGACGCTGCCTCGCGCTGGGGATTCGAGAGTGTCGAGCTGCGCACCTCAGGCGACGACGCCCGAACCCTGGCCTGTGACCCCGCCCTGACCGGAACGGAGCGAATCCGCTCGCTGTTCGGACAGCAGGGGGTCGAGGTCTCGTGCCTGGCGACCTCGCTCGCCTTCGACACGCCCGTCCAGCCCCCCGTGGTCGGCCTGGTTCTCTCGGACACCGAGACCGAGGTCCGCGCGGCCAAGCGCGCGGTCCGGTTGGCTGCGACGATCGAGTGCCCCTTCGTGCGCGTCTTCGGCTTCCGGCTCGAGGACGCGGAGCGTCGCTCGCGGGGCGTCAAGCGGATCAGCGAACGCCTGGAGAAGGTCGTCGACGGCGCCCGCCACTCCGGCGTCAAGGTCGTCCTGGAGAACGGCGGCTCCTTCGAGCGGGCCGAACAGGTCCGCGAGGTGGTCGATCGCGTCAACAGCCCTCTCCTGGGCGTGAGCTGGTCGCTGAGCGCGTCCTGCTTGGCGGGGATGGATCCGGCAGACGAGGTGCGCACGCTCGGCGACAAGCTCTGGGTCGCCCGCGTCCGCGACACGCGCGATGGACGCCCCTGCTCGCTCGGCGATGGCGAACTGCCCTGCCGCGAGGGCGTCGAGGCGCTGGCGGGGCGCGGCTTCCGTGGGCCGGTCGTCTTCGAGTGGGACCGCCTCTGGTTCGACGGGCTGGCCGGTCCCGACGAGGTCATGCCCGGCGTCGCCGAGCGGATCATCGGGTGGGGTGCGTCGGCCGCGGCGTCCGGCGCGGGTGCGGCCGCCGCGGGGGCCTGAGCCATCGGCTCTTCACCCCCTGTCTCCGGCGCATCAGCGCATCAGGAAGGATCGGACTCGATCGATGGCGATGCAGTCGTCGCGCTGTGCGCGCGCCTGGGGTTCGCCCGTGCGGGCGTAACCAACGCTCGCCCATCCGACTTCGCCGATGAGCTGCGGGCATGGCTCGGCGCGGGGCGCCACGCCACGATGGACTGGCTCGAGCGCAACGTGGATGTGCGCACCGATCCGGGCGCACTGGTCCCGGGGGCTCGCTCGTTGATCCTCGTCGCCGATCGGTACGCCCCGCGAGGCGACGTCGACCCCGACCCGGGTTCGAGCGCAGGGCGGATCGCCCGCTACGCCAGAGGACGCGACTACCACCGCGTGATCAAGAAACGACTGCACGAGCTCGCCGACGCGCTCCGTGTACTCGCGCCCGATGCCGACTTCCGCGCGTTCACTGACACCGCCCCCGTCCTCGAACGCGAGCACGCGGCACGGGCCGGGCTCGGCTGGGTCGGCAAGCACACGCTCTTGATCGACCCGGAGATGGGCAGCTACCTGCTGCTCGGTGGGATCGCAACGACCGCCCACGTGCGCACGCCCACGATCCAACGCACCGTCTCCGACCACTGCGGCACCTGCACGCGCTGCATCGACGCCTGCCCGACCGACGCGATTACCGACCACTCGGTCGATGCCTCCCGCTGCATCAGCTACCTCACGATCGAGCACCGCGAGCGGATCGACCCCGCCCTGCACGCGCCGATGGGCGACTGGCTCTTCGGGTGCGACATCTGCCAGGAGGTCTGCCCCCACAACTCGCCCAGGGACCACGACGGGCCCGCGCCCAACGAGGCCTACTGGTCCGCCCGCAGGTCCTTCGACCTCCTCGAAGTGCTCGGCTGGGACGAAGAGGCCCGGCGCAAGGCGTTCTCGTCGAGCGCGATGAAACGAGCCAAGCTCGACATGATGAAGCGCAACGCGCTGATCGTGCTCGGCAACGCCATCGCCGGCGGACGAGCTGACCAGGCGGACGAGCTTCGCACGCGGATCAACGCGATCGCTGAGGACGCATCGGAGGGCGAGCTGGTGCGCCAGACGGCCCGTGACGTGCTCGACCGCCTCGTTGGGGGCCCATGAAAAGGGCGGGGCCCGAAGGCCCCGCCCGTGGTGATCAAGTGATGATCGGAGTGCTTAGCAGCCGAACGCGCCCGGCGTGAAGAAGCAGTTCGTGAAGTCGAACCAGTCCTGGTCGTTGCTGAAGCCGTCGTCGTTGAAGTCGAACTCGGGCGTGTTGAAGAAGCTGTTGACCCAGTCGAAGAAGTCCTGGTCGTTCAGGTTCCCATCGCAGTTCCAGTCGCAGGGGCAGAAGAACGTCGCGCCCGAGCAGTCGGAGCCGTCGCCCAGGTAGGTCCCGCCGGCGTTGTTGCAGTCCGCCTCGGTGGTGATCGTGCAGTCCGCGGCCAGGCCGGGCACGCACAGCTCACAGGCGCCCTCGGGCGTGCCGACGCACTCGTCGGGGATCCCGTTCATGTCGTTGTCGACGCTGTTGGGGATGACGACGCCGGTGTTGTTGTAGACGCCGAGCAGGTCGATGGTGTCGTCCATGCCGTTGGCGTTGCAGTCCTCGCCGGAGAGGAGGATCTCGATGTACTGGAGGTCGAAGTCGCCGGGCGAGCCGACGGTGGAGAGGTCGAGCGTGCGGGGCTCGGCGAGGTTGCCGGAGCCATCGGGCATGCCGCCGAGGATCTGGTTGGAGATGAAGCCACGGTCACCAGAGGAGATGAAGCCGGCGACGCGGATGGGGCTCATGCCGTCCCAGCCGAGCTCGTCGAGCCGGATGCAGAACTCGATGCCGGTGGTAACGAGCTCGCCGCCCGTGCCGTCATCGCCGGTGACGCCGGCGATGTTCAGGTTGTTGATGGACATCTGGATGAGGCTGGGCTGGGCGAAGGAGAGGGGGTTGAGCGCGTCCTCGGAGGGCAGACGCGGGCTGAAGCTTGTGAAGAGGTCGAAGTCGAGGGGATCACCCAGGAGGCAGTCGCCCTGGACCTCGGTGGTTGCGGCGCAGATCTGCGGGCACTCACCGTCCTCGGTGCCGATGTTCGAGACCAGGTCCCAGTTCGGGCAGTCGGGGTCGGTCGAGTCACCGATGAAGTTGACGCAGCGGGTGCCGTCGCTGTCGGCGGGGTTGTTCGTGGACTTCACGCCGCCGGCGATCATGCCGAAGTCCAGAGGCTCGAAGCAGAAGCCCTGCCCCTCGGCGACGGGGTCGGTCCGGAGCGGGGCGGCGTACATCAGCTGCTCCACCGGATCGCCGAACGTCTTTGCGCTCAGGAAGTAGTCCGCCTCGAAGCCGGTGTCGAACGTCAGGCCGGGTGCGGCAATGGAGACCTGGTTGCACTCGCCGTCCTCGGTGCCGACGTTCGAGACGCCGTCCCAGTTGGGGCAGTCGGGGTCGGTCGAATCGTCCAGCGTGACCTCGCCCGCGCCCATGCGCCCAAGCGCGTCGAAGTCGACGGTCGTGTTGCCCGCGAGGATGGAGTTCTGGCCGCCGGGGCGGCAGTCGAAGAACAGGTTCAGCGCGTTGGAGTTCGTCTCGAGGTTGCCCGCGAGGAAGATGTACAGGCGGTCGTCGACGCGCTGGGCGTAGAAGGCGTCCAGTTCCGAGCCGAAGGAGACGTCAACGTTGGGGGGCAGGTTGTCCGGGGCGGACAGGTCGGCGCAGATCGCGCCGGCGCCCTGGGCGCCGCCGGAGCCGAGGAAGTTGCCCACGCCCTCGCCACCGGTCGCCATGAAGATGGCGTCGGCGAAGGTCCCGAAGGTCGACCCACCGGTGTCGCCGCACCGGAACGTGATGTAGACGTCGGGATCGAAGCCGACGTCGAACTGCATGCCGGCGAGCTTGTTCAGTGCGCCGAAGTCGTTCCCGGGATTGTTGCCGAGGACGACGTTCTGGCCGCCGGCGACGGAGTCGACGAACAGCTCGAGCTTGTTGAAGTTGGACTCGAGGTTGCCGGTCAGCGCAATGAAGAGGCAGTCCTTGGGGTCCTCGCCGCCGGGGCCGTCGGGGTCGAGCTGGCCGAAGCGAGCGAGCATCTCGTTGAGCTCGGAGCCGTTGCAGAAGTCGGGGTTGCCATCGGAGGCGTTGCCGAAGCCGGTGTTGGTGTTCTGCAGCGCGACCTGGAGGTACCCCTCGCCGACCTGGTCGATCGCGCCGTCGATGACCGGCGCGGTCGTCGGGATCGAAACGGGCACGGGGATGAAAGTGAACTGCGGCCCCGTGAGCAAGGTGTGGTCGATCAGCGCCGGGTTGCCGAGGTTGTCGCCCTCGCCGAAGCCCGGAAGGCCCTGGTTGGAGACGAACTCGTTGTTGGAGGCGTTGATCTGCGCGAAGAGGCGGATGTCGGTGTTGAGCGCGGCGTCATCGGGCCCGTTGAGCGTGTCGAGCGGGATCGCGATCTCGATGCCGGTCGTTACGTCACCGACGCCGGGAGGGGGCGTGCAAGAGACGCTGGGGCAGTCGCCGTCAACGCCCGCGGTGTTGGAGTTGTCGATCGCGATCTTGATGCAGTCGCCGAAGTCGTTGAAGGTCGCGACGCCGTTGTCACCGAAGGTCGTCGGGAGGTTCTGGACCCACAGCGGGGCGCCGTAGGAACCGTCCAGCGTCCCGTCGATGACGGGAGGACCGCCCACGCCGGCGGCGAGCGGTGCGGAGGCGAAGGCCGGGTCGGTCGCGACGCAGTAGCTGACGCTGATCGCGGCTGCTGCTGCGGCGACAAGGTT
>JANQQG010000255.1 GCA_028285065.1 Phycisphaerales bacterium
CTGCTTGCAACTGCTTGGGAAGACGTGCTCGCGGATCGACTCCTGGACCCGCGAGACGAGCGGCTCGCCGATCGCTTCGGTCAGCCCGCCGCCGAGGACGATGCGATCGATCGACAGGACGGTGACGAGCGAGGCGAGCGCGATGCCGACGTTCCATGCGGCCTCGTCGACGACGCGCTTGGTCAGCGGGTCGTTGTCGGCGTAGGCGGCGCCGATGGTGCCGGACTTGATGCGTCCGAGCTCGCCTTGGACGAGGTCCCAGATGACCGATGGCTCGTTGGCCTTGATCAGTCGTGCGAGCTGATCGACGATGGCGGTGCGCGAGCAGTTCTGCTCGAGCGTGCGCCACGCGGTCGGGTTGTTGGGGAAGAGGATGAGGTGTCCGATCTCGCCGGCGGAGAAGTAGCTGCCGTGGAAGGGGCGTTCGTCGAAGATGAGCGCGCCGCCGACGCCGGTGCCGAGCCAGCAGCCGAGGATGTTGGTTGCGCCCCGTGCGGCTCCTTGGACGTACTCGCCGTAGAGCGCGACGTTGACGTCGTTGTCGGCGTAGACAGGGATCTTGAGGCGCTCGTGCAGGAGTGCGCGGAGGGAGACGTTCTCCCACCGGAGGTTGACGGCCTCGAGGACGACGCCGGTCTCGGGGTTGACAGGTCCGGGCGCTCCGATGCCGAGGCCCGCGACGTCGGTCTCGATGTTGAGTCCGTGTCGTTCGCACAGGTCGCGCGCCTTGGCCTCGATGCGATCGAGGACGGCGTCCACGCCTTCCTTGGCCTTTGTCTTGGCCTTTGCGCGCGCGATGACCTTGGCGTGCGGGTCGATGAGCCCTGCTTGGATGTTCGTGCCGCCGAGATCGACGCCGAGGATGGGCTTGTCTTGCATCGTGGTCTCTCGAGCAGAGGGTAGGGAACGGCTAGAGCGTGCGCACGTGGAGCGTGGCCAAGCCCTGGAATCGGTCGTCGATGGCGTGGGGATCGTCGCCTTCGCGGGCGACGCAGAACATCGCGCTGCCGGAGCCTGTGATATGGACGGGGCGGTCGAGCGCGTCGGTCAGGGCGCGCCGGAGTTCACCGAGGCGCGGCTCGACGCGCTCGGCGGGTGCCGCGAGGTCGTTGAAGAGGTCGGTGTCCGGGATAGCGATGTCGGTCGCGGCTCGTCTCGCGAGATGTGCCGGTGCATCGGCGCGGAAGGTGTGGTCGTGCTCTGCGAGCATCGCGTCGAAGGCGCCGTAGACGGGGCCGGTCGCGATGGGGAACGCGGGGACGAGCAGGAGCAGGTCGGCGGGTGTGGGTGCGATGCGCTCGAGTCCCTCGCCGAAGCCGGTGACGATGGCGGGGCGGGGTGCGCGGGCGGTCACGTCGTCGATGAAGAAGGAGACGTCCGCGCCGAGGCTGCGCGCGATCGTGCACAGGTCGGTGGTCGGGACGTCCAGCCCGAGCAGCTTGCGCACGCCGAGGAGGACCTGTGCGGCATCGGAGGAGCCGCCGCCGAGTCCTGCGCCGACGGGGATGCGTTTGGTGCAGGCGATCGAGACGGGGAGGTTGACGCCGAGGCGTTCGCCGAGTGCGGCGAGCGCGCGCACGCCGAGGTCCTTGGCGGGGTCCCAGTCGATCGGGGTCGGGCGTGGGGCATCGCTCGCCCACTCGATGGTGTGGCGCACGCTGTTGGGGGTGGGCGCGAGGGTGAGCTCGATGTCGTCGGCGAGGTCGATCGCGCTGAACCAGGAGGCGATCGGGTGGTAGCCGCGCGTCGGGCCCGGCGCATCGATCGGCGGCGCGACGGCGAGCGCGAGGTTGATCTTGGCGTGGGCGGCGCGTGTATGGGACTGGGGCACGCCGGATGGTAGTGGGGGGCGGTGTCGGTGGGGGCGGGCGGGGGCGGGCGGATACGATGGCTTGACAGAGGGCGGGGGTACGAAGGGAGGGCCTCGATGGCGCTGCAGGTGAGCGATCTGGTCTCGGCGATGGAGTCGATCGCGCCGACCTCGTGCGCGGAGCCTTGGGACAACGTGGGGCTCTTGATCGGGCGCGACGAGGACGAGCTGCGCGGGCCGGCGCTCCTGACGATCGACCTGACCGAACCGGTGCTCGAGGAAGCCAACCGGGTGGGGGCCGGAGCGGTGGTGGCGTACCACCCTCCGATCTTCAGTTCGCTCAAGCGTCTGACGGGCGCAAGCGGGCGCCAGCGGGTCGTGCTCGAGGCGATCCGGTCGGGCGTGGCGGTGTATTCGCCGCACACGGCTCTGGATGCCGTGGCCGGCGGGGTGACGGATTGGCTCGCGGATGGGTTGCTGGGCGGCGATGTGGGCGGGGGTGCGGATCGTCGTCCGCTTGCGCCGTGGTCGGAGCAGTCGTCGAGTGAGCAGATGAAGATCGTGACGTTCGTGCCGGAGTCGAGCGCGGACGATGTTCGGTCGGGGCTCGCGGCTTCGGGCGCCGGGCTGATCGGCGCGTACCGGCAGTGCTCGTTCAACGTGCGTGGGTGGGGGACGTTCTTCGGCGACGAGGGGACGAACCCCGCGGTCGGCGAGGCGGGTCGTTTGGAGCGTGCCGAGGAGGTGCGTCTCGAGATGGTGTGCTCGCGGAAGGCGCTGCCGCTGGCGCTCGCGATGCTGAACCAGTTGCACCCGTACGAGGAGCCGGCGGTGGACGTGTACGCGCTGGAGGGCAAGCCGCACCGGACGGTCGGTTCGGGTCGTCGACTGGTGCTGGATCAGCCGACGGGGCTGGAGGAGCTTGCGGGTCGTTTGAAGTCGCACGCGGGGGCGCGGGTGGTGAAGGTCGCGCCGGCGGGTCGTTCGGCGGTTGACAAGGTTGGGGTGGTGCCGGGCTCGGGCGCGTCGCTGGCGGATGCCGCGCGTGCCGATGGGTGCGAACTGTTCGTGACCGGCGAGATGAAGCACCACGAGGTGGTGGCGCAGGTGGAGGCGGGGATGGCGGTGATGCTGCTCGGTCACACAACGAGCGAGCGAGGGTATCTGCCAACGCTGGCATCGCGGCTTGGTGAGGCGTTGCCCGGGCTGGAGACGCGCGTGAGCGAGGAGGACCGGACGCCGTTCCTCTACTGCTGAGGCGTGCGTGTGTCTCTGAGCGCGACGTTCGGCTTGTAGAAGTCGGCTTCCCAGAGCGAGCGCGTGAAGACACGCGGGGGGACCCAGAAGATCCTCGCGTCGATGGTGATGGGCTGTCCGACGCTGGGGCTGGGGATGATGGCGGGGAGGCTGAAGCTCGAGGTTGCGCCCGGTGGGAGGGTCAGCTCGGCGGAGCGGGCGGCCGTGAAGGGCTCGGCGCCCTCGACGCTGACGGTGTAGTCGACCCTGCGCAGTGCGAGTGTGTTCTCGTCGTTGTTGGTCGTCTGGATATCGAGGCGGAGGGTTGCAACGCGCCCGTCGTCGTCGATGACTTGGGCGTCGATGACTCGCGCGCTGGGTGTTGCGGCGGCGAGGCAGCCGGCGAGCGGGAGCGCGCCCAGGAGGCAGGCCAGCAGCGTGCGTCGAGCGTTCCGAGACGCGTTCTTGAGTGCGTTCTGGGGCATCGCCAGAGAGTAGCGATGTCAGGGCGCGCCGTGGTCAGTCCTCGTAGCGCAGCCAGTTCTCATCGAGGATCGGCCCGTGGTCGGCGGCGGCCGCGACGGCGGGGGCGAAATCGATGAACGCCAGCCAGCGGAAGGAGAGCCACGTGAGGACCGCGAAGGCGATCCAGAGGCCGATCTCGGCCGCTGTCGTGTGGCGTGCCTTGTAGAGTACGAGCGAGGCCAAGAGGAGGCAGGCGAGCTTGAACGCGACGAGGGCGGCGGGGGACCCAAGTGAGATGATCCAGCGCGCGATCGGGTTGTCCTCGGGCATGCCCGGGCCGGAGAGGCAGAGCAGCGTGAGGGCGAGGTCGGCGAGGCTCATGATGAGCACGCCGGTGAGCAGGAGCAGGACCCGAGCGTCGCGTCTGCTCCGCCCCGCCCCGGCGGCGAGGGCGACCTGCGTGAACCCGCGATCCGGGAGGTTCGAATGATCTTTGGGATGGACGGCCTCGGACATGGGAACTCCGAGGGCGTGGATCGGTTTGTTCAGAGGGAGCGGCCAGGCTTGATCCCCCTATTTTGGTGATTCACTGTCGCTTCTTCCGGTGGGGGCAGTTGTGCGGGGGGTGGGGCTGGCGGGCCGGGTTCGACGGCTCGATGGAGACGTTGGGGCGGGCATTTGTGTTGGTTCGGGGGCGTTCGCCGGTGGGGACGGTGCAGGGGTTGCTGGTGGTCGATGGGCAAGGGAGACCGATGGTTCGACACGTCACGCAGCTCAGGCATTGGAGGCGCAGGGGGCTTGTGGCTGTCGGTGCGCTGTCGCTGCTCGGGTGGTGCGCGCCCGCGCTGGCACAGGAGGACAACCCGGTCTATGTGGACGACTCGGCGCTTGCCGGCGAGGCGCTGGTGCGTCTCGAAGAGCACCGGGCGACGGGGAACCTCAGCGAAGCGGTGCGCGTGATCCAGCGTCTCCTGGATGACGAGGGCGACCGGGTTGTCGGCGCGGTGGGGGATGAGGACCTGTTCGTCTCGGTGCGCGCGCGAGCGCACGATGCGCTGCGCGCGGACGACGCGTTGCTCGAGCGGTACCGGCTGTTGGAGGGCCCGGTGGGTGAGCGGATGCTCGCCGAGGGCGACGAGGCGGAGGTTGCTCGGACACGTTTGATGACCAGCGCCGGTCTCGAGGCGGCGTTGCGCCAGGCGCGACGCCACCTGGAGGCTGCGCGCTTCGAGACGGGGCTGCGCGTCATCGCGGAGCTCGAAGGGCACCCGGACCTGACGGGGGCTGCGCGGACACGGGCCGCGGCGCTTGCTGGTGAGCTGGCGTCGTACGTCGATCGTGATGGGACGTGGGCGATGGTCGAGCGGTTGGGCGGCAAGCGCGGCGACGTGCGCGTGTGGCCGGAGCCCGCCAAGCGGCTGTCGCGGAGCGTTGTCGAGCCGGGCCCCGCGTTGGATCTCGAGTCGATCGTTGGGCGTCCCCTGTGGTCGGAGACGGTCGGGGACCCGGCGTCGCTGGCGGAGGTTCGCGCGCCGGTGCGGGGTCGCGGCGGGATCGCTGCTCCGGAGCACGGGGTTGAGCTTGCGGTCTTCCCGGCGATCGCGGGCGACACGGTGTACGCCAACGACGGGAACATCGTGACGGCGTGGGACCGGTTCACGGCGATGCAGCGTTGGCGTTTCGACGTCCGGACGGATCGTCGCGTCGGGCGTCCGGTGGGCGTGGTTGCGCCGTCGTCGCGTCGGGTGTACGCGGATTACGACGCGGGTCGTCTCGAGGAGCCGCTGACGGTCGGGGTGTCGGGTCAGACGGTGGTCGCGACGATGGGGCGTGCGTCCCAGGGGTCGCGGACGGGTGATGCGCGGACGTTCGCGCTTGACGTGCTGACGGGCGAGCCGCGTTGGGGTGTGAACGTCGAGGGCTCTCGGGGTTTGCTCCCGGGCGCGAGCGTGCGTGGGGCGCCGCTGATCGGCGAGGGCGTGGTCGTTCTGGGCGCGGTGAAGTTCGTGCCGCAGCGCCGTCTGCGGAGCATGCACCTGATCGGCCTGGATGAGTGGACCGGGGAGGTTCGCTGGACGCGTCAGGTGGGCAGCGCGGGCGCGCTGCCGTACCGCGTGCAGGCCGGCGCGGCGCACGGTGGTGTGCTGCGCCGGGGCGTGGTGTACCGGTCGGACTCGTTGGGTGTGGTGGGCGCGTACGAGGCGTGGACGGGTCGGCCGGTGTGGGTGCGACGGATGCCTGCTCCGGCGTTCCGCCCGAACACGCTGGGTGGTGCGTGGCTCGTGAACGTGCCACTGATCGATGGCGATTCGCTGGTCATGCTGACGCCCGATCGCAACGACGTGGTTCGCTTGGACATCGACACCGGCGAGGAGCTTGGGCGTCGGTCGCGCGGGCGTTTCCTGAGCGCGGAGGCGCAGTACCTGGCGACGAACGGGACGACGCTGGCGGTTGTCGGCGCGGCCCAGGTCGGGCTCTCGCCGATGGCCTTCGAGGAGGCGGGCCCGCGTGTGCAGTCGTCGCCGATCGGGGACCTTGGGATCCGCGGGCGGGTGGTGGGGTCGGGTGACGTGTTCCTGGTGCCGCTGAGCAGCGGGATTGCTGTGTTGGATCCGTCGGCGCCTGCCGAGTACCGCCAGCTCGAGCTCGAGCACGCGGGCAACGCGCTCGCGGTGCAGACGCAGTTGGTCGTGGCGGACGACGCGCGGGTGCACGGGTACCTGCTCTGGGAGATGACCGAGGCGATCTTGACGGAGCGGATGGAGTCTGCGCCGGAGGATCCGGCGCCCGCGTTGACGTTCGCGGAACTCGCGTACCGGGCGGGGCGCTTCGAGCGGATCCTGTGGGCGACGGACCGTGCCATCGCTGCCCTCGAGGATGAGGAGGGCGATGGGGCCCTGCGTCGTCGGTTGTTCGATTCGCTTGCGCGGATGGTGGCGGTGAGCCAGTCGGAGGCGTTCGGGCGTGCTCCGGCGGAGTCGCCGGCCCCGGTGATCCGCGACACGGCGTTGTTGTCGGAGTTGGTCGAGCGTCTCGGGTCGCTTGCTCGGAGCGCGGACGATCGCGTGTCGTACCTGCTTGCGCGCGGGCGTCTGTGGGAGGACGCGGGTGATCCGGGCGAGGCGGTGGCGTCGTACCAGCGTGTTCTGGAGGATGGCGCGCTGACGGGTGCGAGGTGGACCGGGTCTCGTTTGACGGTGCGCGCCGACATCGAGGCGACGCGTCGTCTTGCTCGGGTGATCAGCCGTGAGGGGGTTGGCGTCTACGCGCCGGTGTCGCGTCGTGCCTCCCAAGAGCTGCGCGGGCTCGGTGATGCGCCATCGGTCGAGGAGCTCGAGTCGATCGCGCAGCGCTTCCCGTTGGCCGGGGCCGCGACGCGGGCGTGGCTGATGATCGCCGCCGGCGTCGACGACGCCGGGTGGGCTCCGGAGCGGCTGCGTGCGCTCGAGCATGCGCACGCGTCTTCGCTGCTGACGCCTGGCGCTGGCGGTGCGCTTGCGGGCGAGAGCGTCGAGCGCCTGGTCGAGGTGCTGCTGGACGAGGGTGAGCCCGAGGTGGCATCGCGCGCGGTGTTCTCATCGATCGAGGCGTTCGGGCGTGATCTTCCGTTGGGCGAGGGCGGGCGGACGCTCGGAATGCTCGAGCGCGAGGTGGCAGAGGCGTTGCGATCTGCACGTCGTCGTCCATCCGTCGGGGCGCTGGCGAACCGGACGCCGCAGGTCTTGCAGGACCTGTACCTGCTCGAGCCGCTCCTTCGTGATCGTCGCGGCGAGCGTCGTCGCGCGTTGGTGCTGGCGAACGACGCGGAGGTGGCGGCCTTCGTGGTCGGGCCCGGCGAGCCGGGGGCGGAGGGTGATCTGATCGAGAAGGTGTGGTCGCGCGAGCTCAACGATGAGTCGATCCAGCTCGTCGAGCAACGCGGCGACGAGCTCGTGCTGTTCTCTTCGAGCCCGGACGGGGCGCGTCTCGAGAAGGTGTCGTTGTCGCTCGGCGAGGTCATGTGGCGCACAGGCCTGTTCTCGTCGTACTTCCCCGGCGGACCGAAGGCGGGCGCCGTGGACGTGATGCGCGAGGAGCTGTCGACGCCGCTGGATGGCGTCGTGCTCTCGACGGACGTGTTGATCGCATCGGACGGGCGGACGTATGCCGTGATCGAGCGCACCGGTCGGACGGCGGCGTTCGACGCGGGGACGGGGCGTCGCTTGTGGGCGGAGCGCGCGCCGGTGGAGCGGGTGATGGCGGCCGATCTGACGAGCGGGACGCTCGTGATCGGGGGGGAGCGTGACCTGCCGATGGATCGCGCGGGTCTGGTGGGTTCGTCGGACGTCGTGGCCGTGATGGACGCGCGGACGGGCGCGGTGACGCAGGAGCTCGGTCCGGATCGTGGTCGCGTGCGTTGGGTGCGTGCCGTGGGGTCGGGGACGGTTCTTGTCGGTCTGCAGCGGGCGCTTCTGTCCGTCGACGTCGAGCGTGGTGAGGAGAACTGGGTTCTCGGCGATGCGTCGGCGATGGCGTCGCGCGACGTCTGGGTCTTCGGCGATTCGTTCTTGCTCTTGGGCAAGGACCGGCTGGTGCGTCTTGGGGATCTCGTCGGCGGGCGCCTGCTGCGCGACGGCGCGCCGTTGGAGAACCGGTACGACCGGTTGGTCGCACCGATCGACGTGCACTCGTACGGCGACGACCTGTTTGCCGTCACATCCGCGTTCGGGGTGGTGCTGTACTCGGGCGAGGGCGAGGTCGTCGGTGCGGACGCGCTCTCGAACGTGGACGGCGTGGTCACGCCCTCGCCGGCCGAGGGTGTCCTTGTGACGGTCGATGCGACGAGCTCTTCGTCCGCGGCGATCCGTTCGCCGGACGGACGCGAGGTCTTCGGCGTTCACCGGATCGAAGCGAACACGGGGCGCGTGCTGTCGAGCGATCCGATCGCGCTGTGGGGGCGCCCGCGGCGCACGGCGGTGCTGGACGGGGTGGTGGCGGTGACGGCGGGGAGCTCGACGACGATCTTCTGGGCGCCGGCGGGGGACTGACGAGGCCTACTCGATCCCGCGCGGGTCGTCGCCTTGCTCGACGGCCTCGATCTTGCGCACGCGTCTGGCGTGGCGTCCGCCCTGGAACTCGGTGCCGAGCCAGACGTCGACGATCTTGTCGATGAGGCGGTGGCCGAGCAGGTCGGCGGAGAGGCAGAGGACGTTGGCGTCGTTGTGGGAGCGGCTGAGCTCGGCGGTTAGTTCGTCGTGGACGAGCGCTGCGCGGACGCCCTTGACCTTGTTGGCTGTGATGCACATGCCGATGCCGGTGCCGCAGAGGAGGATGCCTCGGTCGACGTCGCCGTTGGCGACGCCGGAGGCGACCTTCCAGGCGGGCTCGGGGTAGTCGCAGGGTTCGTTGGATGTTGCGCTGGATGCGTCGACGTCGTGACCCATCTGCTTGAGTCGCTCGACGAGTTCGGGGAGTGCCTCGGTGCCGCGGTGGTCTGCGCCGATGAGGAGCTTCATTCGATGATCTCCTTGAGTCGCTCGTTGAGCGCGTCGCGGATGCGGTTTGCGGTTGCGAGGTAGTCCTCCGGAGGTCGCCCGATGGGGTCGGGGATGTCCCGTCCGTGGACGTCGAGGAGGATGGCCTTTGCTTGCGCTTCGGGCGCGAGCTCGAGGACGCGGCGCAGGTGTCCGGCGGTCATGGCAAAGACGTGATCGGCGCCCGCGACAAGCTCGGGTGTGAGCGGGGTTGAGCCACCGGAGGGATGGGCAACGCCGAGCGTGTCGAGGGCCATGAGTGCTTCTGGCGATGGCGGCGCGCCGTGGGAGGCGCCGACGCCGGCGGAGCGTGCCTGGGCGCGCACGCCTGCGTCTTCGAGCAGCGATCGCGCGATGGCCTCGGCCATCGGCGAGCGGCAGGTGTTGCCGGTGCAGACGAACAGGAGCACGATGGTTGATGCCTTGTCGATGAACCGCTCCTCGTAGGCCCCCTTGCGCAGGATCGTTGGACCCCCGATGGTCGGAAGCGAGAGGACGGTCGCGGGTTGGGAGAGGCTGGGTGAGCCGTCGTTGAGGATCGCGTCGGGGCTGCTCCCGCGGACCTCGATGGCCGCGCCCGCTTCGTCGGCGGTTCGCGCATCGAGTTCGACGCAGAAGAGCTCGCTGGTAGCGAGTGTTGCGACGCGGTGGATGAGGTCGGCGGATGGGATCCAGAAGGCGCTGTCGACGTCGGGGAGGACGTAGATGGCGGGCCCGGGGGAGAGGCGCCGGACGAGGCGGGCCTGCGCCGGCGTGAGCTCGGCGGCGCGTTCGGCGTCGGCGACGGAGGCGAAGAGTCGGATCGGGATGCGCGCCGGGGCCGGGGCGAGGTGCGCGATGGCGTCGATCGAGCGGCTGACGCAGACGTAGCCCGTCTCGGAAGGGAGGATCTGGAGCTCGCCGGCGTCGAGGGCGCGCGCGCTGGCGGCGACCCGTTCGGCTCGCCCGACGGGGCTGAGGGCTCGGAGATCGACCGGTGCGGTGCGCATCGGCCGAGCGTACGGGCGCTCGCGCCGGATGACCAATCCTGTTGATGGCCGAGCAGAACCCGATCGTGGGCGGGGCTTGGGTTCGTTTGGGTGGCGGGATCGCCAGATTTGTTGGCGTGGCATCGGATCAGACGGGCCCAGCGGGCCGAATCGGCCTTGGCGGGGACTGAGGGGCCGAGGCTGGTCTGGAGATAGGCTCCGGGCCGGGCGGGCGGTACCCTTGTACAGCGCGTGGGGGCGTGCGGACGAGGACTATGAGTTGGGCGAGGCCGCCGGGTCGATCGTCCCCAGGAGACGCTGCGATGAACGCGACTGTCGGACGAGCGCGGGGTACGAGTGGCCTTCTTCGGCGCGGGTTCTCGCTGATCGAGTTGCTGGTGGTCGTGCTGATCATCGTGTTGCTGATCGGGATCCTGGTGCCGACGCTCAACGGCGTGCGCAACGCGGCGCGCCGTGCCGCGACCACGTCCCTGATCACGAGCCTGAAGACCGCGGTGAGCACGTTCGAGACGGACGAGCGCCGCCTGCCCGGTGTGTTCACCGCGCGCCAGATGGGTGCGGCGTCCAACCGCCAGCGTGGCTTCACGGCGATGGAGAACATCCTGCTCGACCTGACCGGTGGCGTCGTCGACACGGGCACCCCGCTCGGCGGGCAGATCATCGATGTCGGCCCGGGCACGGGCGCCGCCAACAGTGTGCGTGTGAACCTGGACTTCATCGGCGCCGCGACGCGGAAGATCGATGGTGTCGAGGCGAAGCTGTACTTCACGCCGCCCGCTGAGCGGTACGTGACGCCCGACGACCTTGCGGGAAACACGGACCAGAGTGGTCGCCCGGAGCACAAGCGCTTGCCGGATCTGGTGGACACGTTCGGGACGCCGCTGCTGGCGTGGGTGCAGGACGACAACCCGAACCCGAATGAGCAGTTCGCGCTCCCTGATGCGTCGACCGCCGCACGCCCGTTCTTCTTCTGGGCGGCCAACGCGGGCCACCTTGGGGCGACCGGGACCGGTCCGGACGGTGTGAACCAGGCGCGCGAGAGCCTGATCGGTGCCTCGTACGCGGGCGCACCCGGTGAGTCGGGGATCGAATCGCTCGCCGGGATCCTGGGGAGCCGTGCGTTCCCGCGGGCGAACGCGGCTCCCGCGGCCCCCGCGGCGGCGAAGGGCGCGATGGTGATCCACTCGGCCGGCCAGAACGGCGTGTTCGTCGGTGAGAACGAGCAGGGCGCGAAGCGTTCGCCGGATCGCGTCGTTCGCTACTCGGTCGAGCAGGACCCGATGGACGGGTTCGACGACATCGTGCTCGACGCGTCGCAGTAAGCAGCCAGTACCCAAGAAGGGGATCGTGACCACCGGTCGGGTGAATCCGGCGGGCGTTGCGCGTGCGCGCCTTGACGCCGGCGCGTCGTTGCGTGTCTGGTCGGTTCATGGCGTTTGCCGGGACAGGCTCGGGATCTGATGAGCGCACGCCGACACCGGCGCGTCGGTCGGTCTGGGCGTTCGGCGCGGTGGCGCTCGGGATGGTCGCGTCGTCGGCGTGGGAGGAGGCGTCGTGGGTGTGGTTGACTGCGTCCGTTCCCCTGCTTGTCGGCGCGTGGTGGTCGAGGGGGTGGGCGTGCGCCGTGTTGCTGCTGGCGGCAACGTGCATGATCGGCGGCGGGTGGTTCTCGATGCGTGTGCACGAGTCGTCGCCGGATGCGCTCGACGTCGTGCTTGCGGGGGCTGGTCGGGATCCGATCATCCAGGTGGAGGCGATCGCGCTGGAGGCGCCGCGCCCTGTGCGTGCGGCCGGGTTCCTTGGTGACCTGGCTGGGTTTGGTGCTGGCCGGTCGTGGCGGTTCGAGGCGCGCGTCGAACGGGTAGGAAGCGGCGTGGGGGCGCGTGAAGCATCGGGTGTGCTGCGGGTGTACGTCCCAGGGGACGCGGCCGAGCGCGTCGAGGTTGGCTCCCGTTTGCGGTTGATGGGTGTGTACGCGGCACCGGCTGCTCCGGCGAACCCTGGGGAGTTCGACGCGCGCCGGTACGGGCGGATGACCGGGCGGGTCGGGACGCTCACAGTGCGGAGCGCGCCGCTGCTGACGCCGCTGGGCACGCCGGGGCTGGGCGGTCGTCGCCTGTGGCTCGCCCGTGTGCGTGCGCGTGCGCTGGCGTCGCTGGAGGAGTCGGTGGGGGATCGGGGCGGGGGTGTGGTGGAGCTGCTCGTCCTGGGGCACCGAGGCGAGCTCGAGCACGAGGTCGGCCAGTCGTTCGTGCGGCAGGGCGTGGTGCATGTGCTGTCGATCTCGGGGTTCCACGTTGGGCTCTTCGCGTGGATGGTGCTCGTGGTGACTCGATTGGCCC